>DMCN01000009.1 GCA_003445795.1 Gallionellaceae bacterium
ACCGGCTTCGCCCCGATCAAGAGCGTGATCGAACACGCGCTGTCGCTCAATATCGAGACCGTCAACCTGCACTGGATAGGCTCCAACCCGCAAAACATCTACCTGCCCAACATCGCCCATGCATGGGACGACGCGCTGGACGATTTCCACTACGAAGAGCATGTCGCGGGCTTCGACCTGCGCACGGTGAGCGGCAATCGCGAAGCGACGCTGCTCAAACTGCTTGACGACATCCATGCCGCCGACAAGAACATGCTCAAGGGCGACATCTATATCGCCGGACCGGAAGATGCGGTGAACGTCGCCGAGGGATTCTTCCTCGGCAAGGGTTTGCCCAAGACGCGGGTAGCAGTGGCGAGCGTGAAATGAGTTTTGCCCACGCCAGTAACTGTAAACAAACCCGCCGGGCAGGTAGTCAAAACAATCCGTCTCAGGTACATTCCGCCGATACTCCGGAATAGCCCAGAACGCGATATATGCAAGCGCCCCTCATCTCCTATCTATCTGCCTTGCTGGTTCTGGTCGGCCTGAGCATCCATGTGGCCACGCTCTACCCGCTACGCAGACTGATCTCTATTCTTCCGGCCGGCACACTACGCAACAAGTGGCTGGCCATGACCGGTCTGATACTCATCTTCATCGCCGGTTATCTGGGATACATCATCGTACTGTGGGGCAGACAGACAGAGTGGAACGAACTGTTCACGCCCGGCATATTCCTGTTCGGTGCACTGTTCGTCTGGCTGACGATTTCGCTTGCACTGCAAACCGCTGCCGATCTGAAGCGCATCAGTCTGCTGGAGTCGGAGAATATCTCCGATCCGCTGACCAAGGTGTTCAACCGCCGCTATCTCGACCGTCGTCTTGAAGATGAGGTCGCGCGTTCAATGCGATATTCAATCGGACTTTCCGTGCTGATGATCGATATCGACCACTTCAAGCGGGTCAACGACACCTACGGCCACCACGGCGGTGATGCCGCCCTGTTCGCGATGGGCCATCTGCTCAAGTCAGCACTGCGCGATCTGGATGTCGTCGCGCGCTATGGCGGGGAAGAATTCATGGTGCTCTGCATCAACACCGGCATCGACGGAGCCGCGCTGGTAGCCGAACGTCTGCGTCACCTGGTCGAATCGCATCCGATCGAGGTCGCCGACGCCGCCGGCACCAGCCAAACGATCAAGATCAGCATCAGCATAGGCGCAGCCGGATTGGGCGGAGGAATCGACAGCAAGGCGGCGTTGGTCCAGGCCGCGGACAAAGCGCTGTACCGCGCCAAACAGGAAGGCCGCAATCGCGTTGTCGTTGCCGAACCGTTACCGGCAACCGGCGAGGCAATTTGATCGTGACCAAAAAACACGCCCCCTCCAAACCCGACATCGCGCTGATGGAACCCTTCATCGGCCTCACGCTTGAACACATCCACGTGCCCGCGAACAAAGCGGAGTTCGCCGCGGCCGCCGCCGCGATCAGGGCGGCAGGCATCGTCGGCTTCGATACCGAGTCCAAACCCACCTTCGCCGTGGGCGAGGTGAGCAACGGACCGCATGTGGTGCAGTTCGCGCTGCACGACAAAGCCTATCTGTTCCAGGTCCACCGCAAGGAAGGACATCACGATCTCGTCGAGCTGCTGCAATCGGACGAGGTGATCAAGGTCGGCTTCGGTCTGAGATCGGACCGCAAACATATCCGCGCGAAGTTCGGCGTCGAGTTCGGCGGCGTGGTCGATCTCAATACTGTGTTCAGCAAAGACGGCTACCAGAAAGAGATGGGCGTGCGCAATGCAGTGGCGCAGCTGTTCAAACAACGCTTCGCCAAGTCGAAGAAGATCACCACCACCGACTGGTCACAGCACCAACTGAGCGAGCCGCAGATCCTGTATGCAGCGAACGATGCGTATGCGGCGCTCAAGGTGCTGGAAGCACTCAAACTGCCGCGCGCGGAGTTGCCAATCATGGGGGCGAACGAGCCGGAACAAAATACGGACAACGCCGAACTATCGGAGTAGCATGATTCTCGCAGTTCTTTCCTTAACCACGTATAAGGAGTCAGATCATGCCCAAGTCACACAACACCCATAGAGACGCAAAGAAGAAGCCGATGATGACGCCGAAGGAAAAGCGCATGGCGAAGCACGCGAAGAAGCACGACCACGATGTGCAGCCATTTATCACTCCGACCACGACACACTGAGCAGTACAGACATTAAAAAAGCCCGGCTTGCCGGGCTTTTTTATTCAACCAGAACCTTCCATTTACCTAGAAAACCCACCCGCCGAAGCTGCGTCATTCCGGCGAAGGCCGGAATCCAGCAATCAAAATAATCTGCGAAGCAGACACAATATGATGTTGGCTCGCTTGCGCGAGAAACATTAAATCAACTGGATACCGGCCTTCGCCGGTATGACGGCCTATTGGGAAGTTGCGTTCAATCCTCCAGCGCCCTCACCTTCACTGTCTTGCCCTTCACTTTACCCGCCGACAATCTCTTCACCGCTTCGCGTGCAATATCGCGCGCGACGGCAACGTAGGTGGACATATCGGTGACGGTGATCTTGCCCACTTGCTCGCGGGTGAATCCGGCTTCGCCGGTCAGCGCGCCCAGCACATCGCCGGGGCGGATCTTTTCTTTGCGGCCGCCGAGGATCTGCAGCGTGACCATGGGCGGTACCAGCGGTCCTTTCTTTTCGTTGATCAATGAATCCATCGGGTGCCATTCGGGTTCGATCCCCATCGCCTTGGCGATGTTGGAGACACGGCTCATGTCGGCGGGTGAGCACAGACTCAGCGCCCAGCCTTCCTGATCGGCGCGACCGGTACGGCCGATGCGGTGGATGTGGATCTCGGGGTCGGGGGTGACATCGACGTTGATGACGGCTTCTAACTGCGAGATGTCCAAACCGCGCGCGGCCACATCGGTCGCCACC
>DMCN01000059.1 GCA_003445795.1 Gallionellaceae bacterium
GCTGGTGCTGGACAAGACCGGCACACTGACCGAAGGCAAACCCGCCCTCACCGACCTGCGCCCCAGCGCCGCCAGCGGCGTGGGCGAATTGACGCGCATCGCCACCAGTCTGGCGCAGCATTCCACGCACCCGCTCTCCGGCGCGATCATGGAGCACGCCAAGGCACAGGCGATCATGCCGTTGCCGATCGCCGAGTTTAACGAGACACCGGGAGGCGGTTTGCGCGCGACGCTGGACGGTTCGCTCTATATGCTCGGCTCGCCAGCCTTTATCACGCAACAGGGCGTCGCACTGGATGACGCATCGGTACTGGCATTGCAGCAACAGGGCAAGAGCGTGATCGCGGTCGCGCGCGAGAACGTGCTGCTCGGCTACATCGCCTTCGCCGACAAGATCCGCAACAGCAGCCGCGTCGCCGTCGCCCGCCTGCAGGAGATGGGCATACGAGTGGTGATGCTGAGCGGCGACAACCAGGTCACCGCCTTCGCCATCGCGCAACAGGCGGGCATCGAGGAATACATCGCCGAAGTGTCGCCGCAGGACAAGGCCAGCTATGTCACCTCGCTCAGGAACGAACAGACCGTGGTCGGCATGGTCGGCGACGGTATCAACGANNTCAACGACGCGCCCGCGCTGGCGGCAGCGGATGTCGGCTTCGCCATGAAGAGCGGCAGCGACATCGCCATCGAGGCGGCCGACATCACGCTGATGCGCAGCGACCTCAACAGCGTGGCGGATGCCATCGATCTGTCCAAGGTGACGCTCTCCAAGATCCGCCAGAACCTGTTCTTCGCTTTCGCCTACAACGTGCTCGGCATCCCGCTGGCCGGTCTCGGCCTGCTCAACCCGATGATCGCGGGCGGCGCCATGGCGATGAGCTCGGTATCGGTGGTCAGCAACGCTTTGTTGCTGAAACAGTGGAAACCAGGGGAACCTGCGCCCGATCTGGATGACGAAGATGCAGACGATGCGCAAGGTGCGCAACGAACCAGCGCATAAGGAGATCGCCATGAAAACATTACTGATCGTTCCGTTCGCTTCTGCCTTGCTGCTGGCCGGCTGTGCCAGCGAAAAAGGCGGCGATGTCTATACCCGCGACCAGGTGCGTCAGGTGCAGCACTTCAGGGTCGGTGTGGTTGAAAGCATGCATATGGTGCGCATCGAAGGCACCAAGAGCCAGGTCGGCACAGCTGCGGGCACCATCGTCGGCGGCATCGCCGGCAGCGGCGCGGCCCAGGGCAAGACCGGCGAAGTCGCCGCAGTGCTCGGTGCGGTGGTCGGCGGTGTGGTCGGCGCGGCAGCTGAGGAAGGCTACACGCGCGAGGACGGCATCGAATACGCCATCAAGCTTGAAGACGGCAGTTACATCTCGGTGGTGCAGACGGTCGGCGACAGTGAGGTAATCGCCGTCGGTGAGAAGGTACGGGTCATCGAGAGCGACGGCGTCGCCCGCGTGACCAAATACTGATCGCTGTGCAATGCAGCAAATGAAAACGGGGGCTGACGCCCCCGTTTGTCTTTCCCTTCCCTGATCCCTGTTTAGAACTCTTTTTCGACTTCCGTCTGCGGCTTCTGCGCCGTCTTGTCGCCCAAACCGGTGGCGAGGCGCAGGCTTGCCACCCTGGCGACCTCTTCCGTCTTCTGTTCGGGTGCGACTTGCACCGCAGCGACATTTCCGCTCGCTACGCTTTCCACCGCCGGCGCTTTTGTGCCGGAACCGTTCACCCAAAGCCCGACGCTCAGCAACAACGAAGCGGCCAGGGCGAATTGCGAGATACGATTCACACGGTGGGTCTTGCGCAGTTTCTGCAACAGCTTGCCGGTTTCCAGCTGTGCCTTGGCATGGCGCAGCTCTTCGCTATTCTCATTGATCAAGCCGCGTTCCAACTCCTCGCCCGCCGTCAGGGTGGCGATCAACTGTTCCTGCATCTCGGCGTTCTCGTTGGCGGTCTGCTGTGCCAGCAACTCGGCCAGACCGCGCTGGCGTGCCGCTTCGGTGGCTTGCTGCTCGGCCTCGATGCGCTCCTCGGCCGCCTTGACTGCGTTCTGTTCCGCATCCAGACGTTCCCTGCGAGCAATAGCGAGGCGTTCTTCGGCTTGCAGGTTGCGTTGTTGCATATCGAGTAAAGCAGCTTCTTCGCGTTCACGCGTTTCCGCCATCAGTTTGGCTTGCTCGGCAGCGGCCTGGCGCTCAGCCGCCAGGCGTTGCATGCGCGACTCGGCGAAACTTTCTTCAGCTTGCTGATTGCGTTGTTCCTGTTCGAGCAAAGCGGCTTCGTCGCGCTCGCGTTGTTCAGCCTGAAGTTTGGCCTGCTCGGCGACAGCCATACGCTGACGGGCCAATACGGCGGCACGGGCTTGCACCTGCACCGTCTCTTCTTCTGTCCTGACCGCCTGCGCCAGCGCTTCCGCCTGGGCTTTGGCCATATTCAGCGCACGCATCTCCAGCTCTTCCTTCTCTCTTGCCGAAGCGAGTATCTGCGCGGCCAGTGCTGCCTTGGCGGCGGCGATCTCCTGCGCGCGCACTTCGGCGGCAATGCATTCGTTGTCGGCTTCGATGGCTTTCAGTTCGGTGTCCATACGCAGGGTGATCTTGTCGATAGCCTCATTCTCCGCAATTGCCCGCGCTTGTGCAACCTTTGCCGCTTCCTCGTCCAGATCGCGGCGCAGTTCGGCGGCTTCGGTGGCAGCGCGGTCGGCATCGGTGTGCTGTTGCAGGGCGATGACGGCGGCGGTCTCCGCAGCCAGTCGCTCCTCCTCGGCCAGGCAGGATTCCACCATCATCCGTGCATGCTGTTCGGCCAGCGGCAGATAGGCGTTGATCGTGTCCAGCTTCTTCTGCAGCTCCCTTGCGGCCAGCTCGTCGGCATTGGCACGCGCCTGTTCGGCAGCAAAGGTCTCGCGCTCCAGTTCGGCCTTGCCTTCGGCGATGCTGCGGGCACATTCGGCCATCTCATAGCGCTGGTTGGCCAGCTCGATCGCTTCCGTCTCGGCATGCACTTGCATCTCGACAGCATGCGAGGCGCGCATATCAGCTTCGGCGCGCTGCTGTGCCATCTCCATGAGTTCGCGCTCGGCTTGCAGTTTGACTTCGGCAGCGCGTTTGGCCTGCTCTTCGGCGGACAGCAGATCGCGCGCTTCCAGTTCGATCTGCATCAGCACCGCATTGGCCGCTTCGCGTTCCCTGAGCGCCAGTTGTTCGGCCTGCACGCGCGACTCGAGCAGACTCAGCATCTCCTGCTCGGCTTGAAGTTTGCGTTCAGCCGCCAGACGTTCGGCCTGTTCTTTCTCGACGGCCTGTTTTGCGGCTTCGGCCAGTCTCAGTTCGGCAGCGACGCGGGCGGAGACTTCCGCCTGCGCTTCCTGTTCAACCTTGATGCGCAGCTCCACCGTCTCCAGCAGCTTGCGTTCTTCCGCGGCCCGTTCCGTGGCAGCGCGCTCGGCTTCCAGCTCTGCGGCCACACGGGTCTGTTTCTCGGCCAGCGCGGTCATCTCGGCACGCACGCGGGCATTCATCGCATCCTGCGCCGAGTCTTCGGCGGTGAGCTTGGCGTTAACCATCGCCATCGCTTCTTTCTCGGACTTGAGTTTGTGCTGTTTGCTCTGCGTGACCAGCCCCTCGGTCTGCGCCTTCTCCTGGGCCAGCAAGGCCGCTTCGCGATCCAGTTTCGCCTGCCGCTCCAGTTCCTCGCGCAGGCGTTGTTCGGCGGCCATGCGCTGTTCGAGTTCGGCCTGTGCCTGTCTTTCAGCTTCCAGTTTTTCGCGCACCGCTTCGGTCAGACTCTCCTCGGTCTTGCGCTTGGCATGTGCGGCAGCGCTGAGTTCGCGTTCCAGCCCGGCACGAACCTGCACTTCATTGATGATCTCGGCCTCGGCACGGGTGCGCACTTCGACCAGTTCGGCGAGTTCGCTCTCCTGCTTTGCCTTGTCCTGCAGCACGGCACGGGCATGAGCCTCGGCACGGGCGCGCGCCTGGGCTGCCAACTGTGCCTCGATCTCGGCCTCGACGCGACCGCGCGATTCCAGTATCGCTTCGGATTCGGCGGGATCCGCCTCGTCGCGGGAAGAGACCAAACGGATATTTTTCTGTGCAGACATGTTCCACCTCTTTCGCTAAAGGATGCCAAGGGCATCGGCTCGACGCTAAAGTATCAGGTCAGCATCAGGCTCAAGCGCGGAATAAAGGCGGAAAAACGGGCTATTTAGAACGACTGAGGTCGTTTATGGTTTTGACTTGCTGGTCAGAAGGCTGATGAATTCTGCCGCCGGTTGCGGCTTTCCGAACAAATATCCCTGATGGATGACCTGTCCGCGCTGGTTGAGGAATTCGGCCTGCTCCGCTGTTTCCACGCCCTCTGCCACCACCTTGAGACGCATCAGCTTTGCCACCGCGAGGATGGTCTCTACCAGTGCAGCATCATCCGGATCGCTTGGCGCATCCTGCACAAAGGTCTTGTCGATCTTCAGCTCGTGTATAGGCAGCCTCTTCAGGTAGGCGAGCGAAGAATAGCCGGTGCCGAAATCATCCAGCGAAAAATGGATGCCCATATCCGCCAGTTCGTTCATCTTGGCGATCACGCTGCTGATGTTGTCGATCACCACGCCCTCGGTCACCTCTAAGGTCAGATGCATCGGCTCGGCTCCGCTGGCGATGAGTTCGTTCTTCACCCAAGCGACGAAATCGGGCTGACGGAACTGGCGCGCGCTGATGTTCACCGAGATGCGACAAGGCTTGCCGCACACCGCTTCGCTAGCGATCAGTTTGCAGACCTCCCCGAACACCCAGTGGCCGAGTTCGATGATGAGATCGGATTCTTCCGCAATGGGAATGAACATGCCGGGCGTGATCAGTCCGCGTTCCGGATGTTGCCAGCGCACCAGCGCTTCCGCCCCGACGATCTTGCCGGAAGGATCGACCTGCGGTTGCAGATACAGCCGCAACTGCCCCGCGGGGATGGCCAGCCGCAGGTCGCGCTCGATGAGGAAGCGCTGCTTGGCCACCTCGTCGATGCTGATCTCGAACAGGGTGGTCTGCCCGCCGCCATTCGCTTTGGAACGGTGCAGCGCGGTCTGTGCACGGCGCAATATGTCCAGAGGTGTATCGGATTCCTCGACGGGAAACAGCGCGATGCCGATGCTGGCCGTCAGCACGAACTGTTCCTCGCCCAGCCGCAACGGATCGCGCAAGCTGAAATGGATCTTCTCCGCCACATGCATGGTCTGGTGTGCCGCCGCGTTCACCTCGTGCGCCAGGTCGGGGAGCAGGATCGCGAACTCGTCGCCCGACAGGCGTGCCAGCACGTCGCCCTCGCGCAGCACGCCGCTCAGCCTTTTCGCGACGACCTTGAGCAGCGAATCGCCGATCGCCTGGCCGCTGGTGTCGTTGATGTTCTTGAAACGGTCGATGTCGGCCATTATCACCGTCAGGTTGCGGCGGTATCTTTTGGCCCGGTCGAACTCGTTCTCCAGCCGCAGGTCCAGATAACGGCGGTTGTAGAGACCTGTCAGACCGTCCTCCTTGGTCTGCTGCTCCAGTTCGGCGGTCTTGGCTCCCAGGTCCTCCAGCAGTTTGGATTTCTGCTGGTTGGCTTCGGCCAGAGAACGGTTCAAATGCTGCAGCTCCCGGCAGGCCTGGGCCAGCTCGTCTATCAGGTCCAGCCGGTCGATGGAACTGAGGTCCTTGTGTCTCAACAGTTCCAGCTTCTGCTCCAGATGCTGGGAAAGATCCTTCATGGCAGGCCGGCTGATATTTTACCGGCCGCTCCTTTAACAGAGCGGCTAAGGTAATTATTCCAAAGCTTCGGGTTCTCCATCCCCGTTCTCCTCGTCATCCTTGGCTGCCAGGCGGGCCACATCCACCACCTTGTCCTTGCCGTCCAGATTTATCAGGCGCACCCCCTGGGTGGCCCGTCCCATCACCCTGACGTTCTTGAGGGCCAGCCTTATCACCTGGCCCTCGGTCGAGATGATCATCAATTCGTCGCTGTCCACCACCTCCTTGACCGCCACCAATTCGCCGGTCTTGTCGGTGAGCTTCATGCTGATGACCCCCTTGCCGCCCCGCCGGGTCACCCGGTAATCGGCGATGTCGCTCCGCTTGCCGTATCCCCGGTCGCAGATGGTCAGCAGGCTGCCCTCCCGCTTGACCACCACCATCCCGATCACGTAATCCTTCTTCTCCAGGGTGATGCCCCGCACCCCGCCTGCGGTCCGGCCCATGGATCGGACGTCAGACTCGTGGAAGCGGCAGGCCTGCCCCTGGCGGGTGACCAGGATGACGTCCTCGGTCCCGTCGGTCAGCTTGGCCTCTATCAGATGATCCGTGTCGTCCACCGAGGCGGCGATGATGCCGGCCTTGCGGGGATTGGAGAATACCGACAGGGCGGTCTTCTTGACCACCCCGCTGCTGGTGGCCATCACCACGAAATGCTGGTCGTCGAATTCCTTGACCGCGATATAAGCGGCGATCTTCTCGTCGGTCTTCAACTCCAGGAGGTTGCTGATCTGCCGGCCCTTGGTGGCCCGGCCGCCCTCCGGGATCTCGTAGACCTTCAGCCAGTAGCAGCGGCCCTTGTCGGTGAAGAACAGGATGTAATGGTGGGTGGAGGCGATGAACATCCCCTCCACAAAATCCTCATCCCTGGTGGTCATCCCGGTGACCCCCTTGCCCCCCCGGCCCTGGCGCTTG
>DMCN01000016.1 GCA_003445795.1 Gallionellaceae bacterium
GCGCTGATCCAGGGCGTGGTCAACACCTTCGTCGTGTTCTTCGCCAAACTGTTCGGTATCCTGGTCGATCGCGTGCTGCTGAAGAACGACGGCCGCAACGGTCCCGGCATCGGTTCCTTTGTCGCCGAGATCGCCGCGCAGGTCGTGTTGGGCATTCTCGCCAGCATCGTTGTGCGCTGGTTCTCGCGCCAGCGCGAGTTCCGTGCCGACGCGGGCGGCGCTTCTTTGGCCGGACGCCAGAAGATGATCGCCGCGCTGGAGCGGCTGAAAGCCAATCACGAGCAGGCTGCCGCGATGCCGCAGAACATGTCGGCGATGGCGATCTCGAGCGGGGGCGGTTTTTCCAGATTGTTCATGACGCACCCGCCGCTGGATGAGCGTATCGAGGCTTTGCGTTCCGGGCGTTAACAGCAGGCGAAGCACCAAATGAAAACGGCGGGATGTTNNTGTTCCCGCCGTTTTTTTATTCGTCTTCGTCGTCGTATCTCACGCGCGGCGGATTGCCGTCGTAGACCAGATTCTGTCTGCGCATCGTATAGGCATCGCGCATGAAGCTGTAGCGGTCAATGACCGCCTCGTCCATCACCTTCTCCTGTTCCAGGAATCCGGCACGCGCATCCAGTCCTTTCAACGCCCAGGCGCTGTTGCGCGTCGGCACATGGTCGGTGTTGCTGATCACGCTGCTGAAACTGTCCACGTACAGGCCGCTGCCGTCGCGTATCGAACTCGGTCCCAGCACCGGCAGTACCAGATAGGGGCCGCTCGGCACGCCCCAGTAACCCAGGGTCTGGCCAAAGTCCTCGTTGTGCTTGGGCAGTTTCTCGGTGATGTTGATCAGCCCGAACAGGCCGAAGGTGGTGTTGAACAGCACGCGGCTGCCGTCGCTGGCCGCTTGCTTGAATTTGAACTGCAGCAGGTCGTTCACCGTGACCACGACATCGTCCAGATTGGAGAAGAAGTTGCTCACCATGNNTAGCCCTGCGCGACCGGTTTGAGCACCGCTTTGTCCACGGTGTCATTGAAGTTGTACATGCCACGGTTGAAAGTCTCGAACGGGTCCTTCTGCTGGGAGTAGTTGCTGAGGCCGGGAATGGAGCTGCATCCCGTCAGGGACAGGCAGCCAAGCAGCAGTGCGGTGCGCATCGAAAGCATGGGTTGGTGCATCAGATTTACGAATGGCCGCGATTATAGGGGGAATCGCCCCTATCTAAAAGCAAGGGACTGTTGGAAATGAGACGTTGCGATTAGTATGTGCGGCATGGCTGACCAATCCGAAATCTCCTCGCGCAAGACCCTGTCGCGCATAGGCATCGCTTTCCTGCTGCTGGCGGCGCTGGAACTGGCGTGGTTGCATGCACTGGCGCCGTTGGAGAACCGGCTGTCCGATCAGTTCGTGCGGCAACAGGCGCAAGGCTTGCAACCCGATGCCGATATCGTCATCGTCGATATCGACGATGCCAGCCTGGCGCAGATGCAGGAAACGGCCGGCAGCTGGCCGTGGCCGCGGGCGGTGCACGGCGATCTGGTGCGCGGCATTGCCAGACAGAAACCGAAAGCCATCGTGTTCGATATCCTGTTCAGCGAGCGTGACGTGTATCGTCCCGACAGCGACGATGCCTTCAACGAAGCATTGCGCGGCCTTGGCAACGTGTATTTCCCCATGGTGCGGCGCGATGCGGCGCTGGATGCACAAGGCGCGCCGGCCGAACAGATCGCGACCATGCTGGGGCTGCAACAAAGCGAGCATGCCGATGCCGCGGCGCGTCTGGCGATATTGCCGCCGCTTGCCATCGATCCCGCGCATTGGCGTGTCGGCTCCATCAACTATCTGGAAGACAGCGACGGTATCGGTCGCCGCTATCAGTTGTATGACGATGCCCACGGCTGGTTCATCCCCTCGCTGCCCGCGCGCGTGGCACAGGACCTTGGATATGCAGTGCCGCAACAGGCTGACATGATCCTGGCATGGCGCGGCGCACCCGGCGCGTTCCGACACATCGCCTATGCCGATCTCTATGCCGATCTTGAACGCCGGAACCCGCAGCGTCCCGCGGACGAATTGAAAGACAAGATCGTCATCATCGGCACAGCGGCGACCGGCTTGCATGACCTACGCGCCACGCCGATGGCCAGCCTGCATCCCGGCATGGAGATACTGGCCACCGCCATCGACGGTCTCAAGAACGGGCGCGCCATGCGCAAGATCGGCGACGATTTCGCGCTGGGCAGCGCCGTTCTGTTGCTGGCCCTGCTGAGTCTGGCCTTCCTGCGCGGCATCAACGCGCTCAAGGTCGGTATGGTGTTGGCGGCGGTCACTGTCGCCGCGTTGCTGGGTAGTTATCTGGCGGTAGCGCAGCTGTATCTGCTGCCGGTGCTGTCGCCGCTGGTGCTGGCCTGGGCGGGCTATTTCGCATTCGCCTTGCACGAATATTTGCGCGAGCGCCGTTCGCGCGAACAGGCGGTGCAGATGTTCAGCCGCTTCGTCAATCCGCATGTAGTGAAAGAGCTGGTGGCGCACGGCGGTCTCAGCCGCGCCGGCGAGAGCCGCCAGATCACCATCCTGTTCTCCGATATCCGCGGTTTTACCACGCTGTCGGAAAAACGCACGCCGCAACAGGTGGTGGAGTTGCTCAACCGCTATTTCACCCTGCAGGTGGAGGTGGTGTTCCGCCACGGCGGCTCGCTGGACAAGTTCATCGGCGATTGCATCATGGCGTTCTGGGGCGCGCCGCTGGACGATCCGGATCACGCGCGCCACGCGGTGGAGGCGGCGCTGGAGATGGCGCAAGTGCTGCAGCGCTTCAAGCATGAGCTGGGCGAAGCGGATGCGGATTTCGATGTCGGCATCGGTATCCACAGCGGCCCGGCGGTGGTGGGTCTCATCGGAAGTGAGCAGCGGCGCGAATACACCGCCATCGGCGATACGGTGAACCTGGGAAGCCGCATCGAAGGCCTGACCAAAGGCGTGTCGCGCATCCTGGTCTCGCGCGAGACCATGGAAGCCTGCGGCGACGCATTCGAATTCAAGTCGTACGGTTCGTTCAAGGTGAAAGGGCGCGAGCAGGATGTCGAGTTGTTCGCACCACTGGAAAAAGGAGAGAGGCAGGAATGAAGAACATCATCGCGTTATGTCTGTTGCTCGGCTGTGTGCCGGCAGCGTGGGCCGGGGGATACGCTTACACCATCCGTTCCACCGAACTGAAAGCCAAACCCTACAGCGATGCGCAGACGCTGGCCACGCTGGCGCCGCGCAGCAAGGTCGAAGTGCTGGCGCGGCAATCGGGCTGGACGCAGGTCAAGTCGGTCTCCTTCAGCGGCTGGGTGAAGATGCTGAGCCTGCAACTGGAGTCGGGTGTGCAGGGCAAGCGCGGCGACAGCGGCCTGGGCAGCCTGTTCAACGTCGCCGCCACTGGCAAGAGCGGCAGCACAGTCACTACCGGCGTGCGCGGTCTGTCGGAAGAACNNATGCCAAGGCACTGCAAGCTGCGAAGCGCAATGCGGTGACGCCGCAAGCCGCGAAGCAGTTTGCGACGCAGGGCAAGCTGGAGGCGCAGAGCGTGGACTATTTGAGCGGAGGCCAATGATGAAGAACAATCTGGCGTTATCCATGGTTTGTCTGCTGGGTGTCGCGCTGCCCGCAGCCGCCTTCGATCTGGGCAAGATCGACTGGGACAAGGCGGTGAAGACCGTGCAGAAGGTGCAGAAGGCCAATACCGACATCGACGAGCCGCAGGAGATCATGCTGGGCGACGGCATCGCCAGCAACCTGCTGGGCGCGGCACCGCTGCTCGACAACCCAGCGGTGCAGCGTTACGTGAACCGCGTCGGTCGCTGGCTCGCCTCGCAGACCGAGCGTCCCGATCTGCCCTGGCTGTTCGGCGTGCTCGACGACAGCGATGTGAACGCCTTCGCCACGCCCGGCGGGAAGGTGTTCGTCACCAAGGGGCTGCTGGTGCGCATGAACAGCGAAGCCGAGCTGGCGGGCGTGCTGGCGCACGAGAT
>DMCN01000100.1:0-243 GCA_003445795.1 Gallionellaceae bacterium
TCTGGTTTACCAAGACAAGAGACCATCAAAGTGTGCCACGCCCTCCTGCAAAATCCAAACTTTTTCCAACTTCTCCTGCACATTGATATTGATCTGGCGGCGCAAGCGCGGTCGGTCGGGTGTCGTTGTGGCGGCGCTCTGCATTGTGCCAACTATCCCCGCAAACCACGCTGCTGCCTGGACGAGGCTCGTGCCGACTACGAATCACGCTTCAGTTTCTGTTGTAGCCAGTGCCGCAAGCGC
>DMCN01000100.1:299-3112 GCA_003445795.1 Gallionellaceae bacterium
GCCTGCTTCCCGCCAGCCTGATCGAACGCTTTGCGGGCGTGGCGGAAGAACCGATGCGGCGCATCCTGGTCTTCCTCTCCCCTTTGACAGTCGGGTATCCGGTCACCCTGAACGGGGGGTGCTGATCACCCGCAGAAGTTGTCAATAGCCAAGCTTCAAGAGGGTTTGTAATCTTCGCTCCCACAAGCGCTGCCGCCGGCAGCGCATCATCGGGAGAACTTTTTGAACACCTTGACCACACCAACCGATCCGCTCAAACGTGACCGCATGGCGCGGCTGCGCTTCTCGATCATCGGCCCCTTGCTGGCCGCACCGCCCGAACCCGGCGCGTTACAGGCCGCACTGGCACTGCTCGCCGCGAAGGCCTGGCGCCATCCGCTGTCCGGGCTGGATGTCGAATTTGGCGTGTCGACACTGGAACGCTGGTATTACGCGGCACACCGCGCCCATGATCCGGTGGCCGCCTTAAAGGATCGCCTGCGCGGCGATGTCGGGCGTTTCCCCAGCCTGACACCCCCGGTTATCGAGACGCTGACGGCCCAGTATCGCGAGCATCCGGGCTGGACGGTGCAACTCCATTTCGACAATCTCTGCGCCGCCCTCAAAGGCTGCGACACCACGATTGCCTCCTACCCCACGATCCGGCGCTATCTCAAAGCGCGGGGGATGTTCCGCCAGGCACGTCCGAAGCGTGCCACCGCCGGCGCCCTGGCCGCGCGCGACCGGCTGGAACGGCTCGAAGTGCGCAGCTTCGAGGTCGACCACGTGTGCGCCTTGTGGCATCTGGATTTCCATCATGGCTCGCGCCGTGTGCTGACGCGCCAGGGGGAGTGGGTGACGCCGATGTTGCTGGGCGTGATCGACGATCGTTCGCGGCTGGTCTGCCACCTGCAATGGTATCTCGATGAAACCGCCGAGAGCCTGGTTCACGGCCTGTCGCAAGCCTTCATGAAACGCGGTCTGCCGCGCGCCCTGATGACCGATAACGGCGCGGCCATGCTGGCGGAGGAAACCACCACCGGGCTGGCCAGGCTGGGCGTGTTGCACCAGACCACCCTGCCTTATTCGCCCTACCAGAACGCGAAACAGGAATCCTTCTGGGGAAGGGTTGAAGGGCGTCTGATGGCCATGCTCGAAGGCGAGGAAAGCCTCACGCTGGACGCGCTCAATCTGGCCACCCAGGCCTGGGCGGAGCAGGAATATCACCGCACACGTCACACCGAAATCGGCGCCACGCCGCTGGCCCATTATCTGGCCGGCCCCACCGTGCGGCGCGAATGTCCCGCCGCTTCCGTGCTGTCTGCCGCGTTCCGCATCGAGGTGAAACGCAAACAGCGGCGTTCCGATGGCACGGTGAGTCTGGACGGGACGCGCTTCGAGATACCTTCCCTGTATCGCCACCTCGAACACGTCCATTTGCAGTATGCCCGCTGGGATCTGTCCCGGGTCGATCTGGTCGACCCGCGCACCGGCGCCATCCTGTGTCCCGTCAAGCCGCTGGATAAATCCGCCAACGCCAGTGGCCAGCGTAAACGTCTGGCGCCGGTGACGGCTGACCTGTCGCCGCTGCCGCCCAAAGGCCTTCCCGCTTTGATGACACATCTGCTGGCCGACTACGCCGCCACCGGCGTGCCGCCCGCTTATTTACCGACACACCATACCATCGACAAGGACATCGCATGAACCAGAAATTACTCGCCCTGTACGGGCTCAAATGGAACCCCTTCTCCCCGGAACTGCCGGTCGACGCGATTTACGTGCCGCCGAAGATCGAGAGCTTCTGCTGGCGCATCGAGCATGCGCAGATTCGCGAGGGCGGCTTCGCCATGATCCACGGCGATCCGGGCAGCGGCAAGAGCATCGTGTTGCGCCTGCTGGCCGAACGGCTCAAGAAACTCCCCGACCTGACTGTCGGCGCGATCAATCACCCGCAAAGCAATCTGGCGGATTTCTATCGCGAGTTGGGAGACATCTTCGCGGTGCCGCTGAAACCCTCCAACCGTTGGGGCGGCTTCAAGGCGTTGCGCGAGCGCTGGTTCAGTCATCTCGAATCCAGCCGCTGTCGTCCGGTGCTGCTCATCGATGAAGCGCAGGAAATGACGCCGCAAGTGTTGTCCGAATTGCGCCTGCTGGCCAGTGCCCGTTTCGATTCGCAGCCGCTGCTGTGCATCGTCATGGCGGGTGATGCGAGGCTGGTCGAGAAGCTGCGCCGCGAGGAACTTATTCCCTTGGGTAGCCGTATCCGCACCCGGCTCGCCACCGAGTTTGCCAGCCGCGAGGAGCTGCTGGCCTGCCTCGATCATTTGACCGCCGGGGCCGGCAACGCCAGCCTGATGACGCCCCAATTGCGCCACACCCTGTGCGATCACGCCGCCGGCAATTACCGCATCCTGACCACGCTGGCCGCCGAACTGCTCGCCGCCGCCGCGCAACGCGACCTGCCGCTGCTCGACGAGAAGCTTTACATGGATGTCTTTGCGCAACCCAATCTGCCCACCCAGCGCCGCGCTGCGCCGGGTCGTTGATCAATTCATCGAGGAAACCTATGTGCTCCGACCCAAGCTATCCATGTGTCCCACTGCGACCGCTCTCAGACGAAGCAGCAGTCGAAATCCTCGACTTCCTGCAAGTATTTACGAACGATTTCGAAAATAGATACGGCAACCAGATTCGTCGCTATTACGACAGTCGTTCCCGTCACAATATCCTTCAAACCAACCCCGCCGGTAATGCGCATGATCCGCCGTTCTGATCATCGGCGCCACTGAATGGCAAACGGCGTCAGAAATAAACTGACGCCGTTTTGCTTGAAA
>DMCN01000114.1 GCA_003445795.1 Gallionellaceae bacterium
GGGGTCGCCTTTTCTTTGGTTACTTTCTTTTTGGCGAAGCAAAAGAAAGTAACTAGCTGTCGGGCTACCCCCGACGGTGTTGGGTTTCAAATCGAAGCCACTCAACATGCAGCACGCCGCTACGCGGCGTTCCTTCGACAAGCTGATGGAACTACTAGCCATTCGACTAGGCTGTCAAAAGACGCCAGCCAAGTCGCTGGTTATCAGGACGAACGGTCAAGTAACAATCTATGGCTTCACCCTGCGTATCAACAAATACAACTCCTCCACCTTCGCCCTCGCCCAGGGCGTCCGACGCAAAAACTTCAAACTGGATTTGACACTCGGGTCATGCGTAAAGCAGCGCACCGGCACGGCTTCCGCCATCGCTTCCCAGCCGATGCTCTCGGAGAGCTGGGTGACGATCATCTCAAGTGTGACGCCCTCCAGCGGAGGTCTGTTTGCGGGTTTCTTATCGGAGTCCATGTCCGGATTTTACAGGTGAACGCAGGATCTGACCGTTTACAATGCACTCCTTGTTTCCAGAATCACATCTCATGACCGCCACCATCCGTCTCGCCAAACGCCTAGCCGAATCGATCCATTGCTCGCGCCGCGAGGCGGAGTTGTATATCGCGGGCGGTTGGGTGATGGTGGACGGGCAGGTGGTGGAAGAGCCGCAGTTCATGGTGTCGGGGCAGAAGGTCGAGCTGCATCCCGAAGCCGTGCTGGTGCCGGTGGAGCCGGTGACCATCCTGTTTCACCAGTCGCCCGATGCCGACATGAATGCGGACGCGACCAAACAACTGCTCAGCGCCGACACGCGCGCAGCGGAAGACCATTCCGGCATCCGCCTGCTCAAGCAGCATTTTCTGCACCTGACGCAATGCACGCCGCTGGAGTTGCACGCAGCTGGCATGACGGTGTTCACCCAGGACTTTCGTGTGACGCGCAAGCTGACCGACGATGCGGCGACGATAGAGCAGGAATATGTCGTGCAGGTCGCGGGCGAGCTGGCGCCGGACGGTCTCAAGTTGCTCAACCACGGGCTCAGTTACAACGGCAAGCCGCTGCCGCCGGTCAAGGTGAGCTGGCAGAACGAAACGCATCTGCGCTTTGCGCTCAAGGGTGTGAAGGCCGGCCAGGTCGCCCATATGTGCAAGGCCGTGGGGTTGCAGGTGCTGGCGTTGAAACGGTTGCGCATCGGGCGCGTGTCGATGTCCAAGTTGCCGTTGGGGCAATGGCGCTATCTGATGCCGCATGAAAAGTTCTAAGTCGGGATCGGAGCTGTCTTGCTGTTGTCAGTGGGATGGCGACACCCTGGTGCTGAACATCCTCGGCCGTCCGCGCGCGAAGAAGACGAAGATCGGCAAGGTCATCGGCAAACAACTGGAGGTGCATGTCGCCGAGAATCCGGTGCGCGGCAGAGCGACGGCGCATCTGGTGACTTTTCTGGCGGGGGAATTCGATGTGCCCGAGAAGGCGATCACGGTGGTGTTCGGGGTCTACAACGTGAACAAGCAGTTGCGCATCACTGCGCCCAAACGACTGCCTGCGGTGATCGCGAAGCAGCAGGACGCCGCTTCGCGGTGAATCAGCCGAAGAACTTCTTCAGTGCAGAACCCAACCAGCCGCCGGTCTTGTCGACGGTGCCTTCGAGGTTCAGTGTCTTCTTGACGCTGGGTGCGTAGTCGGCGTCGTCACCCTTGATGTGATTGACCAGCCAGATGCGCAGCATGGAGAGCAGTTCGGGCGCAACGTTCTCGCCGGCAGCGGCGCGTCTCTGGAATTCGGCGATGCGTTTGGTGAAGATCTCATGCACACGTTTGTGCGCTTTGAGGAAGGGATAGTTGGCCCTTTCCTGCAACTCTTCTTCGAAGGCGAAATGGGTGAGGGTGTAATCGACCAGCTCGCCGAGGACGTGATTGGTCACCGCCTGATCGCCGGCGCTGTTGGCGCTATTGAGTTCGTTCAGGTAATCGACGATGCGACGATGCTGCTTGTCGATGACATCGATCCCGGTATCCAGGTCACTGGACCAGTGCAGGTATGACATAATTCCTCCGGTTACTGCTATTTTTTTATACTTGAATCGCGAAACGGCGGGCATTGTTTCTTACCCAATGTGCCTGCGTCAATCATAATAAGGCCTAGTATTTCAATCGGGTTCAATGCATGAGTGCTTCCTTACCCGCCAAGCCCCGTAGTCTGTTGCGTCGCTATTTAGCGGCAGGTTACGCCTTGTTCATTGTTTATGCCAGCCTGTCGCCCTTTTCCGGTTGGCAGGAGCAAGGGTTCACTTTTGTCGAAGTGCTGGTATCTCCGTTCCGGCACACCTACACCGCGTTCGATGCAATGAGCAATCTGCTGGCCTACCTGCCATTCGGCATGTTGCTGGCGCTGACCTTTCGCGCCCATATCGATGCGAAGAAGAGTGTGCTTGCGGCGACGCTGTCCGGCTTGTTGCTGTCCCTGCTGATGGAATATCTGCAGACGTATCTGCCGGGTCGCATCAGCTCCAACGCCGACATCGTGAGCAACACCACCGGCATGTTCGTCGGTGCGCTGCTGGCGGTTTTCGTCGTGCGGCAAAGCTGGTTCGCGCGCGTGACCGAGTGGCGCATCGGTCTGTTCCGCAAAGGGGCGGGGGTGGATTTCGGTCTGGCCTTGCTGATGTTGTGGATGTTCGCGCAGATCAACCCGTCGCTGCCCATGCTGGGGAACGTGTTCATCACCGAGCCGGTCTACGGTCTGGCCTTGGTGATGCCGGACGAGCCGTTCGACATGTGGGAGAGCATGGCGGTCGCGCTGAATCTGATGATGGCCGGTTTGTTGCTGCTCACACTGCTGCGCGAGCGCCGCCATGCGGTGCTCGGCGTGGTGTTGATTCTGGGCATGGTCGCGCTGGCGAAGTTCGTCGCCGCGGCGACGCTGCTCAAATCCTGGGCGCTGCTGCTCTGGCTCAACGGCGAGGCCATGCTCGGCATCGTCGTGGGTCTGCTGCTGATGGCAGCCATCGGCTGGCTGTCGCGCATCTGGTTGTTCCGCATGGCCGCGCTGGCAGCACTTTGCTATCTGCTGCTGGTGCATCTGGTGCTCGACAGCGGCACCCAATCCGCCGCGATGCGCCTGTATTATTGGCGTTACGGCCACCTGCGCAACTATGTCGGCCTGTCGCAGATACTGTCGTCGCTGTTCCCGTTGCTGCTGGGCGGATATCTGTGGTGGGCGCGAGCCACCCGTCAACATGAAGAAGGAAAAAATGAGTCCCTACCATAAACATGTGTTCTTCTGCGTCAACCAGCGCGCCGCGGGCGAGGACTGCTGCAACAACCATAACGCGCAAGCCGCGCGCGACTACGTCAAGGACAAGGTCAAGATGCTGGGCATCTCCACCGAGAAGAACACCATCCGCATCAACTCCGCCGGCTGTCTCGGCCGCTGCGATCTGGGTCCGGTGCTGGTGGTCTATCCGGAAGCGGTCTGGTACACCTACATCGATCAGGCCGATCTCGACGAGATTATCGAAGAGCATCTCACACACGGACGTGTCGTGAAACGTCTGGAAGTTTGATGGCAATCGCACTGCAAAGATTCACCGTTGATGGGAAGGCCGGCCAACTCGAAGGGTTGGTGCACATGCCTGATGACATTCCCTGCGCGCTTGCCGTGGTGGCGCACCCGCTGCCGACCATGGGCGGCAACATGGACAACAAGGTGGCGGTCACGCTGGCCAAGACCTTTGCCGAGATGGGTTGTGTCGCGGTGCGCTTCAACTTTCGCGGCGTCGGCACGAGCGAGGGCGAATTCACCGGCGGCGAAGGCGAAGAGCAGGATATGGTCGACGTGGTGCACTACGCGCAGGAGCAGTTCGGCGAAGAGTTGCCGCTGCTGCTCTCCGGTTTCTCCTTCGGCGGCTATGTCGCGGCGCGCGCCGCGCTGCGGCTGAAGCCGCAGCACCTGATTTTGGCCGCACCCGCCGTCGGACGTTTCGCCATGCCCGCCGTGTCGCCCGACACGCTGGTCATCCACGGCGAGCACGACGATGTGGTGCCGCTGGCCGACGCGCTGGACTGGGCGCGCCCGCAGCATCTGCCCATCGTGGTGCTGCCGCAAGCGGAACACTTCTTTCATGGACGATTGACACAATTGCGCGATATCGTGAAACGACATTTTTCCGGAGTTGAGTTATGAGCGCAGTCATCCGCGCAACAGGCCTGCAAAAATCCTACGGCGGCAATCGCGTGGTGGATGGTCTCGACCTGTCCATCAATCGGGGCGAGTGCTTCGGCCTGCTCGGCCCCAACGGCGCGGGCAAGACCACTACCCTGCGCATGCTGCTCGGCCTGATCGCACCGGACGCCGGCACGGCCATGCTGCTCGACCTGCCGGTACCGCAGGCGGCGCGCGAGGCGCGCATCCGCGTCGGCGTGGTGCCGCAGATGGACAACCTCGACCCCGACTTCACCGTGGCGGAGAACCTGCTGGTGTACGGGCGCTACTTCGGTATGCAGGACAGCGAGATCGAGGCGCGCATTCCGTCGCTGCTGGAATTCGCCAGTCTCACCAGCAAACGCGATGCCAAAGTGCCGACGCTATCCGGCGGCATGAAGCGGCGCCTGACGCTGGCGCGTGCGCTGGTGAACGATCCCGATGTGATCTTTCTCGACGAGCCGACCACCGGCCTCGACCCGCAGGCGCGCCACCTGATCTGGCAACGCCTGCGCGAACTCACCCAGCAGGGCAAGACGCTGCTGCTCACCACGCACTTCATGGACGAGGCCGAGCGCCTGTGCCACCGTCTCGGGGTGATGGACAACGGCAAACTCATCAGCCAGGGCACGCCGCGCGAACTGATCGAGCAAAACATCGAGCCGCAGGTGGTGGAGGTGTTCGGCGAGACCTCGGGGCACTGGGTGAACGAACACGCGGCGAAGTTCGCGCAGCGTTTTGAGGTCAGCGGCGAATCGGTGTTCTGCTATGTGCAGAATGCACAGCCGCTGGTCGCGCATCTGCAGGCGCAGAGCGAATTGCGCTATCTGCACCGCCCGGCGAATCTGGAAGACGTCTTTTTGAAATTGACTGGACGGGAGATGCGCGATTGAACCTCATCTTCCGCATGCTCTGGGTCATCATCCGTTCACTTTTCATGGAGCGGATGGAGCAGGGCAATTTCGCCAGTACGCTCACGCTGCGCGTGTTGCCCAACGACATCGACATCAACTTCCACATGAACAACGGCCGCTACCTCACCATCTGCGACCTTAACCGCGTCGACGTGTTCGCGCGCAGCGGTCTGCTGAAGGCGATGTTCAAGCGCGGCTGGTTGCCGGTCATTGCCGAGCACACCATGAGCTACAAGAAGCCGCTCAATGTCTTCCAGCGTTATGAGGTCAAGCTGGAAGTGCAGCGCTGGGACGAGAAATATTTTTACATGACGCACACCTTCATGGTGGGCGGCCGCGTCATGGCCGAAGGCACTTCCAAGGGCTGCGTGTACGAACGCGGCGTCGGTGTGGTGTCGCCCGACCGGGCATTCGCGGCGGTTGAAGAGGACAGGAAATAATGAGTACCCAATATTTTGCATTGCCGCGGCTGAGTCTGCGCTTCTTCCCCATCTGGCGCCGGCACTGGCTGGTGTGGAAGAAGATCGCCGCGCCCTCCATCCTCGGCCACCTCGCCGACCCGGTGATCTACATGCTCGGTCTGGGCTACGGCCTCGGCAGCCTGCTGCCCGAGATGGGCGGCATGTCGTACATGGCCTTCCTTGCGGCGGGCACGGTGTGCTACAGCACCATGAACAGCGCCAGTTTCGAGGCGCTGTATTCCGGCTTTGCGCGCATGCATGAGCAGCGCACCTGGGAAGCGATATTGAACACACCGGTCTCGCTCGATGATGTGGTGTTGTCCGAGATTCTGTGGGCGGCGACCAAGAGCCTGATGTCCGGCACGGCGGTGCTCGCGGTGATCTGGATACTGGGTCTGTCGAACTCGCTGATGTCGCTGTGGATGATCCCGCTGGCTTTGTTGATCGGTCTCGCCTTCGCCGCCATCGGCCTGATCATGACCGCGCTGGCGCCCGCGTATGACTTTTTCATGTACTACTTCACGCTGGTCATCACCCCGATGATGCTACTATGCGGCGTCTTTTTCCCGGTCACGCAGTTGCCCGAGAGCATGCAAATTGTCGCAAGCGGATTACCGCTGACGCACGCGATTGATCTGGCGCGGCCGCTGATGAATGGAGCGGTTCCGCCGCAGGCGTTGCTGCATATCGGTGTGTTGCTGGCGTATGCACTGATCGCATTTTATGTGTCGCTGGTGTTGTTCCGGCGTCGTTTGTCGAGGTAATCGTCATGTTGTGGTTGAAAGCATTCCATATATTTTTCGTCGTCAGCTGGTTCGCCGGACTGTTCTACCTGCCGCGCATCTTCGTCAATCACGCGATGGCGGAAGAGCAGGCCGTGCGCGAGCGCCTGAAGCTGATGGAACGCAAGTTGTACAAATTCGTCACCCCCATCGGTGCGCTCGCCGTCATCACCGGCTTGTGGCTGTGGTTCGCCTATGATTTCAGCGGCGGTTGGCTGCACGTGAAGACCACTCTGGTCGGCGGGCTGGTCGCGTATCACCTGTATTGCGGCAAGTTGGTAAAGATGTTCGCTGAAGACCGCAACACGCGCAGCCATGTCTGGTTCCGCTTCTTCAACGAAGTGCCTGTGCTGGTGCTGCTCGCCGTCGTCATCCTCGTTGTCGTGAAGCCCTTCTAAGATGCCCGATTTCTTCGCCACCTGTCCGCGCGGACTGGAAAAACTCCTCTCCGATGAACTGACCTCGTTCGGTGCCACCGATGTGCGCATCAGCGCCGGCGGTATTGCTTTCGCGGGCGACTGGCCGACCTGCTACCGCATCAACCTGCAAAGCCGCCTTGCCTCGCGCATCCTCTGGCGCGTGAAAGACGCCACGCGCTTCCGCGACGAGCAGGATGTGTACAAGGCCGTTTACGATCTGCCGTGGACACGCTGGTTCGATGTGAGTTGCACCATCCTGGTCAAGGTCACCGCGATCAAGTGTCCGCTCAAGAGCCTGGAGTTCATCACGCTCAAGATCAAGGACGCGGTGTGCGACAAGTTTCGCGCCGAGAAGAACGTGCGCCCCAGCGTGGCCAAGCTCGATCCGGACATGCGCATCCACGCCTTCTTCGAGGGCGACAACTTCACCCTGTATCTGGATACCTCCGGCGATGCGCTGTACAAGCGCGGCGTACGCATCCACACCAACATCGCGCCGCTGCGCGAAAACCTCGCCGCGGGCATCCTGCAGATGACCGGCTGGAAGCCCGGTATCCCCTTGCTCGACCCCATGTGCGGCAGCGGCACCTTCCTCATCGAGGCGGCGCAGATCTCGCTCAACATCCAGCCCGGCATCGCGCGCAAATTCGCATTCGAGAAACTGAAGAACTTCGACGCCAAGACCTGGGCCGCGATGCGCGAAGCCGCCATCGCCGCACAACTGCCGGTGTGCGAACTGCCCATCTACGGCAGCGACCTCTACGGCGATGCGCTCAGGGCCGCGCACCAGAACCTGGAAGAAGCGGGCATCCGCGAGACCGTGGACCTGAAGCAGTGCAACGCGCTCGAAGCCTCGCCGCCGGAGAAGGAAGGTATCCTTGTTGCCAACCTGCCCTACGGCGAACGCATGGGCGACGAGGACGAACTGGCCGAGCTGTACCCGGAACTTGGTAACGTACTGAAGCAGAGATTCGGCGGCTGGGACACCTACCTGTTCACCGCCGACCTGCGCATCACGAAACTCATGCGCCTGACGCCGTCAAAACGCATTCCACTTTATAACGGCGCGATCGAATGCAGGCTGTTCGAGTACAAGATCGTGGCGGGGAGCAACAGGCCAAAATGATAGAAGTCACGCTCGAACTGAAATTCGATTCCTTTCTGGTGCACAGCAAGGGAAAATCCGACGATGTATCGAGCCAGAAATCCGCCCGCGCGATCAAGCTCAACTGCCAGAAGATCGTCTCGGTGCGCAAACTCACGGAGACCAAACCCAGCTCCGACTTCGAGTTTCTCGGCGCTGCGAACAAGCAGGCAGCGCATGGCGAGACCGACCAGGAGTTCGATGACAAGCTCTTCAGTCATCTTTCCACTCATACAGCCGTCGATGCATCGAGAGTCAATATCGCTTTCAGTGAATCGGGCTACAAGGCAACCGAAAAGGGGGCCGACAGTGGCGAGATTGGCCGCATGATCATTCCCGAGATGACCGGCCAGAACGGGCTGGGACTCGAGCTGGTGTTCAAGCCGGACGAGTTTGATGCCGCCTGGGATTTGCTCGCGCAACAAAAGGTCCGCAAGGTTCTCGCCAACCTGGCGTGTTTCAAACTGATGCCGGGCGCATTTCCCGGTCACGGGCAGAACCTGTTTGTCGCGGGCGTGCTGTCCTGCTCGTTGCAGTTCACGCCGAACGACTAGTTGCCAAAGCGGGGCGGCTCCGCTTTGCTGATTTGTAATATCTGCAGCATGTTCGTGTTCGACACCGAACAGACCCCAGCCGCGATCTGATTCAGCATCCGTATTCTGCGCACCCTGATGTGCAGGCTACCGGAACGCGCCCATGTCAACCGCTCAATGGTTCATCTTCGTAGGCGGACTATTGCTGTTCATGGGCCTCACCGCGTCCATCCTCAAGCGCTCAATGGTCACGTCCGCCATCATCTATCTGGCGGTGGGCGTGCTGGTCGGGCCGACGGCACTTGATCTGTTTCATTTCAACCCGCTCAAGGAATCGGCACTGCTCGAAGTGCTCACCGAAGTGGCGGTGTTGATTTCGCTGTTCTCTGCCGGGGTCAAGATGCCGGTGCCGTTCACCGTCGCGCGCTGGCGCGCACCCATCCTGCTGGCTACCGTGTCCATGACTATCACCGTCGCCGCAGTCGCGGCGTTTGCCTACTATGCGCTGGGTCTGCCATTGGGAGCGGGCGTGCTGTTGGGCGCCATCCTCGCGCCGACCGATCCCGTGCTGGCCACCGACGTGCAGATCCGCCATCCGGGCGATCACGACCAGTTGCGCTTCACCCTGACCTGCGAAGCGGGCATGAACGACGGCAGCGCGTTTCCCTTCGTGATGCTGGGTATGGGCATGCTGGGCCTGCATGAGATCGGCGAGTACGGACTGAACTGGCTGCTGGTGGATGTGCTGTGGGCCACGCTGGCCGGCATCGTCATCGGCGTGCTTGCGGGTGTCGCACTGGCAAGGCTGGGCTGGAAACTGCGCAGTAAGCCCCACAAACACGAGCTGATGGACGACTTCCTCGGCCTCGGCCTGATCGGCGTCGTCTACGGATTATCGGTGATCGTCAATGCCTGGGGATTCCTCGCCGTGTTTTTTGCCGCGGTCGCGTTGCGCCAAACCGAGCTCAAGATGGCCAAAGTGGTGAAGGCAGCTTTCGACGGAAGCAATACCCAGAAAGTCGCGCGCGCCGAAGGACATCCCAATCCCGCACCGGAACCGCCGGAAACCGTCAGCGAAGGATCGCTGGTGTTCAAGGAACATCTGGAAAGACTATCGGAAGTCGTGCTGGTGCTGCTGATCGGAGGCTCGCTCTATGCCGATTCGTGGACCTGGGATGCGGTGTGGCTGGCACTGTTCCTGTTCGCGGTCGCGCGCCCGCTCAGCGTCTTCATCGGCCTGCTGGGCACGCACACCACCATGCGTATCCGCGGCATGACCGGCTGGTTCGGCGTGCGCGGCATCGGCTCACTCTATTACCTGATGTATGCGATAGAGCACGGCCTGCCGGAAGCGCTGTCGCTGCAACTGATGCAGCTGACACTCATCGTCGTCACTCTCTCCATCATATTCCACGGTACCAGCGTCAAGCCGCTGATGGGATTGTTCTGGCGGCAAAAAAAGTAGTCGGCATCCGTGATCGCCCGCTGAGCGATCAGTCTTGTTTCAGATTCGCTTCAAATTCCGTGATCGGCACGGGCGCGCCGAACAGATAGCCCTGGAAGTGGAAACAGCCGGTGCCCATGAGGAACTGGCGCTGCTCTTCCGTCGACACGCCCTCGGCGATCACATCCAGATACAGGTTCTGCGCCATCGCGATGATGGTGCCCACGATCTCCTTGTCGCTGCTGGCGGAAGCGATGTCGCGCACGAACGACCTGTCGATCTTGATCTGGTCGAGCGGAAGCCGGCTGAGATATTGCAGCGACGAATAGCCGGTGCCGAAATCGTCCAGCGCAAACTGCACACCAATCTCTTTCAGCGCGCTCATGGTCTTGATTGTGTCCTCGATGTTCTTCAGCAGCATGCTCTCGGTGAGTTCCAGCTTCAGCAGCACCGGATTGATGCCGTGGCGCAGCACGGCGGCCTGCACCTGTGCCACGAAATCGGCCTGGTGCAACTGCGTCGCACTCACGTTCAGCGCGAGCGAGAGGTGACGGGTCTGCGCATTCTGCTGCCATGCCTTGAGCTGGGCGCAGGTCGTATCCAGCACCCATTGCCCGATCGGCAATATCAGGTCGGTCTCTTCCATCACCCGGATGAACAGGTCCGGCGACACCAGCCCCCGCGTCGGATGCTGCCAGCGCAGCAGCGCTTCCGCACCGAGCGGTTTGTTTGCCCTGTCCACCTGGACCTGGAAGTGCAACTGGAACTGTTGCTTCTCCAGCGCCTTGCGCAATTCACCCTCGAGCACGACGCGGGCGGTGACGGCGTCCTGCATCTGCTGGTCGAAGAAGCGCACCGTGTTGCGTCCCGCCTTTTTCGCCTGATACATGGCGATGTCGGCCTGCTTCAGAAGCTCTTCTTTTTCCAGCTGGTGACCCTTGAACAGGGTCGCGCCGATGCTGGGTGTGCAGCGGTACTCATGCGTGACGAGCTGGTAGGGCTGGCCCAGCGTGGCGAGGATCTTTTCGCCGATGATCTCTGTCTGAGCCGCCGCCTCGATATCTTCTTCGCCCAGATCCTCCAGCATCACCACGAATTCATCCCCGCCCAGTCGCGCCACCGTATCGTCTTCGCGCACGCAGAAGGTCAGGCGTTGCGCAACCTGGCGCAGCAGCAGGTCGCCCATGTCGTGGCCGAGGGTGTCGTTGAGTGCCTTGAAATTGTCCAGGTCGATGAACAGCAGCGCTCCTTCCTTGCCGCTGCGCGCGCTGGAAGCGAGCGCCTGCTGCAAACGGTCCAGCAGCAGCCGGCGGTTGGGCAGGTCGGTGAGCGGGTCGTAGAACGCGAGGTTCTTGATCTTGTCCTCGGCCAGCTTGCGCTCGGTGACGTCCTGCACGATCGCGATACCGCCCACGATCTTGCCGCCAGCATCGCGCGAAGGCGTGCAGGTCATGTTGATCCAGCCTTCGGCATCGCTGAAGGTCGCGAGGTAATGGCCTTCGTAGTAGCCCATGTTCCCCTCCAGCGCCTTGTTCAGGCTGGGCAGGATGGCCTGCTGCTTGAGCAGCTTCATGTCCAGACCCACGAGGCGCTCGGCCGTATTGCGCAGCATATTGGCGAAGCGCTCGTTGGAATAGGTGATCACCAGATTCCTGTCGTAGTGGAAGATGCCGACCGGCAAATGGCTCAGCAGCAAACGGTAGCGCTCCTTGCCTTCCCGCACGATATCCTCGCGCGCTGCCGCCTCCAGGCGCAGGGTGACGTTTTCGATGAAATTCTGGTTGATACGCCAAAGGATTATGAGCATGAAGCCGAGGTACAACAGCACTGCCAACGCCATCGCCAGCGAAATGTGGTCTCCCGCGACCAGCAGGCGGACCACGAGCGGCAGCGTGATCAAGGCGGAGAATGAAAGTGAACTGACCCGGTCGGTGGAGAACGAGGCCACGCCCCCGACTGTCATCCCGCCCAGCACAAAGATCAGGAACATCACGTAAGGAGGATGGTCGGCGGGGTAGAGCAGGAAGCCGGCCGAACCCCAGACGGCACCGGCAACGATCACCCCGAGGCGAAAGTTACCCAGTTTGGCTTGTACTGCCGCACTGTCGTTCATCGAATAGCGCTGCGGGAGATAGACCATCGAAGCCCGCAATAGCGAAGCCAGCACCATCAGCGAACACCAGATGAACAGATTGGTGAAGGGGACCATCTCCCACTGGATATAGGCCAGGAACACCGCGAGGGAGATGCTGGCGAGTAGCGATATCCTGCTGACGGAAAGCAACTGCCGCAACTGGGCGGATTGAATGGCGGCGGTGTGGTTGAGCTTGTCTATCACTTGTATTTCGGCGATGGGAACGCGGTCGGGCGAACCGTCTTATTAGTTGAGTGATTCGCGCGGATTATGCCTTAAATTCCTGATGGAATGGCTTCGGTATTGTTGCAAAGAGAATCGCCAGCGCATCCATTCAGGATGTGCTGGCGAGCAGATGTGATTTTGATTTATTGCTGTCCCAACCTCAGGAAATGACGATCAGTCTGATGCCATCGCAGACAGAACCGCCACCTGCAGCAGGGGGATTCGGAAGTGTGCCCACGCGGGCAACGTCAATGCGGATACTGCTTTCCGTGGAGTACCTGCAGATGCAGGATCTCGTCCCACGCCTCGTCCGGAAAACCCTCGCGGTCGAACCTGCCGGCATTCGGCCGCAACAATTCGGAGAGATAGGGTTCCGCCTCGGGCGAATCCCAAAGCGTGACGATCTTTTCCAGTATGTGGGGGAAGCGCTCGTCGAGCATCTTCGGGTACTGGCTTGGGCTGCATTTAAGCGTATGCAGGACGTCATCTCTATCGATCATGGTGTTTCTCCATTCTCATCGGATCACTCCCTGACTGGCATGGGCCGCACCTGGCACACATGCCGAATACAGCGTTGTCCCGCGCGGCCCCCCACGTCAATCCCCGCTCGCCCGCACCTTCATTCATAATTCAGGCTCTGAACCACGTTACCGAATGGAGAAACCATGCCTATCCGAAACAAGTTCCTGCTCGACCCGGCCCGCGCCGTACTGGTCGTCATCGACGTGCAGGAAAGACTCTGCGCCGCCATGGACCAGGACGCGCTGCAACGCCTGAACAGGAACGCCGGCATCCTGATCGAAAGCGCGCTCGAATTGGCCGTGCCGGTGATCTTCACCGAGCAATACGTCAAAGGGCTGGGACCGACGCTGGGCGAGCTGAAGCAAAGAGCGCCGGCCGCCGCCTGCTACGAGAAACTCACCTTCAGCTGCTGCGGCAACCGGGAATTCACCCGGCATCTGAGAGAGAGCGGCCGCACCCAGATCATTGCCTGCGGCGCGGAGACCCATGTCTGCGTGCAGCAGACCGTCATCGAACTGCTGGACGAAGGCTTCGACGTGCACGTCGTCAAGGATGCCGTGATAAGCCGCAGCCCGGACAACAAACAGACCGCGATGGAAGCCATGCTGCTCGCCGGTGCCGTACCCACCAGCACCGAAGCTGCTGTGTTCCAGTTGCTCAAGGTCGCCGGGACCGACTCGTTCAAGAAGATATCGAAGCTGGTCAAATAGCGCGGGGGGCCATCCGGACCCTCTGCGCGTAGCTCCTGCTTCGTCCGGCCGCATTCACAATGCTGTAACCTGCCGCTGCTACTAATGGAGTCCTCTCCCCAAAAGGACTCTCATCATGAGCCAGGATCAACCGCTGTACGGTGAACTGGTCATCCCGTTCAACGCCGAAAACGAGACAGTATCCCGCCAGCAGGCGAAGACCAGGGCCGCAGAGATTCACAAGCAGATAGAACAGATCGCCTTCTACCTGGCGAAAGAGCGCGACTTCGCGCCGGGGCACGAAGTCGAAGATTGGCTCAGGGCCGAGATACAGGTGTTGAAGTCGTTGAAGTGAATGTCAACGGCGCCGCGTCAGGCGCACCGCTACCGTCACGGCGGCAATCATCGCGAAATACACCAGCACGATCGTGCCCAGCATCCACAGCATCCCGATGAACAACAGCGCGAACAGCGGTGAACCCTTCAGCGCCACGCGGTGCAGCAGCGTGGCGGAATGCAGCTCAATGCGTTTCGGCGCGACGATGAACACATACGTCGCATAGCCCGTGATGGCCGAGATCACTGCCGAGATCAGCCCGGCGGTGATCGCCTCGCTGCCGACGACCCCTTCCGGCCCGCCGTAGAAAAGGCACAGCAGTGCCCAGAAGAACATGAAGATCGAGACGCAGCAGGCGGCAACGGCGGCGATGGTGGTAGTGATGAAATACATATCGGGTGTGCGTGTGTCGATGGAGGCTATGCCGCTGTCCTGCGGCGGATGGCGCATTATCCGTGAAGAGAAAGTGGCGTCAACCTGCCGCGGAGTTCATTGCCGGCGTTCCGCTGCGAGGAATAACTCCGGATCCACCATCGCCCCGTTTAGCACCACACTCCAGTGCAGATGTGGCCCCGATGCGCGGCCGGTCTGGCCGACGAGGCCGATACGCTGGCCCTTGCGCACCGTCTGGCCTGCCTTCACATCCATACGCTTCAGGTGGCAATACAAAGTGATGAGCCCGTTGCCGTGGTCCACGAATACCGTCTTGCCGTTGAAGAAATAATCATCCACTGCCAGCACCACACCCGCCGCGCTCGCCACCACCGGCTTGCCGCTCCCCGCTCTCACATCCAGGCCGGAATGCGGCTTGCGCATCTGGCCGTTGAAGAAGCGGCGTGCGCCGAAGCGCCCGCCCAGATCACCCTTTGCAGGCTGGATGAGATCGAGATCGGTGTCCGGCGCATCGCGCCAGTGTTGTTTCAGCGTCGTGATGGCCGCGATCTCGCGCTCCGCGCGCGCCAGGTCTGCGGGCGAAAGCTCGATCTTGCTCGTGTCCTTCAGTGTCACATACTGCTCGGGGTAAGCCTTCGGCCGGATGTCGAACGGTAACATCACCGTCTCGTGGCCAAGCTGCACCTTCAACTCATGCATCACCGGGATGCTGTCCAGCGGCAGACCCACCACCGCAACCCATTGCCCTTCATCGGCAGTGACCAGCACCGGCAGATCCTGGAACCATGCCTGCGGCTTGTCGGCGATGGCAGAGGTACTGCCGAGCGGCAACACCATCACCCCACCCGGCACATTGGATGACGCCGGCAGGCCCGCGTGGGCGAGCAGGGGGAGTGCAAAGAGGCTGAGGCTGACGAGGCGGCGAAGCGAGGTTACGAGAGTGTGCATGGCGCATATTCTAGCGTGCGGCATCTGGAATGTCGGAAATTAAAGACAGGCCGTGCTGTAAAATGCCTGCTTTCCCCAAGGCCGTAACCATGACGATCTCAGAGACCCAACTCATCACCATGCTCGAACTGCAGGACGGCATGAACAGCAAGGTCAACCCCGCTTGGGTTGCCGCCAACAACAACTGGCATCGCGCCATCCAGGTCGAAGGCGTCGAAGCCATCGAGCACCACGGCTGGAAATGGTGGAAGAAACAGGAATGCGACTGGGCGCAACTGCGCATGGAGTTGGTCGATATCTGGCACTTCATCCTCTCCGCATCCATACAAAGCAAACTGGGCGATGTCGTGCAGGCGAAGACAGAGATGCAGACCGAGCTCGATCTTCACCAGAAGTCGGTCCAGTTCGATGGTCAGACCTACGTACTCGCGCAATTGACCCTGCTGGAAAAGCTCGACCTGCTGGCCGGCCTGGCCGCAGCCAAGCGCAGTAGCCTCGCACTGTTCGAGGCACTGCTGCACGACTGCGATATGGAATGGAACGACCTGTTCAAACAATACATCGGCAAAAACGTGCTCAACGTATTCCGCCAGGACCACGGTTACAAGGCTGGAACCTACATCAAGATATGGGATGGTCGCGAAGACAACGAACATCTGGTCGAAGTGCTGGAGATCGCCAATCTGGATTCCGCCAACGTCCGCGACGAACTGTACAGCTCACTCAAGGCAAGATACTTAAAGGTGTGCTGATTGAATCCGTTCGTGGTGAGCCTGTCGAACCATGAACGGAGGCCTTCTACATCAGCCCGTCGAAGGGTCTCCACGAACGGATTTAATCAGCACCTCAAAGCCCTCCAGCAAAGAAAGTAACAGCAACCATGCCAAATCAAGAATCCTTCGATGATGAAGAAGTCACCCCCGCCCTCTCCGAAAAAGAGATGGACGAACTCGACAGCTTCCTCATGTCCGACGCTACAAGTAGCGAGGTCATGCTACTGGATTGCCTGGATGGTTTCCTCACCGCCCTCGCCTCCGGCCCGGCAACGCCAAAACCGGAAGAATGGATCCTGCGCATATGGGGCCCGACAGCAGCAGACGCACCGACATTCGAATCCGCTGCCCAGGCAGCACGCATCACCGACCTGCTCACGCGCCACATGACCGCCATCGTCTGGAGCCTGCAACAGGACGCAGAACATTTCGAGCCCGTCTTCGATCTGCAAGTCTTCGAAGGCGACGAACGCGAATACATGGACGGAGAGATGTGGGCACACGGCTTCATGACCGGCATCGAAACCCAGCGCGATCACTGGCAGGCCATGTTCGAATCCAAACACGGCCCCGTGGCATTGCGCCCGATCTACCTGCTGGGTGCGCCCGAGATCACCGAGGCAGAAGAAGAGCTGGTAATAACACCGGCCCAGCGCGAAGAGCTCTCAAAGCAGATCCCGGCCAGCATCGGCTGGATCTACAAATTCTGGGCACCGCAACGCCGTGCGGCAGATAGTGCCAATGGCAAAACTGCTGCAAATGAGATTCCAAAGATAAGCCGCAATGCACCCTGCATCTGCGGCAGCGGAAGGAAGTACAAGAAGTGTTGCGGGGCGTCGCAGCTTGAAGATTGAGGAGCCCCCCCGGAAACGGTGGTCAGTCCCCAATCACTTCATTCACCGGCACATTCGCTATGGCCGCGTTGCTTTCCATGCGTGCGGCATCCCCCGGACGGCGTTCAGCGGGCGGCGGATGCGCCGTGCTTTTCCAGTACCATGTCATCCAGAGACTTGATGACGCCATCGCTACCGGCCTCGACCTGCTCGAATGAGCTGTACAGCTTCTCCTGCACGCCGTAGTCGGTTTCCCATCCCTGGCCCATGAATTCCAGCGCGCGGTGCATGTTCTGGTGGACGTTCGCGTGGGGCGCGGTGATACGCCCGAAGTTTTCCAGCTTGCCGAATACGGCCAGCGTGCTCTCGTTTGCGAGCCACTTGCCGAGGCGGCATCCTGTCTCGCTGACCTTGATGGCTTGGGCATTTTCGGAATCGAGGCCGTAATTGATGGTCATGTAGCCGTTCTGTTTGTAGATGAAGTGGTCGATCTTGGCGAGAGACGCAAAGCTGACATCGTGAACGAGATGGATCTGGTCCAGCGCGATCGCGGAAGAGGTGGCCACCGAACTGAAGCGACTTTCAAAGTCGCCGATGGCATGCCGGGATGACGCGGCGATCCCGCTCATTTCGCCGGCATTGGCTAGCATGATTTCGGCGTCCACCTGCAGGGTGCCCATGATGAGGGAGATCGAGGATGAGGCATTCTTTGAACTCTCCGCCAGCTTGCGCACTTCGTCGGCCACCACGGCGAAGCCGCGGCCCTGCTCGCCGGCGCGCGCTGCCTCGATGGCAGCGTTAAGGGCCAACAGGTTCGTCTGATCGGCGATGGACGTGATGAGTCCGACCGATTGTGCAATCTCCTCGCGGTGGCTGTTGAATTCGTTGATGGCTCCGCTGGTCTTTTCGATCTTGTCCACCAAGCGGTCCATGGCGTTGACCATCTCGGCGATGGCGCCGCTGCTCTCCCTGGCCGCATTGGCGTTGGCGTTGGAAAGCTCCGTCAGTTTGTCGGACGCGGAGACGATGCCAAGCATGTCGCGCTGGCTGGTGCGCAAATTCTTCAGCAGATTTTCAGTGTTGAGCTGGCCGAGGCGGGAGAGCAGATTGTTGCGCATCTCGTCATGGTACTTTTCCATCAGCGTTTCCAGCGAGCGGTTCCCCTGTTCCACCGCCTCGAGGAAAACGCCATGCAGATTCTCTGCACTCAGGCGGTGAAAATGGTTTTCGCTTGCCGCGGCAAGCGCCTCCTTCTGGACCCTGAAGCAGGTTTCCATCTGATCAAGCATCGCATTGACGTTGCGGCACACGGTATCCAACTCGTCGCTGCGCCCGGTGTCGGGAATGCGAGCGCCGATGGTGCCCACGGCGACTTCGCCGGCCACGCGCGAGATGTGCTCTAGCGGGGTCAGCGCCACCTTCAACTTGTGCAGATAGAGCAATCCGCTGACGATGCCAAAGCCCGTCAGCATGCCCAGCCAGAGCCAGTCCATCGGCTGCCAACCGTGGGTGGCCATACCGACCAGCCCCGCAATCAGCAGCAGAATGTTCAGGAAAACGACTTCAACTACGGCGATAGAAATGAAAGACGAACGTTTCATGACGGCACCCAAATGAAAAAGATTGAACTGCGCAAAACCAATCGATAGCCACAAGGAGCTTTACTCTTCATGGTGACGGCTGCGTCATCTGCATGACTCCCTGGTAAATCGCTATCGCTTCAGTTGAGGAGTATATGTATAAACAGGCAAGGCAAACAGCGGAATAAGCTCGGAAATCATGCGCAATTCAACGACTTGAAGCGCGGCCCGAAATTCAATTCAGAGACCCAAGATGGGTCAACCCGCCCCCTTTTGCCTTACGTGTCTGCGTTAACTGGCGCACAGAGCTTGCGCTTAACTTGGAGCAGGCTGCAAAACCTTCACATCGGCAGAGATCTGAAGGGAAACCACTTAACCGCATGATCAGGAGATCAATATGACCCAGCCAACCAATATCCCTAACCAGCAGCCCGTACCGAAACATCCATTCCCGGCAGAGGAAATCAGCAAGCAGAAGCAGAAAGCGGAATCTCTTGAAGTTGCCGGCAAACATAAAAATGATGGCCAAAAAGACCACAAAGGCGCGCGTTAAAACCGCGGGATCGCTGATTGCATCGATGGGGTCGGGCCCCATCGATTCCGAAGCTGAGCCCTTTAGTCCAGGGCTGTAAAGACCGACAGAATTAGTTGCTGAGAATATTCCGAACCCGACCCATTTCGACCCGTTCTTTCGACCCGTTGATTTCTTTTTATCAGCATATAATCAGCACAAACACCGCCTTGCTCGCTACCATGTGGGCATGAACGAAGAGCATCTCTGGCAAGCTTGGTGCGATGGCTGCGCCCGCCCTAACCCCGGCCATATCGGCCTCGGAGCCCTCCTGCTGGAACCGGATGGTAGCCGCCACGAACTCTCGCAACGCAGCCCGCACAGCGGCTGCAACAACGAAGCCGAAGCCCGCGCCCTGCTGGCCACCCTGCAACTGGCACGTACACTGCAAGCCAGCGCCTTGCTCATTCACTGCGATAGCGACGTCGTCGTGCGCCTCGCACAAAATGCCAGTAGCACCGAAGCTGCCCGCCTCGCCCCCTTATTCGCCGAAATCCGCTCGCAGATAAAGTGTTTTGACCAATTCGAGTTACGCTGGATTCCGCAGCACCGCAATACAGAGGCAGACTATCTTTCCCGCAGCGCCTTTGGGCTGCCTACGCGAACTCCCGCAAAAACCCGCAAGCGGAAATGAAAAAGCGCCCGCAGACGCTTTTTTTCCGATCAAGCAAATCAAAGAGGACAACATCGAATTGTTATTTTTGTGGATAAGGCTGAGAAGGTAATGCGATGCTGACCCCATATCACTCGGAAGACGACTTATCGGTCAGAACGGAGAACATTTGCCAATTTCCAAATACGGCGTGTCACTAGTTGTATCTGTTATTTCATTGACGCCCGGAACGACATTAAAGTAGCCGAATAAGTGGGCAGAAATGAATCTCCCGTTCTTGCGATTAAATTTAAAATCCCCGCCAATGCCTTCGCAAAACAAGAAGCCTGCCTCATTGAACGTATCCTTGCACCAAGCGTTTTGAAAATCCCGTCCAATCTCGCGCACCACAAACGCTGAACTGCCATCGTCAGGTTTGGAGATTACGTACTTTGAGTTCGCCTTAAAGGTCGTATGCTCCCACTCCTTTGAGGACTTATTGAACCAGAAGCCAGAGGCTATGTCTGCAGTACACAGGTACTGCTCGCCTGCGTAAGCAACGTCAGATAACAGTAAACAGACAGTCGCGAGCATAATGGTTTGTTTCATGTTTCCCCCTTGAGGCTCAGCTCAAATTAGACGACGAAAATTTCTGATAGTCAGGCGGAGAGACCAATGATATCGGGAGACCAATAAAATGAAATGTATCGGAGTCAAATTGTTTTGACCACCTGTCTCTGAGGTTTGAGCTACGTAGCCTGCATCAACAGATTACTCAAACCTCAACCCCTTCAACCTACTCTCAACCACCTTCCCAGCCCTGGCCCTAGCCCCAAAGTAAGTCTGCAATTCCTTTCCGCCAATCTTCAACTCCTGCACCTTGCTGCCCGCCGTACCGCTCAATGTCACCGCCGGTGAATTAACGACCGTGCAAGCCGTCAGCTCGTCGCCTTCTTTCAGGTCGATCAGCATCATGCCTTTGCCGCCGCCGTTCAGCAGCTTCAATTCGGAAAGCATGAATACCAGCAGCCTTGCACTCTTCGATAGCACGGCGACGAGTGAATTCTGCGTCGGGGCCAGGATGACGGGCGGCAGGATGGTGTCTTCTTTTACGCTGATGAACTGTTTGCCCGCCTTGTTGCGTCCCACCATGTCGCCGATGAAGCAGGGGAAGCCGTAACCCGCGCTGGTGGAAATGAGCACGGGGGTTTCGGTCTTGCCGCAGAAGGCGTGCGCGATCTTGGCGCCGGGGGCGAGCTCGATGAAGGTGGCCAGCGGTGCGCCGTCGCCGCGGCCGGAGGGCAGCGACGAGACGGGGATGCTGCACACGCGGCCGTTGCTGCAGATGACGATGCACTGGTCGGTGGTGCGGCATTCATAGGTGGCGGCGATGCTGTCGCCGTCCTTGAAGGCGATGCTGGTCGCGTCGATGCCGTGGCCCAGTCTCGTGCGCACCCAGAAGCGTTGCGAGATGAACACCGTCACCGGTTCGTCGCTCACTTGCGCGGTCACCTTGGTCACCTGCGCTTCTTCGATCAGCGTGCGGCGCTCGTCGCCGTAGGTCTTGGCATCGGCTTCGATCTCGCTCACCACCAGTTCGCGCAGCGCATCTTCGCTGCCCAATACTCGTTTGAGTTCTTTGGCTTCGGCCTTCAGTTCCTTGATTTCTTTCTCGATCTTGATGCCTTCCATGCGCGCCAACTGGCGCAGACGGATCTCAAGAATATCTTCGGCCTGGCGTTCGCTCAGGTCGAACTTCTTCATCAGGTCTTCTTTGGGCGCGTCCGAATTGCGGATGAGTTTGATGACCGCGTCGATGTTCAGATACACGATCATGCGGCCATCGAGGATGTGCAGGCGGTCGGTGACCTGGCCGAGGCGATAGTCGCAACGGTGCGTCACGGTGCGCAGGCGGAATTCCACCCATTCGCGCAGCACCTGTGCCAGCGACTTCTGCTGCGGGCGTCCGTCCAGGCCGATCATGGTGAGGTTGACCGACACCGAGTTCTGCAGGCTGGTGTGGGTGAGCAGCACCGCCATCATGTCGTCGGGATTCAGCTTGGATGTCTTGGGCTGGAACACCAGACGGATCTTCTGCGACTTGTCCGATTCGTCGGCCACCGCATCCAGCACCGAGAGGATGAGCTGCTTGTTCTGCGTCTGTTCCGGCGTGAGCGATTTCTTGTTGGCCTTGACCTTGGGGTTGGTCAGCTCGTCGATCTCTTCCAGCACCTTCTGCGCCGAGACGCCGTGCGGGAATTCGCTCACCACCACCTGCCACTGGCCGCGCGCCAGTTGTTCTATGGTCCAGCGTGCGCGCATCTTCAGCGAGCCGCGCCCCGTGGTGTAGGCATCGCGGATGTCGGCATCGGACGAGATGATCTGCCCGCCGCCGGGGAAGTCCGGCCCGTTGATGTAAGACAGCAGCTTGTCGTCCTTGAGGTTGGGGTTCTTCGCCAGCATGACCGCGGCCTTGGCGACTTCCTTCAGATTGTGCGAAGGAATCTCGGTCGCCATGCCCACCGCAATGCCGGATGCGCCGTTGAGCAACACCATCGGCAGGCGCGCGGGCAGCATCGCCGGTTCCTGGAATGCGCCGTCATAGTTGGGAATGAAATCCACCGTGCCCATGTCCAGCTCGGACAGCAGCAGATCGGCAATCGGCGTGAGCCGCGCCTCGGTGTAGCGCATCGCCGCCGCATTGTCGCCATCGCGCGAACCAAAGTTGCCCTGACCATCCACCAGCGGATACCGCATCGCAAAATCTTGCGCCAACCGCACCATCGCCTCATACGCGGAAGAGTCGCCATGCGGATGGTACTTACCCAGCACGTCACCCACCACCCGCGCCGACTTCACATGCTTGTTGCCATGTGTGAGGCCCATCTGGCGCATCGCGTAGAGGATGCGGCGCTGCACGGGTTTCTGTCCGTCGCAGACTTCCGGCAACGCGCGGCCTTTGACCACGGAGACGGCGTATTCGAGATAGGCGCGCTCGGCGTAGTCGGCGATGAGCACTTCGTCGCTATCGGGCAGCTTGGCGAGGGGGGCGAATTCGCGCTTGCCGGATTTGGATTCGGCGGGGGCTTCGAGTTCTGGGGTGTCTTGTGGTTCGTTTTCGTTCATGGTCATGCTTTGTTCTTGCCGTAATGATCAGTTATCTAAACATCCGTTCGCCCTGAGCTTGTCGAAGGGTGTACGGCATTTCGTAATGCTGTTTGAATCAGTTCCGTTTGTACTGTGCCTCTCGGCACGCCGCTCGTTCCTTCGACAGGCTCAGGACGAACGGGATACTAGCCGCGCTATCCCCCGTTCGCCCTGAGCCTGTCGAAGGGTTGAACGGCCCTCGGAACTGACTAATCAAAGCGCGAGGAGCTAAATACTAAATATCCACCTCAACCTCATTCCCGTGATACTCCAGCCATGCGCGGCGAGTCGAAGCTTCCTGCTTGCCCATCAGCATGTTGAATATCCCCATCGTCGCCTTGAACGATTTCAAATCCGCCTTCACACACAGCGCACGCCGGGTATCCGGATTCAGCGTGGTGTCCCACAACTGCTCGGGACTCATCTCGCCCAGTCCTTTAAAGCGCGAGATCGACCAACTGCCTTCGCGTATCTTTTCCTTGCGCAACCGGTCCAGGGTGGCGGTCAGCTCGCCTTCGTTCAGCGCGTAGATCTTGCTCGCCTGTTTCTTGCCGTGCGCGGGCACGTCGATGCGGAACAGCGGCGGCTGGGCGATGAAGATCTTGCCCGCTTCCACCACGCGGTAGAAGTGACGATAGAACAGTGTGAGTAACAAGGTGGAGATGTGCGAACCGTCCACGTCGGCATCGGCCATGATCAAGATCGCGTTGTAGCGCAGGTTGGAAAGGTCGACGGTATCGCCCGGTGCATGCGGATCGACACCGATGGCAACCGCGATGTCGTGGATCTCGTTGTTGGCGAACAGGCGGTCTTTTTCTACTTCAAAAGTGTTCAGCACTTTGCCGCGCAAGGGCAGCACGGCCTGGAATTCCTTGTTGCGTCCCTGTTTTGCAGAGCCACCCGCAGAATCGCCCTCGACCAGGAACAGTTCGGTGCGGGTGGAATCGCTGGAGCTGCAATCGGTGAGCTTGCCGGGCAGCACGGCGACGCTGCTGCCTTTTTTCTTTTCGACTTTTTGCGCCGAGCGCAGACGCGCTTGCGCTTGCTGGATGGCGAGTTCGACGATCTTCTTGGCCGAGTCGAGGTGCTCGTTCAGCCACAGATCGAGCGGGTCCTTGATCATGGAAGAGACCAGGCGCAGCGCTTCGCGCGACACCAGTTTTTCTTTGGTCTGGCCCTGGAACTGCGGGTCGAGCACTTTGGCGGAGAGTACGAAGCTGGAGCGCGAGAACACATCTTCCGCTACCAGCTTCACGCCTTTGGGCAGCAAGCCGTGCAGTTCGGCGAACGACTTCACCGAGTTGAAGATGCCCTCGCGCAGACCGGCCTCATGCGTGCCGCCGGCCGGGGTGGGGATGAGGTTGACGTAGGACTCGCGCACCACGTTGCCTTCGGCGCTCCAGGTGAGCGCCCAGGTTGCGCCTTCGCCTTCGGCGAATCCGCTGGTGTCGCCTTTGCGGGTGAACTTCTCCTGCAACAGGATGGGTGTCGCAAGTTCGAATTCGCTCAGCGCTTCGGCCAGGTAGCCGCGCAGGCCGTCCGGGTAGGTCCACGATCTGGTCTCGCCGGTCTTTTCCAGATGGAGCGTGATGGTGACACCGGGCAGCAGCACCGCCTTCGAGCGCAGCGAGAATTCGAGTTGCGTGAGGTTGACGTTCGGCGCATCGAAATACTTGGGGTTGGGCCAGGCGCGCACGGAAGTGCCGGTCTGGTTCTTGGGGCAGGTGCCGGTCTTCTTCAGTGGCGCTTCGGCCACGCCTTCGACAAAGCGCAACTCGTGCTGTCCACCTTCGCGGTACACGGTGACTTCGACTTTCTTCGATAACGCATTGGTGACCGCCACGCCGACGCCGTGCAGACCGCCCGCGAATTTGTAAGCACCGTCCGATTCCTTGTCGAACTTGCCGCCGGAGTGCAGCACGGTGAACGCGACCTCGACCACCGAGCGGCCTTCTTCTTTATGGATGCCGACCGGGATGCCGCGGCCGTCGTCGAGCACCGAGACGGAACCGTCCGCGTGCGCGGTGACATATATGTTCTTGGCAAAGCCCGCGAGCGCTTCGTCGCAGGCGTTATCCACCACCTCGGCGATGATGTGATTGGGCGATTCCAGGTTGGTATACATGCCCGGGCGCTGGCGCACCGGCTCCAGACCGCGCAGGACTTTGAAACTCGCTTCGTTATAAGTAGCCATTATTCAAATAGTTGTTGATGTATTGCGGGTGAAAGGGTTACTTGTTCGCGGGCAATTTTACCTGACGATAGCGCAGAGAGACGAATCATGTCTCGGTAACCGGATTAGTTGGGCAGGCGCGACAATACCTTGAATGAGCAAACGCTCGTGCGACAGAGGATCGGGAATACTCCAAAGAAGCACAAAGCACAATATGCCAAACGGCCTAGATATATGACAGAGAAGCTCGGAAAAATAATTCTGTTAGCATCTTCGCATCGATCAATCAGGACGACCTTCATGGCAAACCACGAGCGCTTTTCAACCGAATCCGCTTCGACCTTCACACCCTTCTGGCGCAGATTGCCCAGTTTCTTCGCCTACCCGATGCAGATGGGGTCGATCATGCGCATCGCCGGTTATTCCCTGCTCGGCGGGTTTTCGGTCCTTCTCCCGTCCCTGTTCGGCGTGTTGCTGTATGCCATTCTGTGGATCGTGTTTCTCAAGTACGCTTTTGTGGTGATGGAGCGTACTGCTAACGGACAATTCGATGAGCCGGGTGGTTTGCAGGACAAGGAAGAAGGCGATGCGGGGCAGGTCATGCGGCAGTACGGGCTGTTCCTGATTCTGGGTATGTTCGTCGGTCTGTTCATATATCTGTTCGGAAGAGTCGGCTATGGCGTGGGTTCGCTGCTGCTCAATATCGTGGTACCGGCGGGAATCATGATCATTGCGACAAAGCGCAGTCTCGGACAGGCACTCAATCCTGGGCAGATCCTGTTTTACATAAAAACTATCGGTTCACCCTATCTGGCGCTGTGCGGTCTCCTTTTCAGCCTGCTTACCAGCAGCGAGTGGCTGCAGGGGTTCCTGTACGAGCATATGGACTCATGGCTGGCGATTCCTCTGCTGATCTTCGTTGATTTCTATTTCGTGCTCATCATTTATCACATGATGGGGTACGCGATCTATCAATATCACGAGGAGCTGGGTGTGTTTGCTGCGGTCGGTTTTGAAGAAGCCGAGGCCAAGCTCTCAACAGGCAAGGCAGCCGATCCGGTGCTGTCCAGACTCGGAACACTGATCGCGAATGGCCAGCAGGATGAGGCGATCGAACTGTTGCGGAACGAGTTGCGCACGCGTTGGGAGAACAACGACCTGCATGATCGCTACCAGAAGCTGTTGGTGCTGGCGGGCAGGCAGACGGAGGCGCTGCATCATGCGCGTGAATTCATCGTCAAGCTGGTGAATGAGAAACGCCTGTTCCAGGCGCTGGACTTGAGCGAGCAATGCCTGAAGCGCGATCCGGAGTTCCAGTTGCAGGACTCCTATCAGGTGCTCGATCTGGCTGTTGCCGCGCGTATGGGAAGACGCTCAAAGCTGGCGCTCGATCTGATGCGTCGCTTTGACCGGCGCTATCCGGAGCATCCGCATATTCCGTCGGTGTATCTGCTTTCGGCGCAGATACTCAGCGAGCACTACCGGATGGATAAGGAAGCGTTGCAGATATTGCAGGCATTGCAGTTCAAGTTTCCCGATCACGCACTGGTCAAAGAGGCACGCCAGTATCAGGAAGCGCTGAACAAGGCCGCCGCCATCGTCTAACCCACCCGCAGCATGCCCGCCGCAGTTTCTGCCTCCAGCGACTGCGGATATCTGCTGATCAAAGATTGCAGGGTCGCCTCGAATTGCTCCTTGCGCTGTTCGCGATAATGTCCGCGTGCCAGCGCCAGTAGCACCCCGGGCAATTCAATATGCTGCGGCGCGATACGTTGTAGCAAGCTCATCAATTTTTCCGCATCGTCGCAGTGGTTGCTTCCGGCAAAGCGCTTCGCCAGTTTTGCGAGAAGGTCCGGTCCCAGGCGCGGGGATGGTTTGGCGGTACTCAGGTATTCCTGAAAGACAGTGTGTGTTTGTTTCGAAGTGGCGGCATCCATGTCGCGCAAAGCCAGCAGTTTCAGCGCGGCACGATGATAGTCTTCGCTCGCTGGATCCGCTTTTGCCGCGCGCAGGACAAGACGGGTGAGATTGGCATCGTTCGGATGGTGTTCCTGCAGCGTCTTGAAGATGCTTAATGCTTTCTGGAATTCCATCTCGCCCAGATAATCCATGCCGCGCTGGAAAGCCTTGCCGTCCAGCTCTGTGCTCTCGGCTTCCTGATGGTGGCTTTCTATCATCGCCGGTCGCAGCAAACGATACAGCGTTCCCATCACCGCTCCGCTCAGCAAGCCGCCGAAGTGCGCCATATAGGCGATGCGGGCGCCATCATTGGCGAAGAATTGATACAGCTCGTTGCCCAGCCATAGCGGCAACAAAGCGATGGCCGGCGCTTTGACATAGTCGAAATAGAAGCCAAGGGAATAGAAGAAGTCGATCTTTCTGAATCCGAAGATCACGGTATACAGGCCCATCACACCCGCTATGGCGCCGGACGCGCCCAGACAGCTGCTGCCGGGCGCAGTCAGGCTATACATCAGGACAGACCCAAAAATAGCGACAAAATACGCGAGGGTGTATAGCGCCCTGCCGATCACCGATTCAACCAGGAAGCCGACCAGGAACAGGACCAGCATGTTGCCGAACAGATGGTCGAAGCCGCCATGCATGAATGCAGAGACGAAAGCCTTGATCATGTCATGTTCATCGACCTGGTAAACAAAACGGTCGGTGAATGAGCGTCTGGATTCGTACTCGGCCCGTTGCACGGTCCAGTTGGCATATTCGGCGTCCTGGCGGGTGATGATGTTTCCGGCCTGCAGTTCGCGCATGAATGTGGCGTCATGTTCCATGATCGGCAATGCGATCCGGTTCTTTTTGTCCTGCATCTCGTTGAATTGCTGCAAGTCCGTTGGGTCGCCATTGGTCTCCAGATATTTGGAGTAACGAGTCAGTTCCCAATTCGGCAGATCGGACGAAAAATAGTATTGCTGTGCGATATCGTCGTTCTTCTGGTCACTGCCCTGCAAAAAGAAGAACACAAAGCAGTTCACAAGGATGAGCAGCAAGGTCACAACAGGTGGACGTTTCCAATTTACTCTGTCGCCGACGGGGATGATGAACATGGTTCGTTTCCAGATATGGGATGGCGGGGTATTTTTGTGTATCGGCGCCACCCTATCCAGCGGCATCGCCTCCGTCAAGATGTTCGAAGGTCTAGATACTCTGCTTTCGGCCGCTAAAAGTTTTCGGGAGCAAGTGATGCTATATTCCTGGCGAAAGCTGAGGGAGTCGGAATGACCGGTACACTGCTGAAAACATTACACCTCATCATCCACGGCCACGTTCAGGGCGTGTGCTTCCGCAATTCGATGCAGGAAGAGGCCGAATTGCTGGGGGTCGCGGGCTGGGTGCGCAATCTGCCCGACCGTAGCGTGGAGGCGATGGTGCAGGGCGAGGCTGCTACGGTGGATGCCATGGTGCGCTGGGCGCAGCGCGGGCCGATGATGGCGAACGTGGAGCGGGTGGATGTCGCGCCGGGAACCGGCAACTACAGCGGGTTCGAGATCAGGTGATGTGTCGTCACCACTTCAACACCAGTCTCCCAACCCACAACCCCAGCAACCCCACCCCAAGCATCGGCAGGTAATGCCACTCCACCACATGCGCGATGGAGTCGTTGACCTCGTGCAGCCTTAGCCACAAAGCACCAATGCTGAATGCGGAGAGCAGGGCGATGCTGCCCGCCAGACGATAGTGGGTACTGGCATAGCGGCGCAGCGAATAGAACGTCCAGAATGCGGGCAGCAGCATGGTCAGCAGGATGCTGCAGGTGCATTCGATGCTGTGTTCGGGCAGGGGCGCGGGCGGGGTGTCGGCCTGCCACGCGAGGAGGATGACGCCTGCGAACAGCACTGCAGGTACCAGCGGCGCAAAGGCGAGCAGGCGTTTCTGGTGCAGGTCGGGGAAAGCGAGCAGCGCGGTGCCGAGGGCGGAGACGATGAAGAGCGCGAACAGGGTGACGATCTCGGCGACGAACCACGGTTCGACAAAGCTTTCGCGCCAGTCGGGGCGCAGTCCGGTGAGTGCGAGCGTGACGAGCAGATAGAGCGCGGCGGCGCCTATCCATTGCAGGCTAAGCTTGTACGGGTGCGGCGCGGATTTCACCGGCTGCATATCGCTGCTCAGTGTTGCGACCAGTTGTTCGATGTCGTTCATTAGCGTTCCAGCCTTTCTCGCAAAATCTTGTAGGCGCGATGCGCCGCCACTTTCACCGCGGATTCGTTCATGCCGATCTTTGCGGCGACTTCTTTGGCGGTGTAGCCGTCCTGGTGCATCAGGCGCAGGATGGTCGCCTGCTTCTCGGGCAGTTTCTCCACCTCCGCGCTTATGGATTCGTAACTCAACGCGGTTTCGGTTACATCGTCCGGCAATATTTCTTCGAGTTCATCGTAATCCTCGGCATGGCGCAGATGGTCGGCGTAATGCGCGCGCAGATGATCGAGCAGGCGGAATTTGGCGATGGCATATACCCAGGGTTTGTAGGGGCGCTTGCCGTCATAGGTGTGGCGGGCTTTGTGAATGGAGAGCAGTATCTCCTGCAGCAGGTCGTCCACTTCGTTGGAGAAACGCAGGCGCCTGGACAGGAAGGGCTTGAGCAGACGCGCAGTCTCGGTGAGCAGCGCGGCATAGGCGCGCTGGTCTCCGGCCATAGACTGGCGCATGAGGTTTTCCAGATTGTCGTTCTGCTCGCTCATACGGATCTTGTGTAACCTTTTTTCGGCGCGCACCGAACTAAGTGGCGCAGGCGGTTCAAGCGCTGCGAAGATACCATTAATTCATTCAAGGAGATTCAAATGAACAAGCTGACCACACTGTTGCTGGCATTCTGCCTGGCCGCCTTCGCTCATACTGCCACGGCGGACCACCATATGACGAGCAAGGATGGCATGGGCAAGGACATGATGTCCAAGGATGCAATGACCAAGGACACCATGGAGAAGGATTCCATGAGCAAGGACAAGATGGACAAGAAGAAAACAACGAAAAAGAAATCCAAGCATCAGGACGACATGATGAAGGACGACATGATGATGAAGAAGGACAAGAGCATGTGATGCACGTGGGCGGATGTTCCGCGCAGGCGGGACATCCGCCGTCACGAAAGTAGCCACAAAGGGGGAAACGATGGAGCAGAACCAGGATCTTGAAGCGGCCGGCCATCAGCGCAGGCGCTTGTTGCAGGGGTTGGTGGCGGGTGCGCTGACGGCGATGTTGCCGGCGGTGAAAGCGATCGCCGCCGTATTCACGCCGCCGCCGAAGTTGCCCGCGACGCAATCGGTGTATCGCGTGATCGGCAAGGCGTGGGTGAACGGCGAGCGGGTGCATGCCGGTACGCGCATCGGCCCCAACGATACCGTGAAGACCGGCAAGGACAGCGAGATCGTGTTCGTGGTCGGCGACCATGCGATGCTGTTGCGCGGCCGCAGTCATCTGAAGATACAGGCTAAGGACGAGAACGATGTCACCTCGCTGCTGATCGGAGGACTGCGTCTGTTCGCGGGCAAGCTGCTGTCGGTGTCGCGCAACAAGGGCATGCGCATCGAGACGCCGACCGCGACCATCGGCATCCGCGGCACCGGCGTGTATCTGGAAGCCGGGCCGGAAAAGACTTACTTCTGCACCTGCTACGGCGATGTGGATGTCGAGGCGGCCGGTGACGGCACGAGCAAACAAACCGTGCATTCGCTGCACCACGACAGGCCGCTGCATATCTACCGCGACGGCCCGCCGGGACAATGTGTCCATGATGTGCCGCGCCTCGCCAGGCCCAATCACACGGATGAAGAGTTGTTGCTGGCAGAAGCGCTGGTCGGGCGCAAGCCGCCTTTCGCCGGGTAGGCTGCAGTAACTATTTTTCGCGCCGGTCCGAACTTAGGTACAGACGGGGAGCCCTAACATACCGGGTTCAACCTGATTCACAGGAGGTGACATCATGCAACGCAGACAATTCTTATCGCTGTTATCCGGTGTCGGTGTGGTCTATGCGACCCGCTCGTTTGCTGGCGCGGCTCCCGAGCGTGTGACCATCATGCAGTTTTCCGATGACGGCAAACCGTCGGGGCGCATCACGCTGGACAAGGTGAACAAGGATGCCGAATGGAAAAGACGCTTGTCGCCGCTGGCCTATGAGGTGACACGACAGCAGGGCACCGAGCGGGCCTATTCGCAACCGGGTTATGACAGGCACGATGCGGGTCTGTACCGTTGCGTGTGCTGCGATAACGCCCTGTTCGATTCCGCCACCAAATACGAGTCCGGCACCGGCTGGCCGAGTTTCTGGCAACCCATCGCGCCGGAGAACGTGCGCAACATCACTGACCGCATGTTCGGCATGACGCGCACCGAAGTGCGCTGCACGCTGTGCGATGCGCATCTGGGTCATGTGTTCGACGACGGCCCGAAACCGACCGGTTTGCGCTATTGCATGAATACGGTGGCGCTGCGGTTTGTGCCGAAACAAAAATAAAACTGACACTAGAAAATCTCTGATAGTGCGTCATTCCGGCGAAGGCCGGAATCCAGTGTAATTGATCAACTGGACACCGGCCTTCGCCGGTGTGACGAAAGCTGAATTGTTAGAGGTAACTATTAAGGAAACGAAACATGCTGATCTTCCTGCTCGCCTATCTCGGCGGCGCTCTCACCATCCTCAGCCCCTGCGTGCTGCCGGTGTTGCCCTTCGTGTTCGCGCGCTCCGAGCAGTCGTTCCGCCGCTCCGGCCTGCCCATCCTCGTCGGCATGGCCGTGACCTTCACCGTGCTGGCCAGTCTGGCTGCGGTGGGCGGCGCGTGGCTGGTCGAGGTGAACCAGTACGGGCGCTATGCGGCGATGCTGTTGCTGCTGTTGCTGGGAATGGCGCTGATCTTTCCGTCCTGGTCGGAACGCATGATGCGACCGTTCGTCTCATTGGGCGGACACCTGCAACAGCGCGCCGACGGGCAGGGCAGCGTCAAGGGTGGATTGTTGCTGGGCGTGGCCGTCGGTTTTCTGTGGGCACCGTGCGCGGGGCCGATACTCGGCCTGGTGTTGGCCGGTGCGGCATTGCAGGGCGCGAACCTGTATAGCGCATCGCTGCTGCTGGCATTCGCGGCGGGCGCCGCTTCTTCGCTGGCGCTGGCACTGCTCGCCAGCGGAAGAGTGATCGCGTGGATGAAGCGCAACTTCGGCATCGAAGAATGGATACGGCGTGTGCTGGGTATCGCGGTGGTGGCGGGCGTCGTCGTCATCGCGCTGGGTTGGGATACGCGCTTCCTCGCGCAACTCACTTCGGCCAACACCACGTCCACCGAGCAGCGTTTGATCGATGGATTGGCGCAGCGACCAGTCGCGCCGGGTGCAACCGATGCGCGCATGGCGCCGCCACTGAAGGGCGCAACGCACTGGCTGAACACGCCGCCACTGGACGATGCGATGCTGCGCGGCAAAGTGGTACTGGTGGATTTCTGGACCTACTCCTGCATCAACTGCCTGCGCACGCTGCCTTACCTGAAGGCATGGGATGCGAAGTATCGTGAGCAGGGGCTGGTCATCATCGGCGTGCATGCGCCGGAGTTCGCCTTCGAGAAAGACATCAGGAACGTCGAGCGGGCGGTGCGTGAACTGGGGGTGAACTATCCGGTCGCGGTCGATAACGATTTCGCGATCTGGAACGCTTACGAGAACCAGTATTGGCCCGCGCACTATCTGCTCGACGCGCAGGGGCGTATTCGCCACCAGCATTTCGGCGAAGGCGCGTATGTCGAGACCGAACAGATGATCCAGTCGCTGCTCATGGAAGCGCATCAGGATCTGGCGCTGGACGCTGCGCCCGTGCAGGTGAAGGCAGCGGGTGCGATGGTGGCGGCAGCGGACAGGGATCGTTCGCACGAGACCTATCTGGGCTATGCGCGGCAGGAGAACTTCGCTTCACCTGAAGAGATCCGTCTCGATGTCGCCGGCAAATATTCGGCGCCGCGCCGACTCGAACTGGATCAATGGGCGTTGAGCGGGACCTGGCTGGTGTCGGAGGAGTCGGCCCTGCTGAAGAAACGCGGCGGTGCGATCAGCTTTCACTTCCGCGGGCGTGATCTGCATCTGGTGCTGGGCGCCGACAAGCCGCTGCGTTTCAGGGTCACGCTGGATGGCGCTGCACCGGGCAAGCATCACGGCGTGGACACCGATGCCGCGGGCAACGGGGTGATTCGCGAACAGCGTTTGTATCAACTCATCCGGCAGAGCGGCGCGGTGCGGGACAGGATCTTCCGCATCGAATTCCTGGATGAGGGGGCGGAGGCGTTCGCCTTCACTTTCGGTTGAGAAAGGAGAGTCATCATGCGAACCTTGAAATATCTATTCAGCAGTGCGTTGCTCGTATTCGGCATGGGCGCGAATGCGTCTCCGGCAGAACAGACCGCGATATTCGCGGGCGGCTGTTTCTGGGGTGTGGATGCGGTGTTCAAGCACGTGAAAGGTGTGAACAACGTGGAGTCGGGCTACGCGGGCGGCAGTGCTGCCAGCGCGAACTACGAGGCGGTGAGCACGGGCAGGAGCGGTCATGCCGAGGCGGTGCGCGTGCGCTTCGATCCGGCGCAGGTTACTTATCGCCAGTTGCTGCAGGTGTTTTTCAGTGTGGCACATGATCCTACCCAGCTGAATCGTCAGGGTCCGGATGTCGGCAGCCAGTATCGTTCGGCGATCTTTTACACCAGCGCCGAACAGGAGCAGCTTGCGCAGGTCCACATCAGGCAACTTTCCGCCGCGCGGACTTTTTCAGCACCTATCGTGACGCAGGTGGTGCCGCTGGAAAGGTTCTATCCCGCCGAGGATTATCACCAGAACTATCTGGCGCTGCATCCGTACCAGCCCTACATCGTCATTCACGACATGCCCAAGCTGGATCGGTTGCGCAGGGATTTTCCGGGCTTGTATCGGTGAGTGGCGGGGAATTTCGCAGGGTGGGCAAGGTTTATCTGCCCACGCGGTTTGCAGGTGTTGCACTGGCGCGGGCAGAGCGAAAGGGTAACGGCGCAGCCGTTGGGAACCCACCGGCCTCCCCCTTGCGGGGATGAAGAAAGTGCCCGTCCCGCCTGTTTACAGGTCGCCGACCGCCAGCATCGGCAGGCCGTGTATCCAGACCAGCGTGTCGATCAGCACCGGGCACTCGCTCTTGGCGCGTATCTCGCTGAGGCAGCCGCAGTAGGAACCGCGCATCCAGACCTTGACGAGGTGGTTGTGGTCGCTGGCTTGCACCTCGGTCTGTTTTGCAAGCAGCAGGGGAGAAAGTTTTTCCTTCTTTTCCTGGATGTAACGGCGCAGGCGCAGGCGGGCCTGGTCGAGCGCCTCGTCCAGCAGCAGCTCCTCGTCGAAGCGCACGCGCCCTTCGGGAAAGGTCCGCAGGTCGAGCTTGTTGCGTTGCGAGAAGAGTTGCCCTTTGCCTTCCGGCACGACCAGAAACCATTCCGCCCGCGGCATCTCCTTGGCGGTGGTATAGGCGGCGGTGACGATGAACGGCGTGTCGACGAAACCCAGCGGGTCGGTGAGGTGGACGCGGAAGATGGGCTGGAAGTTCATCTTCGACCTTTCAGGTCATCTTCAGATTTTCCAGTCCGCTCATCACGTCGCGGTCCTTGGTGGCCTGGCCCTGCAGTTTGATCTTCAGGCGCAGGTCGTTGACCGAGTCGGCATTCTTGAGCGATTCCTCGTAGCTGATCATGCCGGCCTCGTGCAGGTCGAACAGCGCCTGGTCGAAGGTCTGCATGCCGAGTTCACGCGACTTGGACATGACTTCCTTGATCTCGTGCACATTGCCCTTGAAGATGAGGTCGGAGATCAGCGGCGAATTGAGCAGGATCTCGAAGGCGGCAGCGCGGCCCTGGCCGTCGCGCTTGGGGATCAGACGCTGCGAGATGAGCGCCTTGATGTTGAGCGACAGGTCCATCAGCAGCTGTTCGCGGCGCTCTTCCGGGAAGAAGTTGATGATGCGGTCCAGTGCCTGGTTGGCGCTGTTGGCGTGCAGCGTTGCCATGCACAGGTGGCCGGTCTCGGCGAAGGCCACGGCGTATTCCATGGTCTCGCGGTCGCGGATCTCGCCGATCAGGATGACGTCGGGTGCCTGGCGCAGGGTGTTCTTCAGCGCGCTGTGCCAGTTGTCGGTATCTACACCGACTTCGCGGTGGGTGATGATGCATTTGACGTGCTCGTGCACATATTCCACCGGGTCTTCGATGGTGATGATGTGACCGTAACTGTTGTGGTTGCGGTAGCCGATCATCGCGGCCAGCGTGGAAGATTTACCGGAACCGGTACCGCCAACCAGAATCACCAGACCGCGCTTGGTCAGGGTGACATCCTTAAGTGTCGTCGGCAGGCGCAATTCCTCGAAGGTCGGTATCTTGGTGGTGATGGTGCGCAACACCATGCCGACACGCTGCTGCTGCATGAAGACGTTGACGCGGAAACGGCCGATGCCGGGAGGGCTGATGGCGAAGTTGCATTCGTGTGTAGCTTCGAACTCGGCGGCCTGGCGGTCGTTCATGATGCTGCGCGCCAGTTCCTGCGTGTGCTGGGGAGTCAGCGCCTGACTGGAGACCGGCGTCATCTTGCCGTCGATCTTGAAAGCCGGCGGGAAACCCGCCGTGACGAACAGGTCGGAGGCCTTTTGCGAGATCATGCCGCGCAGAAGGTTGTGTACGAGTTCGGTGGCCTGGTCTCTTTCCATGATGTACTCCTAACGCTGTTCGTTTCCTGGGCCGGGAAATTATCCCGGGAAAAGATCCTTGTTCACTGCCTTGCTGCGCGCCTCGGATGAAGCGACGAGGTTGCGTTTCACCATCTCGCTCAGGCACTGGTCCAGCGTTTGCATGCCGATGTTGCCGCCGGTCTGGATGGCGGAATACATCTGCGGGACTTTCGCTTCGCGGATCAGGTTGCGGATCGCCGGAGTACAGATCATGATCTCGTGCGCCGCGGCACGGCCCGAGCCGTCCTTGGTTTTGAGCAGCGTCTGCGAGATCACCGCGCGCAGCGATTCGGACAGCATCGCGCGCACCATCTCCTTCTCGTCGGCGGGGAACACGTCGATGATACGGTCGATGGTCTTGGCGGCGGAACTGGTGTGCAGCGTGCCGAACACCAGGTGGCCGGTCTCGGCTGCGGTCATCGCCAGACGGATGGTCTCGAGGTCGCGCATTTCACCGACCAGAATCACGTCCGGGTCTTCGCGCAGTGCTGAACGCAGCGCGTTGGTGAACGACAGCGTGTGCGGACCGACTTCGCGCTGGTTGATCAGTGACTTCTTGGATTCGTGCACAAATTCGATCGGGTCTTCCACGGTCAGGATGTGGCCCATCTCGTTCTCGTTGATGTGGTTCACCATCGCCGCCAGCGTGGTCGATTTGCCGGAACCGGTCGGGCCGGTCACCAGCACCATGCCGCGCGGGAATTCGGAGATGTCCTTGAAGATGGGTGGGCACTTGAGGTCTTCCAGCGTCAGGATCTTGGACGGAATGGTACGCATGACCGCTCCGGCGCCGCGGTTCTGGATGAAGGCGTTGACGCGGAAACGCGCCAGATTTGGGACTTCGAACGAGAAGTCGACTTCCTTGTTCTCTTCGTAATGTTTGCGCTGCCCGTCGTTCATGATGTCGTACACCATGGCGTGGACTTCCTTGTGCTCCATCGCGGGGAGGTTGATGCGGCGCATATCACCGTGCACGCGGATCATGGGAGGCAAGCCTGCGGAGAGGTGCAAGTCGGAAGCTTTGTTCTTCACGCCGAAGGCGAGCAGTTCGGTGATATCCATATATAATCCCTGAGCTTAGAAAACAGCATTGATAAGGCGAATGCCTGAGGGATTATGACTGCAATCCTCTCCAACTTGCAAGCGACCAGGCTGGCCGTCGAAAAGGCCGCAGAATCGGCACATCGCGGGCTCGGCGAAGTGCGCTTGCTGGCGGTCAGCAAGACCTTTCCGGCAGCGTCGGTACGCGAGGCCTATCAGGCGAGCCAGACCGCGTTCGGCGAGAATTATTTGCAGGAAGCGCTGGACAAGATCGCAGCCCTGCGCGATCTGCCGCTGGAGTGGCATTTCATCGGGCCCATCCAGAGCAACAAGACGCGGCCCATCGCCGAGAACTTCGCCTGGGTGCACAGCGTGGACCGGCTCAAGGTGGCCGAGCGCCTTTCCGCACAGCGTCCTTCTCATCTGCCGCCTTTGAACGTCTGTCTACAGGTGAACGTGAGTGGCGAGGAGAGCAAGAGCGGTGTCGCCGAGGATGAAGTGGAACAACTGGCGCTGGCGGTCGCGCGGCTCCCAAACCTCAAGTTGCGCGGATTGATGTCGATACCCGCACCTGCTGCGGACGAAAAGTCGCAACGCTTGCCTTTTGCCCGGATGCGGGAGATATTCCGAAAATTGAATACGCGGGGAATGGGGCTGGATACCCTCTCGATGGGGATGTCGCACGACTATCCGGCAGCGATCATGGAAGGCGCCACCATCGTGCGTATCGGCACGGCGATATTCGGTGCCAGAGACTACGGGGAGAAACAATGAAGATCACTTTCATCGGCGGCGGCAACATGGCAGAGGCGATCATCAAAGGGTTGCTGACGGCAGGTATCCCGGCCAATGCCATAATGGTGGCCGAACCGGCGGCGTTGCGCCGGGATTTCCTGACTTCAGAGTTCGCGGCCGAGATCACNNGGCAACATGGCAAAGGCACTGATCAGCGGCCTTATCAAGCGCGGCTACTCGCCTTCCAAAATGCATGTCGTGGAGGTCAGCAAGGATCGCTGTGCCGAATTGCACAACGAGTTCGCCGTCCGCGCTTCCACCGATATGGCGCAGGCGGTCGCGCACAGCGAAGTGGTGATCCTTTCGGTCAAGCCGCAACAACTGCAGGAAGTGGCCCTGCAACTGGCCCCATCTCTCGAAGATCGACTGGTCATCTCCATTGCCGCCGGCATTCGCACCCAGGATATCGCGCGCTGGGTGGGCTCGCAGAACATCGTGCGCTGCATGCCCAACACCCCCGCGCTCATCCGTAGCGGCGTAACCGCGCTGTATGCCACGCCGGTGGTGCGGCCCGAGCAATGCCACCGTGCGGAGGCGATTCTGTCGGCGGTCGGCAGCACTTTCTGGCTGGACGACGAAGAACGGCTGGATGCGGTGACCGCCATCTCTGGCAGCGGTCCGGCCTATGTGTTCTATTTCATC
>DMCN01000111.1 GCA_003445795.1 Gallionellaceae bacterium
AAATTTTTTCCGCGCCTTGCATTTGGGCGAACTCTGGATTTTTAGAAGGCTCGTTTCGTGCATCGGTTTGGGTTGAGGGAAGTGTCGCATTGGTGATAGAATGCGCGCCGCTTCGGAATAGACCGGAGCGAATTTCCCGCTCGCGCAAGTTGGGGTGCTCACGGAATCGCCGTGGGTCAGGCTGGCGAGTGGTAGTTCATAACCCTCACGTTAGGAGTAATCATGGCTGTAACCATGCGTCAAATGCTGGAAGCTGGTGTCCACTTCGGTCACCAGACCCGTTTCTGGAATCCCAAGATGGCCCCGTATATCTTCGGTCATCGCAACAAGATTCATATCGTCAACCTGGAAAAGACCGTCGTGATGTTCAACGACGCGCTGAAGGAAGTACGCAAGATCGCGGCGAAGAAGGGCAATGTCCTGTTCGTGGCAACCAAGCGTCAAGCGCGCGAGATCATCCGTGAAGAAGCGATCCGCGCCGGTTCTCCTTTCGTTGACCATCGCTGGTTGGGCGGCATGCTGACCAACTTCAAGACCGTGCAACTGTCCATCAAGCGCCTGAAAGAACTGGAAGCGATGATCGAAGACGGCAGCATCGAAAAGGTCTCCAAGAAAGAAGGTCTGGTACTGCGCCGCGAGCTGGAGAAGCTGGAACGCAGCCTGGGCGGCATCAAGGACATGCAGGGTCTGCCTTCCGCCATCTTCGTGATCGACGTCGGCTACCAGAAGGGTACCGTCACCGAAGCGCAGAAGCTGGGCATCCCGGTCATCGGCGTGGTCGATACCAACCACAGCCCGCTGGGCGTGGACTTCGTGATCCCCGGTAACGACGACTCCAGCCAGGCGATCCGCCTGTATGCACGCGGCGTGGCCGATGCGATCCTCGAAGGTCGCGAGCAGGCACTGAACGACTTGGCCGAACAAGTCGCGGAAAAGGCAGCGTAAGCAGCCTTCCCGCAACGAGGGGGCGCAAGCCCCCTTTTTTATAGCTGAAATAAATAGGAGTGTGACATGGCAGAGATCACCGCAAGTATGGTGAAAGAACTGCGCGAGGCTACCGGCCTCGGCATGATGGAATGCAAAAAGGCGCTGGTCGAGACCAACGGCGACTTCAAGGCAGCCGAAGAACTGATGCGCATCAAGAGCGGTGCCAAGGCCAGCAAGGCCGCATCGCGCGTGACGGCTGAAGGCGTGATCGGTTCCTACCTGGCAGCGGACGGCAAGACCGGCGCCGTGGCGGAAGTGAACTGCGAGACCGACTTCGTGGCCAAGAACGACGACTTTATGGCGTTCGCCAAGAACGTGGCCGAGACTGTGGCGAAGAACAATCCGGCCGATGTCGATACCTTGATGGCTTTGCCTATCGCCAACGGTTCCGGCACGGTCGAGGAGACCCGCAAGGCACTGGTGATGAAGCTGGGCGAGAATCTGACAGTGCGCCGTTTCGAGCGTTACACGACCACCACCGGCAAGCTGTCCACCTATCTGCACGGCAACAAGATCGGCGTGATGGTGAACTTCACCGGCGGCGACGAAGCCATGGGTAAAGACATCGCGATGCACATCGCGGCTTCCAAGCCGAAGTCGGTCGATGCATCGGGCGTGAATCCGGAAGACATCGCAACCGAGCGCCGTATCGCCATCGAGAAAGCCAAGGAATCCGGCAAGCCGGAAGCGATGCTGGAAAAGATCGCAGAAGGTACCGTGCAGAAGTTCCTCAAGGAGGTCACGCTGCTGGGCCAGGTGTTCGTCAAGGCCGAGGACGGCAAGCAGACCATCGAGCAATTGCTGAAGAGCAAGGGCGCTTCGGTCACCGCTTTCCAGATGTTCATCGTCGGCGAAGGCATCGAGAAGAAAGTGGAAGACTACGCGGCTGAAGTCGCGGCTACCGTCGCTGCCGCCAAGAAAGGCTAAGAGGAAACCACCCATGACCGCTCCCGCCTACAAACGCATCCTGCTCAAACTCTCCGGCGAAGCCCTGATGGGCGATGACAGCTACGGCATCAACCGTGGCGTCATCGAACGCATCGTGGGTGAGATCAAGGAAGTGGTCGAGCTGGGTGTGGAAGTGGCGATCGTGATCGGCGGCGGCAACATCTTCCGCGGCGTCGCTCCGGCGGCGGCGGGGATGGACAGGGCTACGGCCGACTACATGGGCATGCTGGCCACGGTGATGAACTCGATGGCACTGCAGGACGCGATGATCCGTGCCGGGCTGGATTGCCGCGTGCAGTCCGCCCTGAGCCTGGAGCAGGTCGCCGAGCCGTTCATCCGCGGCAAGGCCTTGCGTTACCTGGAAGACGGCAAGGTGGTGGTCTTCGCGGCCGGCATCGGCAGTCCGTTCTTCACCACCGACACTGCCGCCGCACTGCGCGGCGTGGAGATGGATGCCGAAGTCGTCATCAAGGCGACCAAGGTGGACGGCGTGTATACCGCCGACCCGAAGAAGGACCCGAAAGCCACGCGTTACCAGAAGGTGAGCTTCGACGAGGCCATCAACAAGGATCTGAAAGTGATGGACGCCACGGCGTTGACGCTGTGCCGCGACCAGAAGCTGCCCATCATCGTGTTCAGCATCTTCAAGGAAGGTGCACTGAAGCGCGTCGTGATGGGGCAGGATGAAGGAACGTTGGTTCATTGTGACTGATTTCGGAGAACGATAATGATCGCTGACATCAAAAAGAACGTAGAACAAAAGATGCTCAAGTCGCTGGAAGCGCTTAAAGCAGACTTGGGAAAGATCCGTACCGGACGTGCCCACACCGGCATTCTGGATCACGTGATGGTTGACTACTACGGCAGCCCGACCGCCATCAACCAGGTGGCGAACGTCACGCTGACGGATGCGCGCACCATCGGTGTGCAGCCGTATGAAAAGAACATGATCGGTCCGATCGAAAAAGCGATCCGCGATTCCGACCTGGGCCTGAATCCGGCCACAAACGGCGAACTGATCCGTGTGCCGATGCCCATGCTGACCGAGGAGCGCCGCCGCGACCTGATCAAGGTGGTGAAGAGCGAAGGTGAAGACGCCAAGGTGGCCGTGCGCAATATCCGCCGCGATGCCAACGAACAACTGAAGAAGTTGCTCAAGGATAAGGAAGTCGGCGAGGACGATGAGCGCCGCGCGCAGGACGAAGTGCAGAAACTCACCGATCGCTTCGTCGCCGAGATCGATAAAGCCCTGCAGTCCAAAGAAACCGACCTGATGGCTGTATAAGCGAGCCATCCAAAATGGCGCTGCCTTTCTTCAGTTCCACCCGCTCCATCCCTGACATCACTGCTGTCCCGCGTCACATCGCCATCATCATGGATGGCAATGGGCGCTGGGCGAAGCAGCGTTTCATGCCGCGCGTGATGGGACACCAGCGCGGGGTGGAGACGGTGCGCGAGATGGTCAAGGCCTGCCGCCAGATGGGCGTGGAATATCTGACGCTGTTCGCCTTCAGCAGCGAGAACTGGCGCCGTCCGGCCGATGAGGTCTCCTTCCTGATGCAGCTGTTCATGAAGATGCTGGAACGCGAGGTCGGCAAGCTGCACGAGAACAACATCCGTCTCAAGATCATCGGCGACCGCAGCCGCTTCGATGCGCAGTTAGTGCAGTACATCGACGAGGCGGAGAGACTCACTGCCAACAACACCAGCCTGACGCTGACCATCGCCGCCAATTACGGCGGACGCTGGGACATCATGCAGGCCATGCATGCGCTGAGCCAAGCGCATCCCGAGCGCGCCACCGCGTTCGGCGAAGAAGAGCTCTCACCTTATCTTTCCATGCACTACGCGCCGGAACCCGACCTGTTCATCCGCACCGGCGGCGAGCAGCGCATCAGCAACTTTCTGCTGTGGCAACTGGCCTACACTGAACTGTATTTCACCGACACCCTGTGGCCCGCGTTCGACCGAGCGGCGCTGGAGGCGGCCATCCAGTCCTACCAGAAACGCGAACGCCGTTTCGGCAGGACCAGCGAACAATTGACCGGGGACAAGAACAATGCTTAAGCAACGAATCATCACCGCGAGCATCCTGTTCGTACTCTTTCTGGCGGCCCTGTTCGGCCTGCCGACGCTGGGCTGGCAGGCGGTGGTTCTGGTCGTGGTGTGGCAGGGNNCGGGCACGGGCTACTGGATGCTGACGCTGGCGCTGATGGCCGCGATGGTCTGGTTCGACAGCAGCGTGGGGTTTGAATCGCAGACCATTCTGCATCTGGCGTGGTACATGCTGGCGGTCCTGTTCTGGGTGTTCGTGGTGCCGGCCTGGATGATCTCCGGCTGGCGTCCGCAGAATCCGTGGCTGATGGGGTTGGTTGGCTGGCTGGTGTTGTTGCCGACCGGTTTGGCGATGCTCGATCTGCGCGCCTTCAGCCCTTGGCTGCTGCTGTTCGTGATGACACTGGTGATGATGGCCGATATCTCGGCTTACTTTGCCGGCAAACGCTTCGGCAAGAACAAGCTGGCA
>DMCN01000091.1 GCA_003445795.1 Gallionellaceae bacterium
GTTCTTGGTGGTGTTGGCGGTCAGGTTGACGCTGGGCAGCATGAGGGCGCGACCCTGGGTGAGCTTCTCCTGTCCGGCATCGCGCGCGGCACGGGCGGCGCCAAAGGTGGCGTCCTGGCTCTGCGCGGCACGGTAGAGTTCGAGAAGGTCGGCGGCTCCGGCCAGCGGGCTGATGCCGAGGGCCAGGATCACGCTGAGGGTCGTTCTGGATAAATTCATCGCCTGCTCCAAATATTAGAGATTTCTAATATTACATGCTGCGACTACACTTTACAAGCTGGCATCACCCTTTCGGCGATGCCAGTGGGGATGCTAGAACACGAAACGCTGCGGCTGCGGTGCGTTAGCCAACGGAGCGACGTTGGTTTCAAACAGAATGACGGTCTCGAACACACCCGGCGCGACACAACTCACCCGCATGGCCTGCATCGCAGGTGCATCACCCACGATGGCAAACAGACGGCCGCCAACGTTCAGCATCTCGTAAAGCGATTCCGGCGGCAGCGGCACGGAGCCGGTCAGCACGATGGCATCGAACTTCTCGCCGCCCCAACCCTTGGAGGCGTCGCCGACTTCCAGCGTGACGTTGTCGAAATGGTGCGCGGACAGAGTGCGCGCGGCGCGGGCGCTCAGTTCCTGAACCAGTTCGACGCTGACCACATGGTCGGCCATGCGCGACAGCAGCGCGGTGAGATAGCCGCTGCCGGTGCCCACTTCCAGCACGCGGTCGCTGCGCTTGAGATTGAGCGCCTGCAAAGCGCGCGCTTCCAGCTTGGGCGACCACATCGCCACGCCGTGGCCGAGCGGGATCTCCACATCCATGAATGCCAGCGACTGTTTATCCACCGGCACGAATTGTTCGCGTTTGACCTTCTTTAGGAGGTCGAGCACATTCATATCCAGAACGTCCCAGGGACGTATCTGTTGTTCCACCATATTGAAGCGAGCGAGTTCCACGTTGTTCATCCCCCTGTCCCCTTGCTGCATTTGAATTTTAGTGAAGGCGCAGTATAACAAGCACTTCCGGCCTAGACAAAGCATTAAACCCGTTCAAACTGGCTGTGCGACCTATTGTCCCTTGACGCGATACACCCAGCCCGCAACCCTGTTTCCGGGTTTCCCGACTTGAATCGTCAACTTGCCTTCTCCCCGCCTTTCCAGTACCTTGCCACCTCGCTGGGGGTCTTCGTTACGAAGTGAGAAACACCCTTTGAACCTGTACGGGTAATGCCGTCGTAGGGAAGCATCCTTCCGGTGCTTTCTGCATTTTTGGAGCACCATCATGAACGCACCCGAATTCCACGCTTCCTCTGCGCATGTCGACGAGGCAGCGATCAAGCCCTTGCCGAACTCGCGCAAGATCTATGTACAGGGCAGCCGCCCCGACCTCCGCGTGCCGATGCGCGAGATCACGCTGACCGACACCCACCTGAACAACGGCGTCGAGAAGAATCCGCCCATCTACGTGTACGACTGCTCCGGCCCCTACACCGACCCTCAAGTTGCGATCGACATCCGTTCCGGTCTGGCCGAGATGCGCGCGCCGTGGATCGCCGAACGCAACGACACCGAAGCACTGCCGCGCCTGAGTTCCGACTACGGCCAGCAACGCCTGAGCGACCCCGCACTCGCCGACATGCGCTTCAACCTCCAGCACACCCCGCGCCGCGCCAAGCCGGGCATGAACGTCACGCAGATGCACTACGCGCGTCAGGGCATCATCACGCCGGAGATGGAGTACATCGCCATCCGCGAGAACCAGAAGCGCGACGGACTTTCCGAAATGATGCTCAAACAGCACTCGGGCGAGAACTTCGGCAAGGCGATGCCCAAGGAGATCACACCCGAATTCGTGCGCGCTGAAGTCGCCGCCGGACGCGCCGTCATCACCGCCAACATCAACCACCCGGAATGCGAACCGATGATCATCGGCCGCAACTTCCTGGTGAAGATCAACGCCAACATCGGCAACTCCGCGCTCGGCTCCAGCATCCAGGAAGAAGTGGAGAAGATGACCTGGGCCATCCGCTGGGGCGGCGATACGGTGATGGATTTGAGCACCGGCAAAAACATCCACGAGACGCGCGAATGGATCATCCGCAACTCGCCCGTGCCCATCGGCACCGTGCCTATTTATCAGGCGCTGGAGAAGGTGAACGGCAAGGCCGAAGACCTGACTTGGGAAATTTTCCGCGACACGCTGATCGAACAAGCCGAACAAGGCGTGGACTATTTCACCATCCATGCGGGCGTGCTGCTGCGCTACATCCCCATGACCGCGAAGCGCATGACCGGCATCGTCTCGCGCGGCGGTTCCATCATGGCGAAATGGTGCCTTGCGCACCACCAGGAAAACTTCCTCTACACCCACTTCGAAGAGATCTGCCAAATCATGAAGGCCTACGACGTGACCTTCTCGCTCGGCGACGGTCTGCGCCCCGGCTCGGTATACGACGCCAACGACGAAGCGCAACTCGGCGAACTCAAGACGCTGGGCGAACTCACGCAGATCGCGTGGAAGCACGACGTGCAAGTGATGATCGAAGGTCCCGGCCATGTGCCCATGCACATGATCAAGGAGAACATGGAGCTGCAACTGAAGTGGTGCCACGAAGCGCCCTTCTACACCCTCGGCCCCCTGACGCAGGACATCGCCCCCGGCTACGATCACATCACCAGCGCCATCGGCGCGGCGTTGATCGGCTGGTTCGGCACCGCCATGCTCTGCTACGTCACGCCCAAGGAACATCTAGGCCTGCCCAACAAGGCCGACGTGAAGGAAGGCATCATCACCTACAAGATCGCCGCCCACGCCGCCGACCTCGCCAAGGGCCACCCCGGCGCGCAGATCCGCGACAACGCGATGAGCAAGGCGCGCTTCGAATTCCGCTGNNTCGGCCTCGACCCCGACCGCGCGCGCGAATTCCACGACGAGACCCTGCCCAAGGAATCCGCCAAAGTCGCCCACTTCTGTTCCATGTGCGGCCCGCAGTTCTGCTCGATGAAGATCAGCCAAGACGTGCGCGACTTCGCCGCCGCGCAGGGAATCGCCGAGGCAGAGGCGCTCGCGAAAGGTATGGAAGTGAAATCGGTGGAGTTTGTGAAGCAGGGCGCCGAGGTCTATCACAAGGCATGAGCGCGTTCTGCCGGGAAGGTTGCGGCGCCTGCTGCATCGCGCCTTCCATCACCTCTCCCCTGCCCGGCATGCCGAATGGCAAGCCCGCCGGGGTGGCGTGTGTGCAACTGGATGATGAGTTGTGCTGCAAGGTGTTTGGCCAGCCGCAGCGCCCGGCCTTTTGCGGTGGGCTGCAACCCTCTGCCGAAATGTGCGGCACATCGCGCGAGGAGGCGATGGTTTGGTTATCGCGGCTGGAGCGGGCGACTCAGCCGGTATAATCGCGCCATGCTCGCTACCGACCCTTCTCCTGAGATCACCTCCGATTCGCCCTGCATCGGCCATTGCACGACAGTGCTGGGCGATGATGTCTGCCGCAGTTGTTTGCGCACCTTCGACGAGGTGAATCGTTGGCTGGAGATGAACGAGGACGAGCGCCGCGCTGTGAACAGGCGCATCTCAATCGAACGATCGAAGAATTAATCTCTCATGGACATCCTCATACTCATCAAAGCCGCCATCATGGGCGTGGTCGAAGGTCTGACCGAGTTCCTGCCGATCTCTTCGACCGGGCACCTGATCCTGGCGGGTGACCTGCTCGGTTTCAACGACGAGCGCGGTAAGGTGTTCGAGATCGTGATTCAGTTTGCGGCGATTCTGGCGGTTTGCTGGGAGTATCGCGCGAAGCTGACCGCTGTCGCTTCCGGGTTGGTGCGCAAGGAGGAGGCTGCGTTGCGCTTCACCTTTAACCTGTTCATTGCTTTCCTGCCGCTGGCCATTCTTGGCCTGGCGTTTGGCAAGGCGATCAAGGCAAATCTGTTTTCGCCGGTGCCGGTGGCGCTGGCGTTCATCGTCGGCGGTTTCATCATCTTGTGGGCGGAGAAGCGCAAGCATTCCGAACACATCGTGAGTGTGGACGACATGCACTGGAAGGATGCGTTGAAGATGGGCTTTGCGCAGGCGCTGGCGCTGATTCCCGGCACTTCGCGTTCGGGGGCGACGATCATCGGCGGCTTGTTTCTTGGCCTTTCACGCAAGGCGGCGGCGGAGTTTTCGTTCTTCCTCGCCATCCCGACGCTGGGTGCGGCGACAGTGTATGAGGTGGTCAAGTATCGCGATCAGTTCCACGCCGATGATCTGGGCATCTTCCTGGTCGGCTCGATCACTTCGTTCATCAGCGCTTTCCTGTGCGTGCGCTGGCTGTTGCGCTACATCAGCCATCACGATTTCACGGTGTTTGCGTGGTATCGCATCGCGTTCGGTTTGATCGTGCTGGCGACCGCTTACGGCGGATTGGTAGACTGGTCGAAGGCATAAAAAAGGCCCGCGCTCGGCGGGCCTTTTCTTTCATCAACCAAAGACTCAGCTCTGTTCCCAGGGCAGTCCGGCCAAACGCCAGCCGTTCCGTTTGTTGCGCTGGTTGCGCGCATCCCTGTCACCCTCGAAACCTTCCAGAATGTTGTAGCAGGTGTTGTAGCCGGCCTGCGTCGCAACCATGGCGGCCGCGTGCGAGCGGTGTGCGCTGCGGCACAGGAACAGGACCATCGCTTCTTTTTCGACCTGTTGTTCCAGCGACGCCATGAAGTTCGGGTTCGGCTTCATGCCGGGGTAGTTGATCCATTCGATCTCGACCGCGCCCGGCACTTTGCCGACCCAGTCGATCTCGGCGCGCGTGCGCACGTCGACGATCCTGGCGCCCGGTGCATTTCGCATCAGCTCGTAGGCCTCCTGCGGCGTCACGGCGCCCGCATACGGCAGGTTAAGTTCTTTCCCGCGTTGTTGCGCGGCCTGTAGAATCTCGGTGATCTTTCCCATCTGGCTTCCAGTGTTTAACCTTTGACTCGGCGGTGCTATCCTGCACGGCACGCCTGCATACTATCCCAACGATAATGAAAAATCCCACGCACGCTCATGCACACGACAAATCCGCCGCTTTCGAACCGGCACATCCGGTTCGTTTTGCGGCAGCGCGCAAGAGTACCTGGGTAAGCATCATCATCAATCTGCTGTTGACGGTGATGCAGGTGCTGGGCGGGTTCTTCGGCAAGTCGCAATCGCTGATGGCGGACGGCATGCATTCTTTTGCCGATCTGGTATCCGATGTGCTGGTGCTGTTTGCCAACCGCCACGGCAACAAGCACGCGGATGCCAATCATCCTTACGGCCACGCACGCATCGAAACTGCCGCTTCGCTCATCCTCGGCACCAGTCTGGCCGCACTCGGGGTCGGCTTGCTGATCTCTGCGGGCATGCGCCTGCAGCATCCCGAGCATGTGCAGGCAGTAAGCCCGCTTGCGCTCTGGGTTGCGATCATCGCGCTGGCGGCCAAGGAGGGCATGTTCCGCTACATGCTGGCCGTCGCTCAGCGCGTGCGCTCACAGATGCTGGTGGCGAACGCCTGGCATGCGCGCTCAGATGCAGCCTCTTCGCTGGTGGTCATCGTCGGTATCGTCGGTAACCTGCTGGGCTACACTTTCCTTGATCTGGTCGCCGCCGGGGTGGTGGGTGTGATGATCGCCTGGATGGGCATCCAGTTTGCGCGCGATGCGATGCTGGAACTGGTCGACACCGGCCTGGACCAGGAGGAGGTGCGCGCCATCCGCAATACCCTGAAAGCAGTACCGGGCGTGATCGGACTGCACGAGCTGCGTACGCGCAAGATGGCCGACAACGCGCTGGTGGATGCGCACATCATGGTGGACCCCAAAGTGAGTGTATCGGAGGGGCATTACATCGCCGAGGCGGCACGCTCGGCCGTGCTGAACGGCCATCACGTGATGGATGTGATGGTGCATATCGATCCGGAGGACGATGCCAAGGCCAAACCGAACGCGCACTTGCCGCAACGCCATCTGCTGCTGGCCCATCTGGCCGATCGTCTCGGCATGCAGTTGCCGCCCTCGACCCGCATCGTGCTGCACTATCTTGGGGGGCACGTGGATGCGGAGTTGCTGTTCGATACCACTGTCGATCTCGTTGCCATGAAGCGCAAATGTGCTGCCGTCACGGCAAATGACCCGTATTTCCGCAGCATCCAGATCTTTATGCTTGGCGCACCAAATTAGTGCATGGCGTCAATTTTGCGCCCCATTCATGGGCGTGCTTTGCAGCGCCCATGCCCGCCAAATATGGCACAATGCGCGTCTCGCAAGATTCTGGGGGATGGCACAGTTTCTGCTGCACAGAAGCTCGTTTCATCAATCGCTTCGTTTCAAAAACAGCTTCGTTTTAATTTTATTGGGAGATTAGAGTATGTCTAAAACCGCCGCCGACGTTCTGAAACTGATCAAAGAACAAGGCATCAAATTTGTTGATCTGCGCTTCACCGACACCCGTGGTAAAGAACAGCACGTAGGCGTGCCGGTCTCCCATTTCGGTGCCGACAAGTTCGAAGAAGGTCATGCCTTCGACGGCTCCTCCATCTCCGGCTGGAAGGGCATTCAGGCTTCCGACATGCTGTTGCTGCCGGATCCCGATTCCGTTTATGTCGATCCTTTCTTCGACGAACCTACCATCGTGCTGACCTGCGACGTGATCGAGCCGACCGACGGCAAGGGTTACGACCGCGACCCGCGCTCCATCGCCAAGCGCGCTGAAGCCTACCTGAAGTCTTCCGGTATCGGCGACGCCGCTTACTTCGGCCCGGAACCCGAATTCTTCATCTTTGACTCCGTGCAATGGCATATCGACATGTCCGGCTGTTCCGTCAAGGTTAATTCCGAAGAAGGCGCCTGGGCGACCGGCCACTCCTTCGAAGGCGGCAACACCGGCCACCGTCCGACAGTCAAAGGCGGCTACTTCCCCGTCCCGCCCGTTGACAGCCTGAACGACATCCGCGCACAAATGTGTCTGTTGCTGGAAGAGATCGGCATCCCCGTTGAAGTGCACCACCACGAAGTGGCGAACGCCGGCCAGTGCGAACTGGGCACCAAGTTCAACACGCTGGTAAAGCGCGCTGACTGGACCCAGGCTCAGAAATACATCATCCAGAACGTTGCACACCAGTACGGCAAGACCGCGACCTTCATGCCGAAGCCCATCGTTGGCGACAACGGTTCCGGCATGCACGTGCACCAGTCTATCTGGAAGGGTGGCAAGAACCTGTTCGCAGGCAACGGCTATGCCGGTCTGTCCGAAACAGCGCTGTTCTACATCGGCGGTATCATCAAGCACGCCAAGGCACTGAACGCGATCACCAACCCCGGCACCAACAGCTACAAGCGTCTGGTTCCGCACTATGAAGCACCGGTGAAGCTGGCTTACTCCGCCAAGAACCGTTCCGCCTCGATCCGTATCCCGCACGTTGCCAGCGACAAGGCACGCCGCATCGAGACACGTTTCCCGGATCCTTCCGCCAACCCGTACCTGTGCTTCGCCGCGCTGATGATGGCCGGTCTGGACGGCATCCAGAACAAGATCCACCCCGGTGATCCCGCAGACAAGAACCTGTACGACCTGCCGCCGGAAGAAGATGCAAAGATCCCGACCGTGTGCGCATCTCTGGACGAAGCCCTGGACGCTCTGGACAAGGACCGCGAGTTCCTGACACGCGGCGGTGTGTTCTCCAGCGACTTCATCGATGCCTACATCGAGCTGAAGATGGGTGAAGTGAACCGCATCCGCATGACGACCCACCCGGTCGAGTTCGACATGTACTACAGCCTCTAAGCAGTAGCGAGGTGATTGAAAACGGAGCCTTCGGGCTCCGTTTCTTTTTGTGCCTACGTCTTTTCAGCACGCCCCCCTTAACCTATACTGCGCCCACTGTTTTCAGGGCCACATCATGAAACTACGTCACCTGTTCGTTCTGGCTTGTGCGGCGAGCTTCGCCGTCAGCGCGCACGCTGAGATCTACAAACGCGTGGACGAGGACGGTCATGTCACCTATTCCAGCGCTCCGATCAAGGGCGGCAAGAAACTCCACCTCGAACCTTTGCCCACCATGGCCGCGCCGCCGAAGCAGAACAAGGCTGCCGTAAACTTTCCCCGAGTGAATTCGGAAACACAGACGCGCCGCGACGATACCCGCCGAAAGATACTGGAAGACGAACTCGCCTCCGAGCAAAAAGCGCTTGAGGAGGCTCGCGCTAAATTAAAAGAGGCGGAGGACAACCCAGAGGTATATCAACAAACGATCGTTGTAGGAAAAACGAAAGATGGCGCACCAATCACAAAGACCGTAACCAACCGTAATGTTGCCAAATACGATGAAAAAGTTAATCCTTTGCTGGATGAGGTGAGCAATCACGAGAAGAACATCGAAGCGCTGCAGACCGAGCTTGCCAATCTCAAGTAGTCGCTCTTCATGGCATGTTTTCTGCTTTATAGACTGACATGCCGACCTCATCACTTCCCTCGCTGGAACACCTCTCCACAGCAGTCATTCTGCTGGACGAGCAGTCGCGCATCGCATTCCTGAATCCGGCGGCCGAGCATCTGTTCGGCATCAGCAGCACCAACCTCATCGGGCATCCGCTGCAATACGCTTTCTCGCATACCGAACAGTTGTTCAGCACCATCCAGTCCGCGCTGTCCAGCCATGCCAGCCACATCGAGCACGAGATGACACTCGGCACGCACGCCTCCGGCAGCAAGTTTCATCTGAGCTGTACCGCCACGCCGCTGCAGGTCGCACCCTATGCGCTGCTGCTCGAGTTCCACACCATCGATCGTCCGTTGAAACTGGCACGCGAAGAGCAGATGCTGGACCAGACCCAGGCCAANNCCGCTCGGCGGCATACGCGGCGCGGCACAGCTGTTGGAACAGGAACTGGACCGGCCCGCCCTTCGCGAATACACCCAGGTCGTGATACAGGAAGCGGACCGCTTGCGTTCGCTGATGGAAAAACTGCTCACGCCGCAACACGTGCCCCATTTCAGTGCGCTCAATATCCACGAAGTGCTGGAGCGTGTCCGCAGCGTGGTGCTGGCCGAATTGCCGGAAGGGCTGCTCATCCACCGCGACTACGACCTGAGTCTGCCGGAAGTGCATGGTGACAAGGAGCAACTCATCCAGGTGATGCTCAACATCGTGCGCAATGCGGCACAGGCGATGAAGGGCAAGGGCACGATCACCCTGCGCACGCGTATCACTCGCCAGATCACGCTGATGAAGAAACTCCACCGCCTCGCCATCGCTGTACAGATCATCGACAACGGACCCGGCATCCCCACCCATCTGCGCGACAAGATCTTTTACCCGCTGGTCTCCGGTCGCCCGGAAGGTCACGGACTCGGCCTCACGCTGGCGCAGGACTTCGTCAGCCAGCATCAGGGCAGCATAGAATTCGAAAGCGAACCGGGACGCACCTGCTTCACCGTCGTGCTTCCGCTACCTCACTCGGGAAAACAACCATGACCGAACATGTTTGCTCCCAGAAGTTTGTTTCTTGGGATGAAGCGCAAGGAACCGCGCAGCGAATGACGAGACATACCGTGTTGGTAGGCGAGGAATGAGCGAGCACGCGACGCCGCGATTCGCCCGAGAAACGAATTTATGGGAGTAAACATGAAACCTGTCTGGATCATCGACGATGACCGCTCCATCCGCTGGGTGCTGGAAAAAGCACTCGCGCGCGAAGAGATCGAATACAAGAGCTTCGCTTCCGCCGACGAAGCGCTGGCCGAATTGCCCGGCAACATGCCGCAGATGGTGATCAGCGACATCCGCATGCCCGGCAGTTCCGGTCTCGACATGCTGCAGAAACTGCGCAACGACTACCCCAACCTGCCCGTGATCATCATGACCGCCTACTCCGATCTGGAGAGTGCGGTGTCGGCCTTTCAGGGCGGCGCATTTGAGTATCTGCCCAAGCCCTTCGACGTGAACCACGCGGTGGAACTCATCCGCCGCGCGCTGGAACAGAGCCAGCGCAAGAACACGCATGCTGAAGACGCGCAAGCCGCCCCCGACATCCTTGGCCATGCGCCCGCGATGCAGGAAGTGTTCCGTGCCATCGGACGCCTCGCGGCATCCAACGCCACCGTGCTCATCAACGGCGAGTCCGGTACCGGCAAGGAACTGGTCGCCCACGCGCTGCACCGCCACAGCCCGCGCGCCGACAAACCCTTCGTCGCCATCAACACCGCCGCCATCCCGCGCGACCTGCTGGAGTCGGAGCTGTTCGGCCACGAGAAAGGCGCCTTCACCGGCGCGACTACCACAAGACACGGACGCTTCGAACAAGCCGAAGGCGGCACGCTGTTCCTCGACGAGATCGGCGACATGCCGGCCGAATTGCAGACACGTCTGCTGCGCGTGCTGTCGGACGGCAACTTCTACCGCGTCGGCGGCCACCAGCCGATCAAGGCCAACGTGCGCATCATCACCGCGACCCACCAGGATCTCGAAGACCGCGTCAAGCAGGGCATGTTCCGCGAAGACCTGTTCCACCGGCTGAACGTGATCCGGCTGCGCCTGCCGCCGTTGCGCGAACGGCGTGTAGATATCCCGCTGCTGGCGAAATATTTCCTGCAGAAGAGTGCAAAGGAACTGGGCGTGGAACAGAAGACGCTGAGCGAAGCCGCGCTGAACTATCTGTCCGCACAGGACATCCCCGGCAACGTGCGCCAACTGGAGAACCTCTGCCACTGGCTCACCGTGATGACGCCGACCCGCGTGGTCGAGATCGCCGACCTGCCCAGCGAATGGCGCGACGCGCAAACCAGCGGCGCACTGAATCAGGACTGGCGCGCCGCCCTCGCCCAACAAGCCGCCCTCGCCCTGCAACGCGGCGAGCCCAGCATCCTCGACAACCTCACCAAACAGTTCGAGAGCACACTCATCACCCAGGCACTTCAGCACACCGGCGGACGACGTATCGAGGCCGCGACGTTGTTGGGCATGGGACGCAATACCTTGACGCGGAAGATTCAGGAGTTGGGGTTGGATGGGGAAAACGAATAGCGTCTGTAAGGTGCAATAAGCCTGTCCTGAGCTCATCGAAGGGCGTAGCGTATTGCGCCCTACGATGGTTTCCCCCTATTTCCGCCAGACTCCATTAATCGCCTGCGCCTTCGCGCTCTCATTCAGCGGCCGCAGGCCATACATTTCCTCGATCACTCGTAACAAACCATAATGGTTGATGCGCTGCGCATACTTCCCCGGTTTGACCCTCTGCCCCACCATGATCGTGGCAACACGGTTGCCCTCTGACCCATCATCCTCGTCGAAGGTCACTATGAGCAGGCTGTTATGCGTCATCGCCCACTGCGCATAAGCATCGATGTTCTTCTTCAACCAGGCATCACCCTGCGCGATGCTGCCGTCGTGCATGTCGTTGCGTTGGTCGGGTATGACGAATGAGACCGTAGGCAGTTGTGCGTAGTCAGTGGGGAAGGCGCTGAACGGCTGGTTATATGCAGCGAATTCTTTCCAGTTCGCTACCGGGTTGTGCTTGCGCATATAGGCGCCGTAGATGCAGCCCTCGTAACCCGGCTCCGGCATGGATTCGGAATAGCTCGTGAAGCTTAGGCCCTTTGCGATCAATTGACCGGCGAGGTTGTCGCCGCTGAGATCGAGCGGACAGGTGTTGCTGGTGATGCCGCGCGTACTGCCGGTGAACAGTGCAAGGTAGTTGGGCTGGCTGGGATGGGTGATACCGTAGGACTGGGTGAACAGCGCGCCGCGCTTGGCCAGTTCGTTGATATAAGGTGCATTCTTGTTGCCGATGATCTGCGAGTACGACTTGTTCTCTTCGATCACGATGACGATGTGATCGGGGCGCGGGAGCTCGCTGCCAATTGCCGACTGTGTGACCAACAACATGGCCAGCAGCCAGCGCTTCATCACGCCACCTCTGCGACCACGATGGTGTGGTCAGACGGCCGCTCCAGTTTGCGCGGCGCTTTGTCGATGACGCATCCACTGCATTGCAGCGCTTCGCTGATGAGGATGTGATCGATACGCAGCCCCATGTTGCGACGGAATGCCATCATGCGGTAATCCCACCAGGAGTAGCTTTTCTCCGCCTGTTCGAACAGGCGGAAGGAGTCGCGCAGGCCGAGTGCCAGCAAGGCTTTGAAGGCGTCACGCTCCGGCTCGCTGACCAGTACCACATCCTTCCACGCGACCGGGTCGTACACATCGCGATCATCCGGCGCGATGTTGTAGTCACCCAGCAATGCCAGCCTGGGATATTTCGCCAGTTCGTCTTTTAGCCACGCCGTCAGCGCGGCGAGCCATTTGAGTTTGTACTGGTATTTGTCGGAGCCGACTTCCTGCCCGTTCGGGATATAGACGCAAACGATACGGACACCGTTGATGGTGGCGGCGATGACGCGCTTCTGTTCATCTTCGAAATTGGGGATTCCATATTGCACATCGCTGGCCGCTTCACGACTCAGGATCGCCACGCCGTTATAGGTTTTCTGGCCGCTGAACACGCTGTGGTAACCCGCAGCCTCAAGCTCGGCCTGCGGGTAGTTCTTGTCCTCTGTCTTGGTCTCTTGCAGACAGATCGCATCCACCGGGTTGGCCGCCAGCCACTCAAGCAGGTGCGGGAGACGCACTTTGAGCGAGTTGACGTTCCAAGTCGCTATCTTCATTGAGCGGGTTGGGCGGGCTGGTCAGCGGGTACTGAGCGTACAGGACGGTATGGTGCCGTTTTGGGATAGCCGGCAACATCAAGTTCCTTGTTCCACCGCTCAGCGAGAAATCCTTTCAGCCAGGTCTTACCAAGAGTGAGAGCCGGTACCTGGCTGTCTCCTGCTTCTTTGCGGTAGTTATCGACTTCTTCCTTTGTCACCAGACTCTTTTCTGTGAACGGGATGCCGCGTTTATTCAAAAAATCGCGCGCCATCTGGCAAGCCGAGCCGCAGTCGGGGAAGGTGTACAGTGTGGCAGGAAAATTTTTCATCGCGCGCTGCGTCTCATACGGCAGAGTCTCATCCGGCACCGGCGCTTTATCCGCTTTTACTGCGGTCACATCTTCCGATCCTTGCAGCGGGACATCGCTGTAGTGAACCTTGCCGTCCTTGTCGATGGAGCGATACAGCTCCGCCTGCACATTGCCCGCAAACATGAGCGCGACAACGCATATCCACTGGATGTTTCTCATCTTCATCTCCTTTGTTTATGCTGCCACCAAACCATTATGCCGCAACAAGGCGTCGATTTGCGGTTCGCGTCCGCGGAAGGCGCGGAACGATTCCATCGCGTCGCGGCTGCCGCCGACAGCCAGGATCTCGCGGCGGAAATGTTCGCCGGTCGCCGCGTCGAGGATGCCGTTGTCCTCGAACAGGCTGTAGGCATCGGCCGAAAGCACTTCGGCCCACTTGTAGCTGTAATAGCCCGCCGCATAGCCGCCGGCAAAGATGTGCGAGAAGCTGTTCTGAAAGCGGTTGAACGCGGGCGGCATAAGCACGGTGACTTCCTTGCGCACTTCGTCCAGCAGTTGTTGCACAGTCTGTTTGCCGTTGGCATCGTAGTCGCTGTGCAGGCGCAGGTCGAACAGCGAGAACTCGATCTGGCGCAGCATCTGCAAACCGCTCTGGAAGTTCTTCGCGGCGATCATCTTGTCGTAAAGGTCGCGCGGCAGCTTGGCACCCGTGTCGGCATGGCGCGTCATGCCCTGTAACACATCCCACTCCCAGCAGAAGTTCTCCATGAACTGGCTGGGCAACTCGACGGCATCCCACTCCACGCCACTGATGCCGGAGACACCGAGCTCTTCCACTTCGGTGAGCAGGTGATGCAGGCCGTGGCCGAATTCGTGGAACAGGGTGATGACTTCGTCGTGCGTGAACAATGCCGGTTTGCCACCCAGCGGTGACGCGAAGTTGCAATTGAGATAAGCCACCGGCGTCTGGATACCCTTGGCGGTGCGGCGGCGCGTGATGGCATCGTCCATCCAGGCCCCGCCGCGCTTGCTGGCGCGCGCATACAGGTCGAGGTAGAACTGGCCGACCATCAGCCCCTTGTTGTCGCGGATGTCGAAGAAACGCACGGTCTCGTGCCACACAGGTGCGCTCGATTGCACGATGCTGAGTCCGAACAGGGTCTCGACCAGACCGAACAAGCCGGCCAGCACCGCATCCTCGGGGAAGTACTGTTTCACTTCCTGCTCGGAGAAGGCGTAACGCTGCTGACGCAGTTTCTCGCCCGCGTAAGTCACATCCCATGCCTGAAGGTCATTCAGGCCCAGCTGTTGAGCGGCGAATTCGCGCAACTCCTGCAAGTCCTGTTGCGCGAACGGCCGCGCGCGATGCGCCAGTTCGAGCAGAAACTCCCCCACCTGTTGCGGCGAATCCGCCATCTTGCTCGCCAGCGAGAACTCGGCGTAGTTACCGAAGCCCAGCATGCGCGCCTCTTCCGCGCGCAGTTTCAGGATCTCGGTCATCAGCGGCGTGTTGTTCCAGTCGATCTTGGAATTTTCCGCAAGCAGCTCGCTGGCGCGCGTAGTGTAGGCGCGGTACATGCGCTCGCGCAGTTCGCGGTTGTCGGCGTACTGCATCAGCGGGCCGTAGGATGGCGCTTTCAGCGTGAACAGCCAGCCGTTCTTGCCCGCTTCCTGCGCCGCCTCGGCGGCGACTTGGCGCTCGTCGGCGTGGATGCCGGAGATGTCCTTCTCGTCTTCGATGACGCAGGTGTAGGCGTTGGTCGCATCGAGCAGGTTGTCGGAGAACTTCGAGGTCTGCTCGGAGAGCGCTTCCTGTATCGCCATGAAGCGCGCCTTCTGGTCTTCCGGCAGCTCAGCGCCGCCGAGGCGGAAATCGCGCAGTTCGTTCTCGATGACCTTCTTCTGCGCCTTGCTGAGATTTGCGTAGCTATCACTGTTGCGGATGGCTTTGTATTTCTGGAACAGCGCCAGGTTCTGTGACAACTCGGCGTAATACTGCGTGACCTTGGGCAGGTTGGCGTTGTACACCTCGCGCAGTTCGGGCGAGTTCATCACCATGTTGAGATGGCCGACCTGTCCCCATGCGCGCGACAGCTGTTCGTGGGCGTCCTCGAACGGTTGCACGAAATTGTCCCAAGTCGGCGGCGTCGCATCGCTCAACAGTTTTTCGGTCAACGCGCGATTGCGTGTGAGCAACTCATCGACAGCGGGAGTGATATGTTCGTTATTGATCTCGGCGAAACGCGGGAGACCGGAGAAATCAAGCAATGGGTTCATTCGACAACCTGTTTTTATATTGGGCTGCGGATGGAGCATCCGCAGCCGGGTTCTTTAAAGCGAGTAGGCGAGGCGACCTTCGACAATGGTATGGCGTACGCGGCCCTGCATGGTGTATCCGTTGAACGGTGTGTTCTTGCCCTGACTCTTGAGCGCCGCGGGTTCGACCTTCCAGGTGGCCTTGGGATCGAACACGCAGACATCGGCATGCGCGCCTACGCTCAGGTGACCCATCTTCACACCCAGCAGTTGCGCCGGATTGATAGTGACGCGCTTGAGCGCATCCGGCAGCGTGACCTTGTCTTCTTCGGCCCACTTGAGCAGCAGCGGCAGCAGCAGTTCCATGCCGGTCGCGCCCGCCTCTGCCTCGGCGAACGGCAGTTGCTTGGCATCGTCGTCCACCGGCGAGTGGTCGGAGCAGATCGCGTCGATGGTGCCGTCGCACAGTCCGGCACGCAGCGCGGCCTTGTCGCGCAGGCTGCGCAGCGGCGGCATCAGGTGGCAGTTGGAATCGAAGAAGCCGATGTCCATCTCGGTGAGATGCACATGGTTCATCGACACATCGCAGGTCACCGGCAAGCCGGCACGTTTGGCAGCGCGGATCAACTCCACACCGGCCGCACTGGAGATACGGCAGATATGCAGCTTCACACCCGTCTCCTGCGCCAGTTGCAGCATGGTGGCCAGTGCCGTCGTTTCCGCGACCACCGGGATGGGCGGCAGGCCCAGCCGGGTCGAGACTTCGCCATCGTGCGCCACGCCGTTGCGCGCGAGGTAGCTGTCCTGCGGACGCATCCAGACGCGGTAACCGAAGGTCGCCGCATATTGCATGGCGCGCATCAGCACGCGCGTGTCGATGAGCGGCGCATCGGCATGGCCGAAGGCTTTGCAGCCCGCCTCGGTCAACTCGATCATCTCGGTGAGTTCGGCACCCTTGAGGCCGTAGGTCAGCGCACCGACCGGGAACACACGCGCCTGATTCAACAAGCGGGCGCGATGCTTGAGCATCTCCACCAATCCGGGTTCGTCCAGCGGCGGATCGGTGTCCGGCGGACAGGACAGCGATGTCACCCCGCCCGCCATCGCGGCGTCCATCTCGGATTCCAGTGTGGCACGATATTCGTAGCCCGGCTCGCGCAGGCGAGCGGAGACATCCACCAGACCGGGGATGACGATCAGGCCGCCGGCATCGATCACCTGATCCGCAACAAAGCCTTGCGGCGCGCTGCCGATTGCGACCACATGTTTGTCGGAGATGAATACATCCTGTTTTGCATCGATGCCGTTATGCGGGTCGATCAGACGGCCGTTTTTGATATGGATGTTCATCATTTCGCTCCCGCCAAAGTACTCATCACCGCCATGCGCACCGCGATACCGAAGGTGACCTGCGGCAGGATGACCGATTGCGCACCGTCGGCCACGCTGGAATCGATCTCCACGCCGCGGTTCATCGGGCCGGGGTGCATGACGATGGCATCGCTCTTCGCCTGCGCCAGACGTTCCTGGGTCAGGCCGTAGTATTTGAAATATTCCTGCGCCGAGGGCAACAGCGCGCCCTGCATGCGTTCGTTCTGCAGACGCAGCATCATCACCACATCGACATCGCGCAGACCCTGCGCCATGTCGTGATAGACCTGCACCCCGAGCTTCTCGACATGGCTGGGCAGCAGGGTCTTCGGTGCGACCACGCGCACTTCCGGCACTCCCAGTGTAGTCAGCGCATGAATCTGCGAACGCGCCACGCGCGAGTGCAACACATCGCCGACGATGGCGACGCGCAGGTTATGGAATTCTTTTTTGTAGTGGCGGATGGTGAACATGTCGAGCAGCGCCTGGGTGGGATGCGCGTGGCGGCCGTCGCCGGCATTGATCACGTGGATGCTCGGGGCGACATGTTTCGCGATCAGGTGGGCCGCGCCGCTGGTCGAGTGGCGCACCACGAACATGTCGGCGTGCATGGCGCAGAGGTTGTCTACCGTATCGAGCAGGGTCTCGCCCTTGCTGGTGGACGACGAGCCGATGTTGAGGTTGACCACGTCGGCCGAGAGTTTCTTGGCTGCGATCTCGAAGGTGGTGCGGGTACGGGTACTGTTCTCGAAGAAGATGTTGAACACCGACTTGCCGTGCAGCAGCGGGACTTTCTTGATCTCGTGCCCTTCGGCGACATTGACGAATCCGGCGGCCTTGTCGAGGATGTCGCGCAGGATGCGCACGGGCAGGCCTTCGGTGGTCAGCAGGTGCTGCAGTTCGCCATTCTTGTTCAGTTGTGGGTTGTTCATGCGTAGATTCCTGCGCTTGGTTCATCGAAATACGCTTGCAGTATCTGCTGCGCGGCATACTGGTCGATCAGGGCTTTTTGCTTCCTGCCATGCACCCCTTCTTCGGTCAGCACCGAGCTTGCAGCGGCGGAAGTATAGCGCTCATCAACCAGCAAGGTGGGCAAATTGAAGCGCCCTTTCAACCGGTTGGCGAAGCGGCGGCAAAGGGCGGTCATCTCGTGCGGGGTGCCGTCGTCGTTGCAGGGCAGACCGACCACCAGCGCGGCGGGTTGCCACTCGGCGAGCAGTTCGGCGATGCGCGCAAAGCGCACTTCGTTCTTCTCGTCGTTGATGGTGTCCAGTGGTCTGGCCGAGCCGGTGAGGGTGTTGCCGACGGCGATGCCGATGCGTCTGGTGCCGAAATCGAATGCGAGTAGCGTGCCGGAGAGGGTTTTGGTCGGCACGCCCTCAGGCATGTCCGGCCTCATCGGAAAGGGAGGCGAAATCCACGCCCAGCAGTTTCATGGCGGCGGGCAGTTTTTCCTCGGCGGGCAGGTCGAACAGGATATGTTCATCGGCCTGCACACTGAGCCAGGCATTGTCGGCCAGTTCCTGCTCCAGTTGGCCCTCCGACCACCCGGCATAACCCAGCGTCACCAGCATATGCTGCGGGCCATGGCCTTCGCCGACCGCCTGCAGGATATCTTTGGAGGTGGTAAGACCGATATGGTCGTTGACCTGCAAAGTGGATTGCCACTGGCCGATCGTGTCGTGCAGCACGAAACCGCGGTCGGTCTGCACCGGTCCGCCGAAATGCACCAGCACGTCTTCCAGCTCCGCCGGTTTGAGCGGCATGTTGATCTGGGCAAACAGTTCGCTGAGGGTCAGGCTGATGGGACGGTTGATCACGATGCCCATGGCACCCTGTTCGTTGTGCTCACACACATAAGTCAGGGACTTGGCAAAGAAGGGGTCGGTCATCGCCGGCATGGCGATCAGGAAGTGATTCGTGAGATTGAACTCGGGCATGGCGACATTGTAATCTGTCCACGCCGTTGGCTCAATGGAAGACACTCAGCCTTTACTGCACAGGGAAGGCCTCGACCAGCCGGGCGATGTGTTCCAGCAGTTCTTCCTCGTGATAGGGCTTGCCCATGTACTCGTTCACACCCAGCTCCAGCGCGTAACGGCGATGCTTGTCGGCCGTGCGTGAGGTGATCATGATGATAGGCAGGTCCTTGGTGCGGTTATCCTGGCGCATGCGCTTGGCCAGTTCGAAACCGTCCATGCGCGGCATTTCGACGTCCAGCAACATGATATCCGGCAGCACCTCGGTCAATTGCTCCATCGCATCCACACCGTCCTTGGCGGTCAGCACCTGATAGCCGGAGCGGGCCAGCAGGCGGCTGGTGATCTTGCGCACGGTGAGCGAATCGTCCACCACCATCACCACCGGCACCTTGTGCACCGCAGCCGCTTCGGCTTTGGCGATCTTGCGCGACACCACGATGCGCTGCGTGAAGGCGACGGGGTTGATGATCAGGATCACGGTGCCGTTACCGGACACGGTCGCACCTGCGATGCCGGGCAGACGCGCCAGTTGCGGTCCGATGTTCTTGACCACGACTTCCTGGTTACCGCGCAGTTCGTCGACGTGCACCGCGATGCGGTGTTCGCCAGCGCGCAACAACAACACCGGGTTGTGCGGCAGGCTTTCGACTTCTATATCGTCGTCGCCCAGCAGACGCGCCAGATAGTGCAACGGATAGCGCGCGCCCTGCCATTCGACATATTGCTGCTTGTAGGAAGCTTCCAGTGCGGCGGGTTTGAGCTGCTGCACGTTTTCAATCATGATTGACGGCAGCGCATAGACATTCTGTCCGGCGCGGATCATCAGCACCTTGGACACCGCCAATGTCAGCGGCAGGTGGATGGTGAAACGCACGCCGCGGCCCGGTTCGGAAGACACATCAACGCGGCCGCCCAGCGCGGTGATCTCGCTGCGCACCACGTCCAGACCGACGCCGCGGCCGGAGATTTCGGTGATCTCGCTGGCGGTGGAAAGACCCGGCGTAAAGATCAGTTGCATCGCCAGCTCGTCGCTGATCTCTTCGCCTTCCTGCAGCACACCGTTCTCGACGGCCTTCTCGCGCACGCGCGCGATGTCGAGACCGGCTCCGTCGTCGCTGAGTTCGAACACCACCTCGTTGCTCTCCTGCTGCAGCGACAGGCGGATCTCGCCAATGGGCTCCTTGCCCGCGCGTTCACGCAGTTCCGGCGTCTCCAGTCCGTGCGCAACAGCATTGCGCAACAGGTGCTCGAACGGCGCGGTCATCTTTTCCAGCACGCTGCGGTCGAGCTCGACCTCGGTACCCGACAGGTCGAGGTTGGCGCGTTTGCCCAGTTCCTTGCCGGTCTGGCGCACGATGCGGTACAGGCGTTCGCTGATGCTGGAGAACGGCACCATGCGGATGTTCATCAGGCCCTGTTGCAGGTCGCGGTTGAGCTGCGCCTGTGCACTGAGTGCCGCTTCGGTCTCGGCCAGGTTCTTCAGCAGCGTCTGCTGCACGGTCTGCACGTCATGCACGCTTTCGTTCATGAAGCGCGTCAGCTCCTGGAAGCGGGTGAAGCGGTCGAACTCGAGCGGATCGAACTTCTCGGCGCTGTCGCCGCTGATCGAGATACGCGCCTGCATCTGGCCTTCCGCATGGATCTCGATCTCGCGCACCTGCTTGCGCAGACGGTTCACGCTTTCGGTCAGTTCCTGCACGTTGTTCTTAAACTCGGACAGTTCCAGCTCGATACGCGAACGCGCCACGCTGACTTCGCCGGCCTCGTTGACCAGCCGGTCCACCGTGTCGGAACGCACGCGCAGCAACGCCGCCTGCATGGCGCGCTCGGCGCCGATCTCCAGCGCCTGTTTGGAGATGGTTTGGGTGATTTCAAGCTGTGCCTGCTGCTCGGCGAGAGATGGTTCTGCGGCTGACGGTTCGGCGGCATGCGGTTGCTGCAACTGCTCGATGGCACTGCCGATACGGTCCTGATAGTTGTCCAGCTCGGACCAAAGTGCTGCGCTGAACTCGCCTTTGGCCAGCGCGCTTTCCACACGGTCCTCGACGCGGTGGGTCAACTCGCCCAGTCGCATCGCGCCGGCCATGCGCGCGCTGCCTTTGAGTGTGTGCAGGCTGCGCTGCAGGTTGCGTCCTAGTTGCGCATCATTGGGCTTTTCGCGCCAGGCGCGCAGGGTGGTACCGATCTGCGGGTAGAGTTCGTGCGCTTCCTCGAGGAAGATCGGCAGCAGCTGCTCGTCGATCTCGTCGTGCACGCTGCGCTCTCTTTGCACCGGTGCTGCTTCGGGTTCCGGCTCGTCGGTCGTGGCAAATTCTTCGTCTTCGGCAGGCGCAGTTGTCTCGACGGCTTCTGGCATGCTTTCGGTCGGCAATGCGAAGTCCAGCATGACCTCCGGCGTGGCCGGTTCGGGCTCAGCGGCAGGCGCTTCCAGCAATATCTCGGCGCTCACCGGTGCGAAATCGAGCGTGATCTCGGAGAGGAGTTCCGCCTCTGCCGCCTGTTCTACTGCTGTGTGTTCTTCTGTTGTCTCTGGCAGATCGAAATCCAGTACAGGCAACTCCTCCACAACGGCGGGTGTTTCGATCTCCTGCTCCGGTAGCTCCGGCAATTCGAGGTCCAGCGGAGCTGGCGTTACATCGATGTGGGTCAGCGACCTGTCTGCCTGCAAAAGACCGATCAGATCGGGTTGGGGCTGCGGCTCCTGGCGCTGCTCTCGCACCAGCGCGCACATCTCATCCAGACGCTCGACTACCTTATCGATAAGGGCGATCTGTTCATCGTTCACCACATGCGGTTTGTCGATGCGCTCTTCCAGCCAGAGTTCCAGCGCATAGGCAAGTTCGGCGATCTGCACGAAACCCATGGTGCGGTTGACACCGGCCAGGGTGTGCGCGGCGCGCATGAAATCGTAAGTGACGATGTGCGACTCGGTCTCGTGCAGCACCGCCAGTTGATTGCGTAGGGCCTCCACATGGCCCGCGGCCTCTTCGGTGGCGATACTGAACAGCATCAGCGACAGGCTGACCGATCCGATCTCGACCGGACCTTCCTCGACTTCCGGAACCACTGTTTCAGTGGATTCAGGCTGTTCCGAGCGTCCGCCCTCGGGCTGCGGAATCTCCTTGCCGTTCTCGATGCAATCGGCAACGGTGAGCAACCAGGAAGTGTCGATGGTGGCGCTGGCACTGCCGCTGTGCAGCATGTCGACCCAGTGCTGAAACAGCACTTCGGCGTCGCCAATCATATCCAGCAGCTCGGGTGTGGCCGGCTTGTTGTCCTGCAGCCACTTGTTCATGGCGCGTTCCACCGCCCAGGCGACTTCGCCCAACTCGGCCAGACCGACCATGCGGCTGCTGCCCTTGAGTGTATGGAAACTGCGGCGCATGGTGACCAGCGGTTCGCGGCTGTCCATATGCAGGCGGCTGATCTCCAGGTTGCTGCGCAATGTCTCCATGACCTCGCGCGCCTCTTCCAGGAACACCTCCAGCAGTTCTTCATCCTCGCCGCCGGTACGGATCGAAACACCGGCATGCACCGGTTCCTCCTCCGGCAGGGCGATATCCTCCTGGCCGGAAGCGGCGCGGACTTCGGTCATCTCCTGCAATACACTGCTCAGTGCGGAAGGATCCGGTTTCTGTCCGAGCACCAACCCGTGCACATATTCTTCCAGCGCGCTGATCGCCGCCGCTACCGTGCGCATCTCGGCGGCGGGTGGTGTAGTGCCCTGCACGTAACGCTCGGAAACCTGCCGCAGCATGCCGGTCAATTGCACGGCGACTTCCAGCGACAGGATATGCAGACCGCCCTGCACCTGGCTCAACAGACGGCCGATATGGGTCAGATCGGCGCGCTTGGCAGAATTGTTGAAGAAAGCGTTCAGACTCTGCTCGATGAGTTGCAGATTGCCCTGCATCTCGGTCGCCAGCGGCACCATCGCCTCATGCTGTTCCATCTGGCAGTACAGCGAGACCAGATTGTTGAACTTGCCCTCGTCCTCGGGCAAGCGCATCGCGCTGGCCTGCAGGCGCGCGCTCAGGATGCGTGTCTGCTCATGGAAGCCGCTGCCCAGGTGGCGGTAATGCTCGATACCGCCTTCGAGCAGCAGCAGGGCCATCGCCATTTCCATCGACATGCGCTGCACGCGTTCCGGATCGTCGGCATGCTGCGCGGATGTCTGGATCTGCTTGCACAGGAACTGCAGGGTGTTGCGGTCCAGATGCTCGGAAAGCTCGTGCAGTTTGGCGATCTCTTCGCCGAAGCGCTGGCAGGCACCCGCCTCTTCGGCGATGCATTGTTCCCAGACTTCCTGGGCCAGACGCAGTTGCGCGCGCATGTTCTCGAGCAGCGCGGCCGTCTCGCTGGGTGGTAACGGCGGCTCTTCCGGCAGATATACATCCAGCATGTACACACGTTTGACCTGTTCCACCGCATCGCTCACCGAATGGCTGCGCGCGATCAGATACAGCATCTCGCTGATGGCGCTCTCCTCGTCGAAAGCGCTGCCGTCGGTCAGTGACTTCATCTTGAGGTCGATGCGGCTGAGCACCTTCCTGACGTTGAGTTCGGGCGGCACGCCTTCATGCATCAGACAATCCAGCAGACCGGCGGCGACCCACCAGAAACCGCGCTGCAAATTCTGCGGTGCGCAGGCGAAGGCGGCGCGCACGGCGGCCATCATCATGCGCAGGGATTCGGGGACGTTATCCTGGCGCAGCCACTTCAGCAGCGCCTGCTGGAATTGCATGCGGGCGCTCTTGATATGCACCGCCGCCTCGCTGTCCTGCGGCACCTGCAGCAGGGTTTCGGGCAGCTCGACCTGTAGCGAGGGAAAGAACAAGTCGACGTCGAAGGCCATCTCCACTCCGCGCGCCTGCAGCATCTCCTGGTATTCGTGGAACAGGCGCAGTGTGGCATTGGTCGCGCCATCGGCCAGGGCATCGAGATAATGGGTGAGGCCGAACAGGGCACGGCGGATGACATCGCGGCGCAGGGCGGTGATGTCCTGCGGCTGGTTGAATTCCTGTAACTGCTTTTCCAGTTCCGCGCAGAATACGGACAGTCCGGTCAGCGACAGCATGCGCAGCACGCCGCCGATGCGGTGCAGTTCTTCCTGCGCGTTCTTGAGGGCTTCGCGGTTGCTGCCGCCGGAAGAGAAGAAGTCCTCCAATTCGCGGCTGATGTTCGCCAGCGAGCCGTCCAGACCCGGCTTGACCGACAACAACGGCAGCGTATTGAATTGTGCCTGCACAGTCGTCCTTTACAGTTTGAAGCCGGATACCGAGCTGCTCAATTCGCTCGCCAAGCCTTCCAACTGAACAACGGATGCATTGGTGCGCTGCGTGCTTTGCGATGTCTGCTCGGTGATCTTCAGAATGTCGCTCATGACGCCCGCCACTTCGCGCGCCATATCGGTCTGCACCTGGGTGGATACCGAGATACTGTTCACCAGGTCGGTCAATTCGCGCGTGGATGATTCGATCTCGCGCAGCGCCTGACCGGCGGCGTCGGACAGTTTCGCCCCGTCCACCACGCCCTGCGTGCTCTTTTCCATAGCGGCCACGGCGTCCTGCGTGTCGCTCTGAATGGTCTTCACCAGCATACCGATCTGCTTGGTCGCCTCGGCGGAACGTTCCGCGAGGCGCTGCACTTCTTCCGCCACCACCGCGAAGCCGCGTCCCGCTTCGCCCGCCGACGCCGCCTGGATGGCCGCGTTCAGCGCCAGCACGTTGGTCTGCTCGGTGATGTCCGAGATCAGGTCCACGATCTCGCCGATCTCCTGCGAGCTTTCGCCCAGCCGCTTGATGCGCTTGGAAGTGTCCTGGATCTGTTCGCGAATACCGTCCATGCCGGACACCGAGTTCTGCACCGCACGGGCGCCGCGCTCGGTCACTTCCAGCGTGCGTCGCGCCACCTCGGAAGACTGCGACGCGCTGCTGTCGACTTCCTGAATCGACTTGGTCATCAGTTCAACCGCGCCGCCCGCGTCGCGGATCTCGGTCGCCTGTTTCTGCGTCGCGGTCAGCAGTTCCTTGGTCACGGTACCGGCTTCGCCGGTGGCGCGCGCCACCTGTTGCGAGGCGGTGATGACGCGCGACACCAGTTTGCGCAACTCGTCGGTGGTGTAGTTCACCGAGTCGGCGATCGCGCCGGTGATGTCTTCCGACACCGTGGCGCGGATGGTCAGGTCGCCGTCGGCCAGGTCGGACAGTTCGTTCATCAGGCGCAGAATCGCCTGCTGGTTGTTGCGGTTGGTCGCACCGGCTTCGCGCTCGCGGCGCTTGGATTCGTCCAGGTAGATCTTGGAGAGCATCAGCAGCGTCAGCAGCAGCATGCCGCCGGAGAAGAACACCGCAAAACTGGTGGCCCGTGCCGTGGTCGTGCGCTCATAGTCGTTGACCAGCTTCTGCGTCGTCGACAGCAACTGCTCGCCTTCTTCCAGGATACTTTTGCCCGCAAGCCGCGAGGTCAGCACATCACCCGCGTTGGCGGCGATGAAGCCCACCACCGACTGGTAACCCTCGAAGTCTTCCTTCAGCAGCATCACCGTGGCATCGCTCTGCGGCAGCTGTTCCAGCAGTTCCGTGGCTTCGCGGATCTTGGGTTCCAGACCCGGCAGGTCCTCGGTCGAGGCCGAGGTCAGCACCATCTGCACCGCGCTGGTGATCTGCTCGATGAGGCGGTTGAGGCGGTCGGCCTTGGCGGCGTAGGCAGGTGTGGCCCGCTCCGACACCTGGTTGGACAGGTTCAGCATGTCGCGCTGGCCGGCGGCGCCGCGTTCCAGCGTGACGAGCAGCGGACGGCCTTTTTCCAGTTCGTCCAGCAACACGCCCATGCGCTTCCAGACGACCAGCAGCTGCCTCAGGGACTCGCGTGCCTGGCCTTCGGTGGGCGGCAGGTCAGCCGAACCTTTGTCCAGTGTGTTCAGAATGACCGAGAACTCGGCACGGGTCGCCTCCAGTCCTTCGAACGCCGCCGAATCGCCGGAGAAGCTGGCCGCCGCGTCTTTCGCCAGACGTTGCGACAGCATCAGCAGCTTGGAGGATTGCGCCACATAGCGCGAGGCGTGCGACGAGTCGCGCGTATCCAGATAGGTGAACACCGCCGCGACCATCAGGAAGAACAACAGCAAGCCGCCGAGCACACGCAATTGCTTGTCGAAGGATTGTTTGCTGAACCAGGGGAGCTGGATCGTCTTGATCTCGCCCGGTCCGCCGTCTCCCTTTTTGATGAAGCTCTGCGCCGGTTTCTTCGACAAACTGAACGGTAACTTGAAAGCCATTTCTTCTCCTCCCGAGCGCGTCCTACGCGCCGATCTGTAAAAATTCCGGCTGGTGCAGCAATTGCGCCAGATCCAGCTTGCGCCACAGTTGACCACTGGCATCCCGCAGATGCACCTCGCCGTCCCGTTCGTCGCGCTCCCAATCTCTGGAATTTCGCAGTCCCAGCACGCGCGATACCAGCAGGCCGGCATTGAATGCGAACTTGTGGCCCGCCAGTAGCACGCGGCTCTGGCCTTCGCGCGCGGTCGGGACGCCACCCATGTAGACACCGGTATCGACGATGCTGTAGAGGTTGCCGCGCACGTTGGCAACGCCGCAGTACCAGGGTTTCGTCAGCGGAACCGGGGTTAACGGCGGTAACGGCAAAACTTCGCTGATATCGGCCATGTCGACCAGCCAGTATTCTTCGCCCACCAGCACGCCCAGTGTGGAGGCGTGATCGCTGCCGCCCGCTACTTGGGCTTGCAGGCGATCCAGCACGGTCTGCTGGAATTCGCGCAGGTTGAAGCGCTTCGACATATCGGTCTGTCGGTCAGCCTAGCGCGGCGATCTTGCCGAGCAGCTCGTCTGCATTGATAGGCTTGGTGATGTAATCCTTCGCGCCCTGGCGCATGCCCCAGATCTTGTCGGTCTCCTGCCCCTTGGTGGTGCAGATAATGATTGGGATATGCTGCGTCACCGGATCCTGCGTAATCGCCTTGGTCGCCTGGAAACCGTTCAATCCCGGCATCACCACATCCATCAGGATCAGGTCCGGCAGTTCGGTCTTGGAGCTCTCAACGGCTTTCTCGCCGCTTTCGGCGTAGACCACGGTAAAGCCCTTCTTGCCCAGGATATCCCCCAGCACATGGCGCTCCGTTGCGGAGTCGTCCACTACCATCACTTTTTTAATTGCCATAATCCACATCCTCAGGTTGCTTGTTTGTATGCATAGTCACTGCTTCGATCAGACTCTTCTTGCTGAAAGGTTTGGTCAGGTACTGGTCGGCGCCGACCAGTTTGCCGCGCGCGCGGTCGAACAGGCTGTCCTTGCTGGTCAGCATGACTACCGGGGTGTCCTTGAAAGCTGCATGGTTCTTGATGAGGGCACAGGTCTGATAGCCATCCAGACGCGGCATCATGACGTCGACGAAGATGATATCGGGCTTGTTGTCGACCACTTTGGAGAGGCCGTCGAATCCATCTTCCGCCAGCACGACCTTGCAGCCGGCTTGCGTAAGGAATATCTCACCGCTGCGGCGTATGGTGTTGCTGTCGTCGATGAGCACCACGCGGATACCCGATAAATTCTCGCTCACGTTCGCCACCCTTGATTGTTTTTATACCCACCCGGGCGGGAACTGGCCCGCCACCCGCGATGCTACCGCATTTGTCCCGCCACGTTCAATGTTTCCGCGCCTCAACGCCTCCAGAATGCTGGGGTGAACAGGATCAGCACCGTGAAGATCTCCAGTCGTCCGACCAGCATGCCGAAGGTACAGACCCAAGTCTGAAAATCGGTCAGCCCGGCAAAATTGCCGGCCGGGCCGACTTCGCCGAGGCCGGGACCGATGTTGTTGACCGATGCCAGCACCGCGGTGAAGCCGGTGACGAAATCCATCCCGCTGATCAGCAGCACGAAGGTCAGCGTGGCGATGGTCATGAAATACAGGAAGATGAAGCCCAGCACGGCGAACACGATGTTGTTGGCCACCACATGGCCGCCTATCTTCATCGGGTTGACCACGGTCGGGTGCAGCAGTTTGAGGAATTCACGCCCGGCCTGCTTGAACAACACCAGGGTACGGATCATCTTGATTCCGCCGCCGGTGGAGCCGGAACTGGCGCAGATGCAGCCAAGGAAGAACATCCACATCGGCGCAAAGATCGGCCACTGCCCGAAATCGACGCTGGCATAACCGCTGTCGGTGGCGATGGAGACCAGATTGAAACTTGCATGGCGCAGCGCTGTCAGGTAATCGGGATAGACCTCGCGCCACCACAGGAACAAGGCGATTCCGAAACAACTGGCCACGATCAGCCCGACCGATGCGACCGCCTCGGCATCGAGCAGGTAGGTACGCAGCGATCTGCCGCGCCAGGCCAGGAAATGGGTGGCGAAGTTCACCACCGCGAACAGCATGAACACGATCAGCACGAACTCGATCAGCGGCGAATCGAAATAGCCAACACTGGCATCGTGGGTGGAAAAGCCGCCCAACCCCATGGCGGAGAATGCGTGGCACACGGCATCCAGCCAGTTCATGCCCGCCCATTTCAGGGACAGGATGCACGCCAGTGTCACTGCCACATATACAATCCACAGACTGCGCGCGGTATCGGCGATACGCGGCGTCAGCGCGCTATCCTTCATCGGCCCGGGTGTTTCGGCCTTGAAAAGCTGGCGACCGCCGATACCCAGCAGCGGCAACACCGCCACCGCCAGCACGATCACGCCCAGACCGCCTATCCATTGCAGTTCGTGCCGCCACACATTAAGCGCGGGCGGCAAATTGTCCAGCCCGATCAGCACCGTCGCACCCGTGGTGGTCATGGCTGACATGGTCTCGAAATAGGCGTCGGTGAACGACAGGTTGGGGATCATCATCAGCAGCGGGATGGTGCCGAAGGCGGGCATCGCGGTCCACATCGCCACCACCAGCAGATAACCATGACGGATGGACAGTTCGCCCCGGTAACGCCGCGTCACCAGCCACATCAGCGTGCCGGCGCTGAACGTCCACAGCATGGTGAGCAGAAAATCCCACAGCATGATGTAGTCGCTGTAGATAAGCGCAGTGACGATCGGCAACAGATAGGCAAAACTGAACACCACCAGCAACAGGCCCAGGGCGTGGAAAACGGTGAATAAACGGCCCATCAGAAGAACCCGAGGCTGACCTGGAACAGTTTTTCGACCTTCTTCACCATCTTCTTCTCGGTGACGAAGACGATGACGTGGTCTTCCGCCTCGATCACCGTGTCGTGGTGCCCCATGACGACTTCTTCACCGCGCACCAGTGCGCCGATGGTCGCGCCCTTGGGCAGGTCGATGTCGCCGATACGGCGTCCGACCACCTTGGACGATTCGGGGTCGCCGTGGACCACGAGTTCCAGCGCCTCTGCCGCACCGCGCCGCAAAGAGTGGACTTCCGCCACATCGCCCTGGCGCACATAAGCCAGCAGAGAACCGATGGTGACATGCGCGGGCGACAGCGCGATATCGATCTTGCCGCCCTGCACCAGATCGACGTAGGCGCTGCGGTTGATCAGCGCGATCACCTTGCGCGCGCCGCCCTGCTTGGCCAGCAGCGAGGACATGATGTTGTTTTCGTCGTCGTTGGTCAGCGCGCAGAACACGTCGACCTCCTTGACGTTCTCCTGCTGCATGAGTTTTTCGTCGGTACCGTCGCCGTTGAGCACCAGCGTGTTGGTCAACTCGCCCGCCAGCCTCTGGCAGGATTTCTTGTTGAACTCGATGAGCTTGACGTTGTAGTCGCGTTCCAGCGCCTTGGCCAGACGTCGGCCGATGTTGCCGCCGCCGACGATCATGACGCGTTTGGTCGGCTTGTCCATGCGCCGCATCTCTTTCAGCACGCGGCGGATATTGTCCGATGCCGCGATGAAGAAGATCTCGTCGCCGGCAAGCACCTCGGTTCCCCCTTCCGGGATGATGGCTCTGTCCTGGCGGAAGATCGCTGCCACGCGCGTTTCCACTTGCGGCATATGCGTGCGCAGGAAACTCAGCGGCTTGTTCACCAGCGGTCCGCCCTCGAACGCTTTCACCGCGACCAGCGATACCTTGCCCTCGGCGAATTCCAGCACCTGCAAAGCTTCGGGGAACTCGATCAGCTTGGTGATGTAATCGGTGAGGATCTGCTCGGGGCAGATGGAGAAATCGACACAGAAGTTGTCGCGGTTGAACAACTCCTCGCGCTTTAGGTAATCGACAGTACGGATACGCGCGATGCGCGTCGGCGTGTTGTACAGACTTGCCGCCAGTTTGCACGCGACCAGGTTCACCTCGTCACTCTGCGTCACCGCCAGCAGCATGTCGGTATCGGCGATGCCGGCCTGTTCCAGCGTGGAGGGATGCGCGGCATTGCCGACAACCGTGCGCAAGTCCAGCCGGTCCTGCAACTGGATCAGTTTGTCGCCGTCAGAGTCGACCACGGTGATGTCGTTGGCTTCGCCGACCAGGTTCTCCGCCACCGTCGAGCCGACCTGCCCGGCCCCCAGAATCAGTATTTTCACGCTTCACCTTTCCATTTGATAGAGCAGCCCATGCTGGCGATCTGTTCGCGCGGGCCCTGCCCGGTCTTTGCAACTTGCAACATGGCATCAAACAGATCGCGTGTAGCGTCAGCCACGGCTTCCTTGCGCGAGGCATCCAGCCGCCCGCGGTATTGCAATTCGAGCTTGGCGTTGAAACCGAAGAAATCCGGGGTGCACACCGCGCCGTAGTCCTTCGCGATCTGCTGCGTCTCGTCCCACACATAGGGGAAAGGATAGTTGTGCTGCTGTGCGACGAGCTTCATGTTGTCGAAGCTGTCTTCCGCATAATCGGCCGGATCGTTGGACATGATGGCGATGCTGTTGATGCCGTGCTGCTGCAATTCGCGCGTGTCGCGGATGATGCGGTCGCGGATGGATTTGACATAGGGGCAGTGGTTGCAGATAAACATCACCAGCAGGCCGTTCTTGCCGCGCGCGCTTTCCAGCGTGTAACGCTTGCCGTCCACACCCGGCAGGTCGAACGGACGCGCCTTCCAGCCGAAATCGCACAAAGGAGGTTGCAGACTGACCATAGACTCTTCCAACTCCAAAAACAAACGTTCTTTTTCTGGGCGTTATATTATCACGCCAGTAACCACGCCATTTGCCGCTATGTCAGCCCCACGCTTCTACTGTCCGCCGCCACTACCCCAAAGCGCCAACGCCGAATTGCCGCCCGCGGCCGCCCATCACGCCAGCCGTGTATTGCGCCTGCGCGTGGGTGATGCCGTGCAGATATTCGACGGGCTGGGCAACGCGCTCGATGCCACCATCAACGCCATCAACGGCAAGCATGTCATGCTTGGCAACCTGCAGACTTTCATGGGGCAGCAGGAATCCGGGTTGCAGATCGTGCTGGCGCAGGCCATGTGCACCGCCGACAAGATGGATTGGGTGGTACAGAAAGCGACCGAACTGGGCGCTGCCGAGATCGTGCCGGTACAGACGCAACGCAGCGTGGCCAGACTTTCCGGCCCGCGCGCCGACAAGCGCACCGAACACTGGCGCAACGTCACCGTCTCCGCCTGCGAGCAGTGCGGGCGCAACACCCTGCCGCAATTGCATGCGCCGCAAGACCTCGGTGCGTGGCTCAGCGAACAACGCAACACCCCCGGCGGCAAATTCATCCTGCTGCCCGGCGGCGCCAGCAACCTGCACTCGCAACCCAAGCCGCAAGGCCGCGCCACCCTGCTGATCGGCCCTGAAGGCGGCTTCACCGCCGACGAAGCGAATGTCGCACAGCAAGCCGGTTTCGCCCCCATCCTGCTCGGTCCGCGCGTACTGCGCACGGAAACCGCCGCCATCGCAGGGATTGCGGCGTTGCAGACCTTGTGGGGAGATTTTAACTAGCGGGGATCAGCGCACGCTGATCTCGACCCGGCGATTGCGCGGTTCGGCGACGCCATCCGCTGTCGCCACCTCCGGTTCCAGTTCCCCGCGCCCGACCACTTGGACGATCTGCGCCGAGACACCGCCAGCCACGAGGATGTCGCGCACGGCTTCCGCACGGTTCTGCGACAGGCGCAGGTTGGCCTCGTCCGAGCCCTCGCGGTCGGTGTGTCCGATCACAGTGACTTCGGGAGCGGGACGCTTGACGATCTCCTGCCTGACCTCTTCGACCATCGCGGCCGATTCGGCAGTGAGCCTGGTGCCGTTCTGCTCGAAACGCAAGGTGAACGAACGCGGCTGATCGGGCAATGCCTGCATCACTTCGGGAAACATGTTCTTGATCTGCGCTGCAGAAAAAGTCTTGCTCTCGACCTTGCCGCCCGCCAGTTCGATGCCCTGATAGGGCTCGGTCACGGCGACCTGCTGCCCTTGCGAGCTGACCACGATACCCGTGCTCTTGCCTTCCGCATCGGGCAGCAGAACGATGGTCTCTTTTCCCGCCGGCGGCTGCGTGGCAGGTTCATCCGCCAGCAGAAACAAGACGAAGACGGTGAGGAGCCAGGCGGAAAATGCGTCCATAGCTCAGTCCTTGTCGGCGACCGACACGATGAAGTCGGTGCCGCGGATGCCGATGGTCGCCGTAGGGGTACGGATGCCGACGGCGGAAGGGTTCTGCTTGCCCAGCAGGCCGGTGACGAAACGCATGGAGCCCTTGATGACCGAGATGAGCATATTGCCTTCGCGCTTGACCGGGTCGTAGCGGAACTCACTCAACTGGGTCGCGCTTTTAGCCCCAAGCGACATCAGCGTGGCATCCTGCAAGGCAATGCCGACCGAGCTGTCTGCTCCGGTGACGAGCTTGTCCGCCGCCATCAGCCTCATCCCTGCCGTTGCCTTCATGGCCGCACCGTCACGTACCACATTCACTTCACCCTTGAGTGTCTTGACCGTGCCGATCGCCTCGCCGGCATTCGCCGCACCGACCGACAACAACATTACCAAACTGACCCAGCATATATTGCGTAATGTTTCGTTCATTCCAATCTCCTGAATTGCCCCGTTTATCATAGCTTGTTATCTTACCGGACAGCGCGACGCTTCCCATTTCCCTATCCATCACAGGAGTAGCCATGCCATACGTCAACATCCGCATCGCCGGAACCTTGAGCCGCGAACAGAAAGCCAAGATCGCCGAAGAGATCACCGACACACTGGAACGCATCGCGCTCAAGCCCAAGTCCTACACATATATCTCGTTCGACGAACTGCCGGAAGAGAACTGGGCGATAGCAGGCAAGCTTCTGGACGAAGCTTGAGAAAAATTACGCGACGATGTTCTGCAACTGATTGAGCATCAGCATCCCCGCACTGAGCGAGAGGACGACCAGGGTGATGCCAACACTGGTCGGGTGTTTCAGAACCCAGCAGTCGACTTCCATGTGCATCTTTTCCAGCGGCTGCATGGCCTTGCGCATGGTGAACCAGCGGTCGGTGTAGTTCTCCACCGTCGACAGGACTTGCGGGAAGAACAGGATCAGGGCGCTCACCAGCAGGCAGACCGCGTTGCCAACCAACAGAAAGCTTTTCAGGTTTTCGGCGACGCCTTCGATCTGCGATGGGGTGAGGATGCCTTCGAACAGGGACAGTGCCGGACGCAGGTCGGTCCCTGCCAGCAGCCAGACCGATGCCAGCGCGCCGGCAAAGATGACCGAGCCCAGTGCGACACGGCGCTTCATCAGGGCCGGCTCGACGTTATGGGGCATCATCAGCGGACGCATCATCTTGCGCACGGATATCCAGCGATTGAGAGAGTCGAACGCACGCAAGGCCTTCTGGCTTCTGGAAGCCAGTGCCACGCCAACGACGAAAGAGAATCCGCTGGCAATCAGGAAAAATAGAAAAGTCATGTACAAGAACACCGGATAGGAGACTTGGCTGAGGAGTTGGTTCATGGATAGTCCTTGGCTTGGCTGCGCTGGCGCGCTTGTTATACCGAGTATTTTAGTCGCTTTCCCCCGGCACCGGTAGCCGGTCCTCCCCGCGCGGTCGCATGGCATTTTTTCCGTTATGGGTGTTTAATTGCGCGTATATCAAAATATACTTATATATGACCGCCATGCCCCTTCAATCCGCCGATTTCGTCAACTGGTTCCGCTCCGTCGCTCCGTATATCAATGCCTTTCGCGGCAAGACCTTCGTCGTCGCCTTTGGCGGCGAGGTGGTGGCGGACGGCAAGTTCGTCGAATTAACTCATGATTTCAACCTGCTGGCCGCACTCGGCATCCGCCTGGTGCTGGTCCACGGCGCGCGGCCGCAGATCGAACAGCGGCTGGCACAGGAAAAGATCGAGGGCCGCTATCACCACGGCATCCGCCTCACCGATGCCGAAACCATGCTGTGCGTAAAGGAGGCGGTCGGCCGCGTACGGCTGGAGATCGAGGCGCTGCTGTCGGTTGGTCTGGCGAATTCGCCCATGGCCAATGCCGACATCCGCGTGGCGGGCGGCAACTTCATCACCGCGCAGCCCATCGGCGTCATCAACGGCATCGACCTGATGCACACCGGCTGCGTGCGCAAGGTCGATGTTGCGGCCCTGCGCGACCGCATGGAGTTCGGCGAGGTGGTGCTGCTCTCGCCGCTGGGTTATTCACCCACCGGCGAGGTGTTCAACCTCACACTGGAAGATGTCGCCACGGCAACGGCCGTCGCGCTGGATGCGGACAAGCTGATCTTCCTGACCGATACCGACGGCGTGCACGGCAAGGACGGCAAGCTGTTGCAGGAACTCACGGTGGTCGAGGCGAACAAGGTTCTGGCCGGCAAGCGCAAATTGCCGGATGACGTGAGCCTGTTCCTGCCCTGTGCGGTCAGGGCTTGCGAGGCCGGCGTGGCGCGCACGCATCTGGTCAGCCGCCACACCGACGGCGCACTGCTGCAGGAACTGTTCAGCGACGACGGCATCGGCACCATGGTGGTCGAAAGCACGCTCAACACCCTGCGCGACGCGACCATCGAGGATGTGGGCGGAATTTTGCAACTGCTGCAACCGCTGGAGGCCGAGGGCATCCTGGTGCGGCGCTCGCGCGAATTGCTTGAGCGCGAGATCGGGCGCTTCGTGTTGCTGGAACACGACCACCGTATCGTCGGCTGTGCCGCGCTGTATCCCTTCGCCGACGAGAAAGCGGCGGAACTCGCCTGTCTGGCGATCCAGCCCGGCTACCGCCGCCACGGCTACGGCGATGCTTTGCTCAAGCACATCGCCACGCGGGCAAAGACGATGAAGCTGCAAAAGCTTTTCGTGCTGACCACGCGCACCGCGCACTGGTTCATCGAACGCGGTTTCAAGGAAGTCGATGTGGAGCAACTTCCGGCGCAGAAGAAGACGCTGTACAACTACCAGCGCCGTTCCAAAGTCTTCGTGCTGTCGCTCAAGTAAGCCCCGTCCGACGAAACGCGCATGATCAACTGGCTGCTTTCCCGTCCGCTGCAGTTCAAGTTTTTTGTCAGCACGGTGATGCTCGTCAGCATTGCCCTGTTGGTCATTATGCTGAACATCTTGCAGGTGCTCGACCAGTTCCTGACACGTCATGTCGAGGAAGACATGCAGCAGCGCACGCATATCCTCGCCATGACCCTGATGGTCGGCCCGGCCGCGCATGACACGCACGACCTGCACAAAATGCTGGGCGATGTCATGGAGATGCACGGCTATTGTTATCTGTCCGTTCAGGACTTGCAGGGGAAACTACTGGCAGCGGTCGGCGACCCCGACGATATCGGCAGTGAGTGTTTCGACGGTGCCATCCCCTTGAACCACGACGGCGCCAAGTTCGGCATGCTGCATTACGGGGTGGATACGGGCTTCGTCGGCACGCTCAAGCTCGGCCTGAGCAGGCAGCTCGTCATCGTCGCCATGCTGTGGCTTTTCCTCGGCTCGGCGATGTATTTCATGCTGGTGCGCCGCTTGGTCAAACCGCTGCAGGAGGTCACACGCGCCAGCGAATCGATGGCTCACGGCAACCTCAACGCCGCCATGCCAGCCAACCTGCCACAGGACGAGTTGGGAAAACTCGCCACCGGGTTCAATCAAATGGCCGCGGCATTGCGCGAGCGCATCGAGTCACAGCAACGCTACGCCCACGCCGTGTATTCCGAACAGGCGCGCCTGAACGCGCTGATCTCCATCCTGCCAGTCGGTGTGATGTTCCTCGATCCCGAACACAAGGTGCAATACATCAATGCAGAATGCCGCCACCTGTGGGGCCTGCCCGAAGACGAGGACTACACCGGTCGACCGGACAGCGACCTCATCGAGCATGCGCGCGAACTACTGGATCAGCCTGATGCCTTCGTGCAGCAGGTGGATGCCGCACTCAGGGAATATGGCATCAGCCCGCCCTTCGATACCAAACTGCGCGACGACCGCTTTGTACGCAGCCGCTCCTGCGTCGTGCCCGATGCAGCGGGAAAACGCTATATCGGACGCATCTGGATGTTCGAGGACGTAACCGTGGAGCACGCCCGCCTGCACGAGGCGCAAAGCCGCGCCGAACGCGATGTGCTCACCGGCCTGTACAACCGCCGCCGTTTCGAAGAGGACCTGGAGCGCATGTTCGCCCAGGCACGGCGCGACGAACGCCGTCTGACTCTGTTGTACCTGGATCTGGACGATTTCAAGAACATCAATGACCAGCATGGTCACCATTGTGGCGACAGGGTATTGAAGACGGTCGCGCAGGCGCTGACGCTGCAAGCCCGCCGCAACGAAGTCCTTTACCGTCTCGGCGGCGACGAGTTCGGCATTCTGGTCGCTGACGCCGAAGCGCATCAGGTCGAGGCGCTGGCCAAACGTGTGATCGCCACCGTCGAGCGCTTGCGGCACGATATGGACGGAAAAGTAATATATATACGTTGCAGCATGGGTATCGCCGCCTGCGATCCCGCAGCGCCGCCAGGTTCGCCGCTGGAACTGATGCAGCAGGCCGATGCCGCGATGTACCATGCCAAACACCAGGGCAAGAACCGCTGGCACTTCTTCGATCCCGCGCATCCGCTGGATTTGGGCAAGGATTCACGGTAATGTCACAAACCTCGAACATAATACCCACGGAGTGAATATCAACATGGCAAGAACAGTACAGTGCGTAAAACTCGGTCGCGAAGCAGAAGGACTGGATCGTCTCCCCTATCCCGGCGCACTCGGTCAGCGTATTTTCGACAACGTCTCCAAGGAAGCCTGGCAGGGCTGGATCAAGTTCCAGACCATGCTGGTGAACGAGAACCGCCTCAACCTCGCCGACATCAAGGCACGCCAGTATCTGGCACAGCAGATGGAGAATTACTTCTTCGGCGAAGGCACCGAGATGCCGACCGGCTTCGTACCGCCGAAGAATTAAAACTCCCCGACACTGAAACACCGGTACGCTTAACGCCCCGTATGGCAAAAAAATTTCCTGCGCAAAACTTTCTCAACCGCGAACTCGGCCTGCTCGAATTCAACCGCCGCGTGCTGGCCCAGGCCGAGGACACTTCGGTGCCCCTGCTGGAGCGGCTGAAATACCTGTGTATCGTCAGCAGCAATCTCGATGAGTTCTTCGAGATCCGCGTCGCCGGCTTGAAAGAACAGGAAAAACTGGGCGGTCTGGCTTCCGGACCGGATGGATTGGAAGCCACGCAGATACTCAAGCGGCTGCATGCCCCGACACATCAGATCATCGCGCGCCAATACCAGTTGTTCAATGAGGAGCTGGTTCCGGCGCTGGCCGAGCAGGGCGTCAAATTCCTGCGCCGCACGCACTGGAACGCGGAACAGCAGGCCTGGGTAAAGGATTTCTTCCTGCGCGAAGTGATGCCGGTATTGACCCCCATCGGGCTCGACCCCGCCCACCCATTCCCGCGCGTACTCAACAAGAGTCTCAACTTCGCGGTCGAACTGCAGGGCAAGGATGCGTTCGGGCGCAACTCGGCCAAGGCCATCGTCCAGGCGCCACGCGTATTGCCGCGCGCCATCCAGGTACCGCCGGAGCTCGCAGGCTGCCCGCACGGATTCATCTTCCTGTCCTCCATCCTGCACGCGCATGTCGGCGAACTCTTCTCCGGCATGGAAGTGCTGGGTTGTTACCAGTTCCGCGTCACCCGCAACAGCGATCTGTTCGTGGACGAGGAAGAAGTGAAGAACCTGCGCATCAGCCTGCAGGGCGAGCTGCCGCAGCGCCATTTCGGCGATGCCGTGCGTCTGGAAGTCGCCGACAACTGCCCGCCCGAACTGGCTGATTTCCTGTTGCAACAGTTCGAACTGAAAGCCGATGACCTGTTCCGTGTGCACGGCCCGGTGAATCTGGTGCGACTCTTCAACATCCCCGACAAAGTCGACCGCGAAGACCTCAAGTTCGCGCCCTTCGTGCCCGGTATGCCGCCTCTGTTGCAAAAAAAAGGCGCGGACATGTTCAAGGTCATCCGCAAGAACGACGTGCTGCTGCACCACCCTTACCAGTCGTTCAAGCCGGTCATTGATTTCATCCAGCAGGCAGTGGCCGATCCCAATGTGGTCGCCATCAAGCAGACGGTGTATCGCACCGGTACCGATTCGGAACTGATGGAAGCGCTCATCGGCGCAGCCCGTGCGGGCAAGGAAGTGACCGTGGTGGTGGAGCTGCTCGCCCGCTTCGACGAGGAGGCCAACATCAACTGGGCTGGTCGTCTGGAAGCGGTCGGCGCGCATGTGGTGTACGGCGTGGTCGGACACAAGACCCACGCCAAGATGCTGATGGTGGTACGCCGCGAAGACGGCAAGCTGCGCCGCTACGCGCACCTGGGCACCGGCAACTATCACCCGCGCACTGCCCGGCTTTACACCGACTTCGGCATGTTCACCAGCAACGAGGAAGTTTGCTCCGATGTGAACGAGGTGTTCACCCAGCTCACCGGGCTGGGCAAAGCCAGCAAGCTGAAGCACCTGTGGCAATCGCCGTTCACCCTGCATCCCAAGATCCTCGAAGCCATCGCCAACGAGGTCAAGCTTGCCAAGGATGGTAAACGCGCGCACATCATCGCCAAGATGAACTCGCTGCTGGAACCCGAGATCATCACCGCGCTGTACGACGCGTCACAGGCGGGCGTGAAGATCGACCTCATCGTGCGCGGCGTCTGCGCACTGCGTCCCGGTGTGAAAGGCCTGTCCGAGAACATCACCGTGCGCTCCATCATCGGCCGCTTCCTCGAACACACGCGCATCTTCTATTTCCGCAACGACCTAGCGCATAACGTCTATCTTGCCAGCGCCGACTGGATGGACCGCAACTTCTTCCGCCGCATCGAGGTGTGCTTCCCCGTCCTGGACGAGAAGCTCAAGAAACGCGTGCTAGACGAGGGTCTGAAAGCCTACCTGAAGGACAACGTGCAGGCGTGGGAGATGGATTGCAACGGATTCTGGCACCGCAAGACGCCCGGTCGCGGCAGCGAGACCTGCGCGCAGACCGAGCTTTTGCAGGCAATGGGGCAACCGCTCGCGGTCGCCGAGGACTAGCTTTTGGCCGGCCGGCCGGTCTTGATCTTCTCGAGGCCGGAGATCGCGCGCTTCAGTTGTACCGCTGTCAGTTTTGACAGGACCTGCAATCCGGCGCGCAGCAGTTCGCTCTTCTTCAAATGCAGCCCGGCAGTCAATGCCTTCCCCTTGATCGCGGCAATCAATTCGTAATCCGCCTGCGGCATGGTGAAGCTGTCGCGCACGACTTTCACCTTGCTGTTGGCTTTCTTTTCTTTCTTGTGTTTCTTGACCGGTTTGGCTGCTGTCTTTGCCACAGCAGGTTTGCGTGCGGCGGCAGGTTTCCTGACGGCGGGTTTTTTGGCAACGGGTTTGCGCGGTGTTGTGCTGGTCATATCGGTCTCCGTGTGTGAATATGGCGGAAACAGTATATACGGTATATTCTGGCAACCGATAGTGTAATAAATTGTAATAAACGGGGGATGGAGGAGATGGAGTTGATCCTGTGGCGACATGCCGAGGCTGCGGATACCGTGCCCGACAGCGCGCGTGCACTCACTGAAAAGGGATTGCGGCAAGCTGAGCACATGGCGAATTTCCTCGCCCCGCGGCTGCCCGCCCACACCCGCATCCTGGTCAGTCCCGCCCTGCGCGCGCAGCAGACCGCCGCCGCACTCAGCAAGCATTTCATCACCGCCCCCAACATCGACGTGCATTCCACGCCTGAAAAAGCCATCGCGACTGCGGGCTGGCCAATGGCGGGCGGCGCAGTACTGCTGGTCGGACACCAGCCCTGGCTGGGCGAACTGGCCGCATTGCTGATGACCGGACATCCCGAATACTGGAGCATCAAAAAGGGCGCTGTGTGGTGGTTCAGCCGCCGCGAACGTGAGGGCGATTACCAGACCCTCCTGCGTCTCGCCATCACCCCCGAACAACTATAACTTTCTAGCGGAGGACATCATGTTTGAATCGGCAGAGCTGGGACATAAAGTCGACAAAGCCACTTACGATGCCGAAGTGCCCAAGCTTCGCGAGGCGCTGCTGGATGCGCAGTTCGATCTGGCGGAAAAAGGGAAATTCCCTGTCATCATCCTCATCGGCGGCGTCGACGGTGCGGGGCGCGGCGAGACCGTTAACCTGCTCAACGAATGGATGGACCCGCGTTTCATCCAGACCCACGGCATGGGCGAGCCTTCCGACGAAGAGATGGAGCGCCCGATGATGTGGCGCTTCTGGCGCGCACTGCCGCCCAGGGGCAAGATCGGCGTGTTCATGGGCTCCTGGTACACCTGGCCCATCCTCAACCGCGCGCTGGGCTATACCAAGGTCGCCGAACTCGACCAAAGTCTGGAGCGAGCCAAACGTCTGGAAAAGATGCTGACCGATGAAGGCGCACTGATCATCAAGTTCTGGCTGCACCTGTCCAAGGACAAGCAGGAATCCCGTCTCAAGGCGCTGGAGAAGAACCCCAAGACGCGCTGGCGCGTCACCAAGCGCGACTGGGATCACTTCAAGCGTTACGACAAGTTCCTCACCATCCACGAAAGCGTCATCCGCCATACCAGCACCGCCGAAGCGCCGTGGATCGTGGTCGAGGGTGCTGACGCGCGCTATCGCGGCCTGACCGTCGGCAAAGTCATCCTCGAATCGCTGCGCAAACGCCTGGCCGAATCGGATAGGAAGAGAGAGCATTCCGTCCGCGCTGCGCCGCTGTTGCCGCCCATCGACAAGCTCAATATCCTCGAGACGCTGGACCTTACGCAGAAGCTGGACAAGAAGAGATTCGAGACCGCGCTGGAAAAGTATCAGGGCAAACTGGCCATGCTCACACGCGACCCGAAGTTCAAGGACATCACAGTGGTGGCGGTGTTCGAAGGCAACGATGCCGCCGGCAAAGGCGGAGCCATCCGCCGCATCACCGGCGCACTCGAAGCACGCGAATATCAAGTGGTACCGATCGCCGCGCCGACCGAGGAAGAACGCGCACAGCCTTATCTGTGGCGCTTCTGGCGGCATGTGCCGCGCAAAGGTCGCGTCACCATCTTCGACCGTTCATGGTATGGCCGTGTGCTGGTCGAGCGGGTGGAGAATTTCTGTTCCGAGACCGACTGGATGCGCGCCTACGGCGAGATCAACGACTTCGAGGCGCAACTCACGCGCCACAACACCGTGGTGGTGAAATTCTGGCTGACTATCAGCAAGGAAGAGCAGCTGCGCCGCTTCAAGCTGCGCGAGAAGATCGGCTTCAAGCGTTTCAAGATCACCGAGGAAGACTGGCGCAACCGCGAGAAATGGGACGCCTACGAACAGGCCATCGGCGATATGGTTGACCGCACCAGTACCGAAGCCGCACCGTGGACCCTAGTGGAAGCCAACGACAAGAACTTCGCGCGCATCAAGATATTGAAGACGCTGTGCCAGCGGATCGAATCGGCGATGAAAAAGCTGAAATAAAGCAGCATCAGGCCTTCTTCTTTTCCTGCACCAGCACATAGGGTCTGGCTACCACCGCCCATACCAGTGCATCGGCCTCATACCAGGCCAGTGCCTGCTCGTCGCTGACCGGGGCGAGTTGCCCGGATTGCATCCACTCTGCCACCTGCGCGGCATTGTCCTCGGAAATCTGGAATGCCACCTCGACCAGATCGAGGCTGTCGCCCACCGCAACCGTCGCGCCGCCGGCGAAGTAGCGCTGCAATTCGCGCCATGCGATCTGCGCGGTTTCCAGATTCACGCTGGCCCGTTTGAAATCCTGCTCGTTCATCTTGCTCATCTTTCGCTTCCCTACACTTTCATTCTTCATCCAGATTGCGGCTCTCCAGCTCGCTTCCAAAGGCCGTGGCCAGAGCCACCCAGGCTGACTCCCTGGTTGATAGTTTTTTAAAATGGGTCATATAGCTTGGGCCATATGCCTTGGTATTGGCCTCGTGCAGCATCAGCACCATGCTGAACAGCTCCACCTTTGCCCTTGCCGAACTGTTGCCCTTATTGGCCGCATCCTTCAGTTGCTCCATATTCTGCAACATCTCGTGGGCGAACATATGCACCTGATACTCATCGGTGGTGTCCAGCCCCAGCCCGATGCAGTGACGCTCGATCTCCAACTCCAGTTCCTTGGTGTCACTCAGCAGGAAATCCCTGGAGTGCACGGTTAGTTGGTACCGCTCAGGTAATTGTCTTTCACCCGCATGTAATGCTCGGCGGAATAGCGCAGGTATTTGATCTCGTCATCCGTCAGCGCGCGGACGGCCTTGGCCGGACGCCCCATGTAGAGCATGCCGCTCTCCAATGTCTTGCCCGGCGAGATCAGACTGCCCGCCCCCACCATCACGCGGTCCGGGATCACCACATCGTCCATGATGATGGAACCCATGCCGATCAGGCAGTCGTTGCCGATGGTGCAGCCGTGCAGAATCACCGAATGCCCCACCGTCACGTAGTCACCGATGATGAGCGGCGAGCCTTCCGGTTTGTCTGCCGTCTTGTGCGACACATGGCCCATGCTCAAGTCCTGCACGTTCGTCCCGCGCCCGATCACGATGCGGTTCACATCGCCGCGCAACACCGTGTTGCACCAGACGGAGCTGTCGTCGCCGATCTTCACATCACCGATGACCTGGCAGGAAGGGTGCAGGTAGATGCGGTCGCCGAGGATGGGAGAGGTGTTGAGGTAGTTGGATAGTGGCATGGTTAAATATCAAGCTTCAAATTTCGCGCGACTTGCCGCTTCTTACTTGGCTGGGCGTGGCATTTTGCTCTGAAGAGCGGAGATGAATTTCTGGTCAACAAGCTTTCCTTCAGGGGTTTGCTCTGCAAGCGCTATCTTGTTCCATGCCTCGGTGTATTCCCCCACATAAAACAAAGTGATTGCCCAATTCTGTAAATTTCCCATGTGTTGTGGGGCGCGCTCGAATACTCTTTTGAACCTCCCAAACGCATTGATAACCATTTCTTCGTTTTTTGCTGCTACTCCGGCATGACCGAGAGTTCTTGCATAATCGACATTGAAATTTATATCTTCAATTAGAAGCGGCTCGGCTTTTTCAAAGTTCGTGATCGATTCAGCATACTCGCCTTTGTTCGCGTGAATGACTGCCATACCCCATAAGGCGAGTGCATTTGATCTATCAAACATGAATGCCTGATTGAACTGATAACGCGCATCCTCTACTCGTCCTGCCCGAAGGGCTTCCCAAGCACGTGCCGCAGCCTTGTCTGCTACTTTTTGTGATCCTGTTCTCTGCTGCGTTTTATTATCTGTCGATTCAGCATTACTCAACAGCGGATTAGCAATAATGAGAAGTGCCAGAGTTATGTTGCGTAGTTTGAACATAAAGAACCCCGAAATATTTTTAATTGTTCCGCGACAACTTCCACTTTACTACCTCACCCGCCCTCAATGGCACGAGCCTGTGCTCACCAAACCCCACCGACGCCGGAATCTCCCACTCTTCCTTGCGCAAGGTGATCTTGTCGGTATTGCGCGGCAGGCCGTAGTAATCCGCACCATAGAAACTGGCGAAAGCTTCCAGCTTGTCCAGCGCGCCCGCTGCTTCGAACGCTTCGGCATACAGTTCGATGGCGCTGTGTGCGCTGTAGCAGCCGGCGCAGCCGCAGGCGTTCTCTTTGGTGTGCTGTGCGTGCGGGGCGCTGTCGGTGCCGAGAAAGAATTTCTTGCTGCCGCTGGTGGCAGCCTTCACCAGTGCTTCGCGGTGCGTCTCGCGCTTCAGGATTGGCAGGCAGTAAAAGTGCGGGCGGATGCCGCCGACCAGCATGGCATTGCGGTTATAGAGCAGATGCTGCGGGGTGAGCGTGGCGGCGATGGTGTCGGGTGCGCTGGCGACGAACTGCGCGGCATCTTTGGTGGTGATGTGCTCGAACACCACGCGCAGACCGGGCAGGTCTTTCAGCAGCGGTTGCATGACGCGCTCGATGAACACGGCCTCGCGGTCGAAGATGTCGATGTCGGCGCTGGTCACTTCGCCGTGCACCAGCAGCGGCATGCCGCAGCGCTGCATCTCTTCCAGCGCGGCGTATGTCTTGCGCAGGTCGGTGACGCCCGCATCGGAGTTGGTGGTAGCGCCTGCCGGGTACAGTTTCACCGCATGCACTACGCCACTGGCCTTGGCTTTCTTTATCTCTTCCGCACTGGTGATGTCGGTGAGGTAGAGCGTCATCAGTGGCTCGAACTTCATGCCTTTGGGCAGCGCTTTCAGGATGCGCTCGCGATAGGCCACGGCCTGCGCGGTGGTGGTGACGGGCGGGCGCAGGTTGGGCATGACGATGGCGCGGGCGAATTGTCGGGCGGTATCGGGCAGCACCGAAGCCATCAGCGCGTCGTCGCGCAGGTGCAGGTGCCAGTCGTCGGGGCGGGTGATAGTGAGTGTATTCATGGTGTTCATTTTATCCTAGATGCATTGCCGAGCCGTTCGTGGTGAGCTTGTCGAACCATGAACGGTGGACGACATAAAACACTGTCAACGAAACCTGCCCTTCGACATAACCAGCGACTTGCCCGCTTGCGGGCTTAGTCGAATGGCTAGTAGTTCCATCAGGCTCAGGGCGAGCGGCCTTGTTGTTATCAGTCATTCGATTCTTCCTTGAGCGCCAGTGCGCGCTGGTACAACTCGTTCTTGTTGCCGCCGGTGATCTTCACCGCAAGTTGCACCGCCTGCTTGAGCGGCAGTTCTTCCAGCAGCAGGGTCAGCGTCCTTTCGGTGTCGGCATCCAGCCCTTCGCGCGCTATCGCGCCCGACACCAGCAGCACGAATTCGCCGCGCTGATTATTCGGGTCGCTGTTCAGCCAGGCCATCGCATCGCCCAGTTTGCAGCGGTGAATGCTCTCGAACAGTTTTGTGATCTCGCGTGCAAACACGATCTCGCGCTCGTCGCCGAAAACGGCGTGCAGGTCTTCTGTACATTCCAGGATGCGGTGCGGGGCTTCGTAGAACACGAGGGTATAGGGATGCTCGACCAACGCTTGCAGGGCGGTGCGGCGCGCACCGGATTTGTTGGGCAGGAAGCCGTAAAACAGGAAATGCGGCGCGCTCAGTCCGGAAGCGGACAAAGCGGTCACAGCGGCGCTGGCACCGGGGATGGGGATGACGCGGAAGCCCGCGTTGCGTACCGCTTCCACCAATACCGCACCGGGATCGCTCACCGCGGGGGTTCCGGCATCGGTCACCAGTGCGACGTTCTTGCCCTCTTGCAGCAGGGCGATGACCTTTTCCGCCGCGCCGCGCTCGTTGTGCTGGTGCAGGGCCAGCAGCCGCGCGTCGTTGATGCCGTGATGTTGCAGCAGATGTCGGGTATTGCGCGTATCCTCCGCCGCTACGGTATCGGCCGCGCCGAGCACTTCCAGTGCGCGCAGGGTGATGTCACTTAGATTTCCAATCGGGGTGGCGACTACATATAATGCGCACTCCAATTTTTGTTTGGCCTCGATATGCAAACTATTGCCTCTGTATCTTCCTGGTTGCGCGGATTCGTTATCGTTGCACTATACGTGAGCATATTTGGCTGCGCCACTACGCCGGTCACTGAAACTGCTCCTGCTGCACCGGCCGCCCCTGTCGTCGTTGCTCCCGTTCCTGCTCCCGCCCCGGCACAACCGCCCGTCGTCTCTGCCGTGGTTTCCGAACCCGCACCCGTGGTCACGCCGCTGTTGGCGCCGCTCAGCACCGAACCGACCGGGCCGCACATCGCGCTGCTGCTGCCGCTGAATTCGAAACTCTTCGCCAAGGCCGCCGATGCCGTGAAGCAGGGTTTCATGTCTGCTGCCGGTCAGGAAGTGAACGGACTGCCGGTGCGCGTCTACCCCTGCAACGATGAAAGCACCGAAGTCGTCGCCTTGTATCAGCAGGCGTTGAAAGCCGGTGCCGTGGCTGTGGCTGGCCCAATCACCCGTGGCGGTGTCGCCGCGCTGGCCGCGAACCCCGAACTGATGACGCCGACCTTGGCCTTGAACACGCTGGACGAGTCGAGGTCGGACCAGCTCTATTTCTTCGGCCTGCCGGCGGAAGCCGAAGCGCGCCAATCCGCGCAACGCGCCACCGCCGCCGGGCTGCTGAGCGCCTACATCGTCTCCACCAACACGCCGCTTTCCAAGCGTCTGGCGCAGGCATTCGCGGATGAATGGCAACGCGCGGGTGGCATCCTGCGTTCCGAGATCGTCTATGCCGGCGACACCACCCCCTTGAAAGAGCTGCCGCAAGATCCAGGCAACTCGGTATTCCTCGCCGCCGAACTGGACAAAGCGCGTCTGTTGCGCCCCTATATCACTGCGACGATACCGGTCTATTCCACATCGCAGGTATTCGCCGGCAACAACCGCACGTTGACCAACTACGACCTGTCCGATGTGCGTTTCGTCGATATGCCGTGGATGCTGCAACCCGACCACCCCGCCGTGATGATCTATCCGCGTTCCGCAACACCTTTGCCGCCGGAGCTGGAGCGTTTGTATGCGCTGGGTATCGATGCCTATCGCCTGCTGCAGGTGCTGTTCAACCGCAGTTATTCGAGCGTGTTGCCGCTGGACGGCGTCACGGGAAAAGTCACCCTTTCCGGACATTTCTTCCAGCGCGAAGCCATTCTGGCCATCATCCGCCAGGGCCAGGGCGTTCCGATCGACAGCAAGCAACGATAATGAAACCCGGCGTTCAGGCCGAACAGCTCGCTGCACAGTTCCTGCAACGACAAGGCCTGACGCTGGTCGAATCCAACTACCGCTGCCGTTTCGGCGAGATAGACCTGATATTGCGCGAAGGCGAGACGCTGGTGTTCGCCGAAGTGCGCCAACGCAGCCGCAGCGATTTCGGCGGCGCGGCGGCCAGTATCGATATGCACAAACAACAGCGCCTCATCCTCACCGCCCAGCAATACCTGGCCTCCCTGCCCCACATCCCGCCCTGCCGTTTTGACGCCCTGCTGCTGGACGCGGCCTCGAACATCGAGTGGGTAAAGAACGCTTTCGAGGTTTAAGCCGGGCCGCCTTGAGGTAATATTCACCCCTGTCATCCACATCCATTCCGCCCATGAGCCTGACCACACGCATCGGTAAACATTTTGACGAAAGCGCCCAGCTGAAGCTGCAAAGCAAGAAGGTGCTGGCGAAACCCATCGCGGAAGCTTCGCAGGCGATGGTCAACTGCCTGATGAACGACGGCAAGATCCTGATCTGCGGCAACGGCGGGTCGGCTGCCGATTCGCAGCATTTCGCCGCCGAACTGATCAACCGCTTCGAGGTCGAGCGCCCCGGCCTGGCCGCCATTGCGCTGACCACCGACAGCTCGGTGCTCACTTCCATCGCCAACGACTACGATTACAACCAGATCTTTTCCAAGCAGGTGCGCGCGCTGGGCATGGACGGCGACATCCTGATCGCCATCTCCACCAGCGGCAATTCGCCCAGCATCCTGGACGCCATCCAGGCCGCGCACGAACGAAATATGCCGGTAGTGGCACTGACCGGTCGCGACGGCGGCAAGATGACCGAACTGCTGACACCGGACGATTTCCATATCTGCGTACCGGCCAAAAGCACCGCGCGCATCCAGGAAGTCCATCTGCTTGCCTTGCATTGCATGTGCGATGCCATCGATCATCTGATTCTGGGAGGGGAGTGATGCGTTATCCGTTCGCGTTCTTGTTCGTTGCACTGGGCCTGTTGCAGGGCTGCGTCGCCCCCGTGGTCGCCGCCGGAGTCGGCGGCGCACTGATGACTTCCAATGACCGCCGCAGCGCGGGGACGATGGTCGAGGACGACACTATCGAGAGCAAGGCGCAGAATCGCATCGACGAGAAGTACAAGGACACGGCGCATGTGAGCGTCACCGCCTTCAACCGCTTTGCACTGGTCACCGGCACTACCGCGAATGAGAATGCCAAGATGGATATCGAGCGCATCGTCGGCTCTATCCCCAATGTCAAAGGCATCGCCAACGAACTGGTCGTCGGCAGCGCAACCGGCATCGTTGCCAATAGTTCCGACTCGCGCATCACCGGCAATGTGAAGTTGCGCTTCGTCAACAGTCCCAAGTTCAAGGCCGATCATGTCAAAGTCGTCACCGAAAACGGCGTGGTGTACCTGATGGGTCTGGTCACCCGCGCCGAAGCCGACGCCGCATCTGACATCGCCAGCACGACATCAGGTGTACAGAAGGTCGTGCGCGTCTTCGAGTACATCGACTAGTGAAATACCCGACGCCCACTTTCGAAAGCAAGATCTGCGAGGCGAAAGACTTTGCCGACCGGATCGCGCAATTGCCGCGTTCGCTGGTGTTCACCAACGGCTGCTTCGACGTGTTGCACCGCGGCCATGTGACCTATCTGGCGCAGGCCCGCGCGCTCGGCGCCTCGCTCATCGTCGGCGTGAACAGCGACGCCTCGGTGAAACGCCAGGGCAAGGGCGACGACCGCCCCATCAACGCCGAGGATGACCGCATGGCCGTGCTGGCCGCGCTGGAATCGGTGAGTCTGGTGGTGAAATTCGACGAAGACACACCGCTCAACCTTATCCTCGCCTGCAAGCCCGACGTGCTGGTAAAAGGCGGCGACTGGAAGCCGGCCAACATCGTCGGCAGCAAGGAACTGCAACTCTGGGGCGGCAAGGTACACAGCATCCCCTTCCTGCACGAACGCTCCACCACCGCATTACTGAAGAAGATACGTTCACTATGATTCCCATTGAAATCACATTACATAACCAGTCCCGCATGCTGGAGGTCGCCTTTGACGACGGCATGCGCTACAAACTGCCGTTCGAGTTTTTGCGCGTGTTCTCGCCCTCCGCCGAAGTGCGCGGCCACGGCCCGGGACAAGAGACGCTGCAAGTCGGCAAGCGCAAAGTGATGCTCAGCGACGTCGAACCTGCCGGTAGTTATGCCGTGAAGCTGACGTTCGACGATGGTCACGACAGCGGGCTCTACACCTGGGAATACCTGTACGAACTCGGCAAGTACCAGGATGCCATGTGGCACGATTATCTGGGCAAACTGGAAGCCGCGGGCGCGAGCCGCGACAAGGCTTAATTGATATCCGTTCGCCCCTAACCTGTCGACGGGTGAACTCGCAAGCATAAGGAGCAGCAACATGGCAAAGACCCATTTCGGTTTTGAGACCGTAGACGAAACAGAGAAGGCCAAAAAAGTCGCCGGCGTATTCACCTCCGTCGCCAGTAAATACGACATCATGAACGACCTCATGTCGGTCGGTTTGCACCGCATCTGGAAGCGTTTCGCCGTGGGACAGGCGAATGTCCATGAAGGCCAGCGCGTGCTCGACATCGCGGGCGGCTCCGGCGACCTGTCGCGTTTGTTCCTCGACAAGGTCGGCAGCAGCGGCCAGGTCGTGCTCACCGACATCAACAACGCCATGCTGCGCGTGGGCCGCGACCGTTTGCTCGACGAAGGCAAAGCCACACCGACCGCGCAGTGCGACGCCGAACACCTGCCCTTCCCCGACAACTATTTCGATGTGGTCAGCATCGCCTTCGGCCTGCGCAACGTGACGCACAAGGATACCGCCCTGCGCGAGATGCGCCGCGTGCTCAAGCCGGGCGGTCGCGTAATCGTGCTGGAATTCTCCAAAGTCGCCAAACCGCTGGAGAAGATGTACGACCTTTATTCCTTCAAGCTGCTACCCAAGATGGGCGAGATCATCGCCAACGACGCCGACAGCTACCGGTACCTCGCCGAATCCATCCGCATGCATCCTGGACAGGAAGAGTTGAAGCAGATGATGGTGGATGCGGGATTGGAGCGTGTTGAGTACTTCAATATGACGGGTGGGGTGGTGGCTGTGCATAGAGGGTATAAGTTGTAAGTGTTGCCAAATTCAAGTTGCGGTCAGGATGGCTCTTATCTTTTTCGTTATTGCTCTAGTTGGAGTGTGCTTCTCCATGTTTTGCTATGGCAGTTCGTTCGGAAAAGTACGGCGTCATGTGCAACTGTATCACCCGCAGTTGTTCAATGACCTAGGTTTGGACTATCCCACTCTGTTGCTTGGCCCAAGGGATGGTTTCTGGCGAGTACAGGAGTTCATTTCAAGGAAGGGTTATCTGCAACTCAGCGATGACACTTTGACAGCACTCTGTATCAATGCTAGCAGGTGGTTATTCCTATCTATGGTTTTTTTCATTGTGATGTTCTCCAGTGTTCTATCCAATTTCGTTTTCTAGACCGCACAGGATGGGCTGCGCATAGCAATCTCCATCATCCGATATAATCCCGCACCCGATGGGTTTCCTTCATCAACCCATCCTACACACTACGGAGTAATTTGAATGTCCGCTTTGCCAAAATGCCCCAAATGCAGTTCCGAATACACCTACGAAGACGGCAGCAACTACGTCTGCCCCGAGTGCGCCTATGAATGGTCGAAAGACGCGCCCGCTGAGGCTGGCGAGCAGACCAAGGTGTTCAAGGATGCGTTCGGCAACGTGTTGCAGGACGGCGATACCATCACGGTGATCAAGGACCTGAAGGTCAAGGGTTCGTCTGCGGTGGTGAAGGTGGGTACCAAGGTAAAGAACATCCGTCTCGTGGACGGAGACCATGACATCGATTGCAAGATTGACGGCATCGGACCCATGTCGCTGAAGACCGAATTCGTTAAAAAGGCTTGATGGGGTTTCAAGATGGGTGGCTGGGGTTGTCCGCATGAACTGGATGGCAAGTGCCAGAAGGTACTGAACAAGCCGTGCGACATCGGCATGAAGGGGTGCGTGCTGGCGGGGCGTTTCCGTTTTGCCGACCCGAGCAAGAACCGCCCGAAGAAGATTCAGACCGATCAGGTCTCGACAACGCCTGCGCAGGGCGATGACAAGCAATAACCCTTTCGAACTGATTTACCAGGATGACTCCCTGCTGGTGGTGAACAAGCCCGCCGGGATGCTGGCTGTGCCGGGACGCGGGGAGGACAAGCAGGATTGTCTTTCCGCGCGCTTGCTGCAGACCTTTCCCGATGCCTTGGTGGTGCACCGCCTCGATATGGCGACTTCCGGCCTGATGGTGTTCGCGCGCGGTGCCGGGATGCAGCGCAGGATTTCGCTGATGTTTCAGGAGCGCGAGGTGAGCAAGCGCTACCTCGCCATTGTTTCCGGCGTGCTAGAGCGGGAGGCCGGTGAGATCTGTCTGCCGTTGATCAGCGACTGGCCGAACCGTCCCAGACAGATGATCGATCACACGCTAGGCAAGCCCTCGCTTACACGCTATCGCTTGCTGGGTATGGAAAACAGTAATTCACATGTGGAACTGGAGCCGGTCACCGGACGCACCCATCAGCTAAGGGTGCATCTTGCTGCCATCGGTCATCCCATCCTCGGCGATGCCTTGTATGGCGATGCGGCCAGTGCGCCGCGCCTGTTGTTGCATGCCTGTTCGCTGAGCTTCAACCATCCTGTGAGCGGCGAGCCCTTGAACTTCGCCAGTCCGGCCCCATTTTAAACGCCTGACTGTGAAGCTGGCCCGACTATAATCGCCGCCACACTTCCCTTAATTCATGGATACATCATGCCGCTGCCGAAAAGTGCCCTGACCATTACTGCCGGTTTCCTTGTCGTCGTCGCTGCTCTGTTCGCGGGCTATATCTGGATCGCCTTTCAATGGAGCTATTCGGAGGGCGAACGCGCGGGGTTCATGCAGAAACTTTCCAGCAAGGGCTGGATCTGCAAAACCTGGGAGGGTGAACTTTCGCTGGTGGCTCTGCCCGGTGCAGCGCCGGAAAAGTTCATTTTCACGGTGCGCGACGATGCTGTTGCTGACAAGATCAACCAGCTGGTCGGACAGCGTGTCGCCCTGATTTACGAACAGCATAAAGGCTTGCCGACCTCGTGTTTCGGCGAGACTGAATATTTTGTCAACGACATCAGACTGCTGCCAGAGGCCAGCAAAATCCCCGGACAGTAATGGGGATTAGCGTCTGTTCTTTGCTCTTAAACTTCTTCCGTAGTATCAACCACTCATAAGGAACCGCATGAAACGCTTCGCCATCTTCCTGACCATTGTTCTGACCAGTCTTTCTTTGCTCGCTGCGAATGCCGAGGCCAAGCGCTTCGGCGGCGGTGGCAGTTTCGGCAAGCAGCGCACCCTGAGCGCTCCGGCGCAAAAGTCGACCGCTGCGCCCGCGCAGAATACCCCGGCGCAACCGGCCGCACCGCAATCCACCGGCAACAAGTGGCTCGGCCCATTGGCCGGCATCGCTGCCGGTTTGGGTCTGGCTGCGCTGTTCTCACACTTCGGTATGGGTGAAGGCATGGGCATGCTGATGATGATCATTCTGGGCGCTGTCGCGGTGTTCTTTGTGCTGTCCATGCTGCGCAAGAAGCAGCAGCCGGCGATGCAATACGCAGGTGCAGGGGCGCCTTACGGCGGAACGCAACAGCCTGTTGCACAAGCCCTGAGCGGCGGCACAAGCAACACAGCAGCGGCCAACATCCCGGCCGATTTCCCGGTGGACAGCTTCCTGCGCGGTGCGAAGACCACCTTCATCCGCTTGCAGGCCGCCAATGACCGCAAGGACCTGGACGACATCCGCGAATACACGATGCCGGAGATGTTCGCCGAAGTCTCGATGCAGATGCAGGAGCGCGGTGACGCGGCACAGAAGACCGATGTGGTCTCCATCAACACCGACTTGCTGGAAGTCGTGACCGAGGGCGATCTGGCTATCGCCAGCGTACGCATGAGCGGTCAGTTGCGCGAGAACAACGGCGCGGCCGAAAGCTTCGACGAGATCTGGCATGTGCAGAAGAACCTGAAAGACGACAAAGCTGTCTGGTTGCTTGCTGGTATCCAGCAGAACTAAGGGTTTCTCAAGTAAACTAGAGGGCACGGTGATTTCATCGTGCCCTTTTCTTTTGGAACCGTAGGCAATGCGTTTCTTCAGATTACTCAACATCATCTTCGTCGTGCTGCGCTTCGGTCTGGACGAGTTTCTGCTGGCGCATGAGCGCACGAGCTGGTTGCTCCGTCCGCTGAATCTGCTGCTGTTCTTCCGCAATACCGCGCGCCCGCGCGCCGAACGGCTGCGCCTTGCTCTGGAAACGCTGGGACCGATCTTCGTCAAGTTCGGGCAGATGCTTTCGACACGCCGCGATCTGATCCCCACCGACATCGCCGACGAGTTGGCCAAACTGCAGGATCGGGTGCCGCCATTCGCTTCCGCGCAGGCTGTCTCTTTGCTGGAAGCCGCCTACGGCAAACCGCTGCATGATGTATTTGCCGAGTTCGACGAGATCCCGGTCGCCAGCGCTTCTGTCGCTCAAGTGCATTTCGCCACCCTGCCGGATGGGCGCAAGGCTGCCGTCAAGATCCTGCGCCCCGGCATCTCGCGCGTTATCGCGCATGACGTGGCTTTGCTGGATATCTGTGCCGGGTTGATGGAACGCTGGTGGGAAGACGGCAAGCGCCTGAAGCCCAAGCTGGTGGTCGCCGAGTTCGAGAAGTACCTGCACGACGAGCTGGACCTGATGCGCGAGGCTGCCAATTGCAGCCAACTACGTCGCAATTTTGCCGATGCCAAACTGCTGCTGGTACCGGAAGTCTATTGGGACTGGTGCTCAGAAACTGTCATGGTGATGGAACGCATGCACGGACTGCCTATCGGCAACGTTCCGGGGCTGCGGGCTGCGGGTGTCGACCTGAGCAAGCTGGCTGCCAATGGCGTCGAAATCTTCTATACACAGGTCTTCCGCGACGGCTTTTTCCACGCCGACATGCACCCGGGCAATATCCTGGTGACCCGCGACGGACGCTATGTGGCGATGGATTTCGGCATCGTGGGCACGCTCACCGATGTCGACAAGAACTACCTCGCGCAGAATTTCATCGCCTTCTTCAACCGCGACTACAAGCGCGTGGCCGAACTGCACATCGAATCAGGCTGGGCGCCGGCCGATACCCGCGTGGATGAATTCGAAGCGGCGATCCGCTCGGTTTGCGAACCCATCTTCGACAAGCCGCTGCGCGATGTCTCATTCGGCAAGGTGCTGCTGCGCCTGTTCCAGACTTCGCGCCGCTTCGGCATCGAGATACAGCCGCAGCTGGTGTTGCTGCAGAAAACGCTGCTCAATGTTGAGGGTTTGGGATTGCAGCTTGATCCCGAGCTCGACCTTTGGAAGACCGCCAAACCGTGGCTGGAACGCTGGATGAGCGAGCAGGTCGGCTGGCGCGGATTCATCAAGGCCTTGCGCAGCGAAGCACCGCGTTTTGCGAACCTGCTGCCGCAGTTGCCGCGTCTGTTGCATGAGCGCCTGAATGACAATCTGGCGGCGCGGGCGGCGCCGCTGTTGCTCGAGATGCTCATCCAACAAAAAAAGCGCAATGCCTGGTTGATGGTCATTGCGCTTCTGTTGGGTACTTCGTTGCTGTTCGCCGCCTACACATACTTCGTCTAGACGAATCCGCTGTCCATCAGTTCCTTGGCTAGCGCCTTATAGTCCGCCGCGCCGGGACTTTGCGGCGCGTAGGCGAACACATCCAGACCATGCATCGGGCTGGTGGCCAGTGCCACTGTTTCACCGATACGAGTTTTGCACACCAGATTACCGTAGCGTTCCTTGAGCTTGTCGTAGATATCGTAGGAAAGTTTTCTGCGCGAATCGAACCGGGTCACCACGATGCGGCGCTCGAAACTGCGCTGCAGTTTCTTTTCCAGCACGTTCAGTGCCGCATCCAGGCGGTGCACTCCGTGTTGCGACAGATAATCTGCCGATACCGGGATCAGCACCCGGTCCGACGCCAGCAAGGCATTCAACGTCAGCACACCGAGCATCGGGCAGCAATCGATGAGGATGGGCGCGCCGGTAAGTGTCAGCTCTTCACCCAGGCCCTGCTTCAGCATCTTCGCGGCCTGCGGGTCGCTGCCGTACAGGGCATCAATCTTGGAAAGCTCCAATGTCGCGGGTATCAGTTGCCAGCCGGCTGGCGTGTTGTGCAGCAGCTTGGCCAGCGGGGTCTTGTCGCGGAAGAACGCAGCTATGCTGCGCTCCTGGTTGGTACCGTTCTTCAGCCCGCAAGCCAGGCTCAGGTGTCCCTGCGGATCCATATCGATCGCAATGGGACTGCGCTGCGCCAATGACAGCGCAGCTGCTAGATTCAGACAGGTGGTGGTTTTTCCCACGCCGCCCTTTTGGTTGAATACGGCGATGACCGCCATGTTCTCTCCTCGGTGTGGGAACGGATGTTGATGGACCTTTAACTACGGGCTTGTGGCTCCGACCGCCCTTACGGGCTTAACCTGCTGCGCAGGTTTGTCTTCACCGCAAGCCGGGAAACATCGCCATAGCAACGGTATTATTCAACCGTGACTGATTTGGCGAGATTTCTCGGCTTGTCTACATCCGTTCCCTTTTGCAATGCTACGTAATATGCCAACAGTTGCAGCGGGACCGTGTGCAGAATAGGGCTGAGAAAGCCTGCGTGTTCGGGCATTTGCAGGATATGGATGCCTTCAGCTTCTTTCATGTGGGTATTCGCATCGGCGAAAACATACAATTCACCACCTCGGGCACGGACTTCCTGCAAGTTGGATTTCAACTTTTCCAGCAGGCTGTCGTTCGGCGCGACCGACACCACCGGCATATCCTTGTCGACCAGCGCCAGCGGGCCGTGCTTGAGCTCACCCGCCGGATAAGCCTCGGCGTGGATGTAGGAGATCTCCTTGAGCTTGAGCGCACCTTCGGCCGCAATCGGGAAATGCATGCCGCGACCGAGGAACAGGGCATGGTGCTTGTCGGCGAAGTGTTTCGACATCTCGGCGATCTTCGGTTCCAAAGCCAATACTTTCTGCACAGCGGCAGGCAAATGGCGCAGCTCGTGCAGGTACTGCTGTTCACGGTTCACATCCAGACGTCCGCGCAACTTCGCCAGCACCAGCGTCAGCAAAAACAGCGAGGCTAGCTGGGTGGTGAAGGCTTTGGTCGAAGCGACGCCGATCTCGGGACCGGCCCGGGTCAGGAAACGCAGCTTCGATTGGCGGATGATGGCGCTTTCCGGCACGTTGCAGATGGCCAGCGTAAAGGCGTGTCCGGTGGTCTTGGCGTGGTTCAGCGCAGCCAGCGTGTCTGCTGTTTCGCCGGATTGGGAGATAGTGACCACCAGCGTCTTGGGATTGGCGACACTGGTGCGATAGCGATATTCGCTGGCGATCTCGACCGCGCAGGGGATGCCCGCAATCTCTTCCAGCCAGTAGCGGGCGACCTGTCCCGCATGGTTGCTGGTGCCGCAGGCGAGGATGAGGATGCTGTCGATCTGCGGGAAGATGGTGTTGGCTTCGGCGCCAAAGATGCCGGGTACCATGGATTGGCTGTTACACACTGATTCCAGCGTGTCGGCCAGCGCCTGCGGCTGCTCGTGGATCTCTTTCTGCATGTAGTGCTGGTACTCGCCCAGTTCCACGCTGTCGTTGTTGAGTTGGCTGACATGCACCTCGCGCTGCACGGCATTTCCCACCGCGTCAAAGATGCGGTAGTTGGCCAGATTCACCTCGACCACATCGCCTTCCTCCAGATACACCACGTTCTTGGTGACCTGCAGCAGCGCCGACATGTCGGATGCAACGAAGTGCTCACCCTCTCCCACACCCAGCAGCAGCGGGCTGCCTTTGCGTGCGGCTATGAGTTGGTGCGGGTTGTCGGCGGCGACAACACCGATCGCATAGGCGCCGACCAGTTGTGCCAACGCCATCTGTGTCGCAACCAGCAGACTGCCCTGGGCATAGTGGCTGTGGATCAGGTGAGCGATGACTTCTGTGTCGGTGTCGGATGTGAACTCGTAGCCGTGCGCAGTCAGATCATTGCGCAGTTCTTCGTAGTTCTCGATGATGCCGTTGTGCACCACGGCGATGAGGTTGCGGCTGATATGCGGGTGGGCGTTGCGTTCACTCGGCACACCGTGCGTAGCCCAGCGGGTGTGGGCGATGCCCAGTTCGCCGTAAGTGTTGGCACTTTTCTGCGCCAACTCTGCGACGCGGCCGATGCTGCGCACGCGATCCAGTTTGCCCTCGTTCACGACCACCAGACCGGCCGAGTCATAGCCGCGGTATTCCAGGCGCAACAGGCCGTTTACGAGAACAGAGACGATATTTCGTTTGGCGACGGCGCCTACAATTCCACACATACTATTTTTTCCCTTTCACTGGACGTTGCCAGCCGACGATGGTCATTTGTTTGCTGCGCGACAAGGTCAGTTCCCCGGCAGGCACATCTTTGGTGATGGTCGAGCCGGCACCGATTGTCGCGCCCTTGCCCACCGTCACGGGTGCGACGAGTTGCGTATCCGAGCCGATGAAGGCGTCGTCTTCGATTACGGTGCGGAATTTGTTTGCGCCATCGTAGTTGCAGGTGATGGTACCCGCGCCGATGTTGACACGGCTACCCACGGTGCTGTCGCCGATATAGCTCAGGTGGTTGGCTTTGCTGCCTTTGCCGATCTCGCTATTCTTGATCTCGACGAAATTGCCGACATGCGCATCGTCATGCAGTTTGCTTCCGGGGCGCAGACGCGCATAGGGGCCAATGTGGCAGTTGGCACCGACTTCGCTGCTGTCGATGTGACTATAGGGTGCGATCAGGGTGTCTTGCGCGACGAGCGCATTGCGAATAACAGTATAGGCGCCGATATGCACGCGGTCGCCCAAGGTCACTTTGCCTTCAAAGATGCAGCCGACATCGATCTCGACATCGCGCCCGCAGGACAATTCACCACGCACGTCTATGCGTGCCGGGTCGGCCAGGGTCACACCCTGAGCCATGAGTTTGCCGGCAACTTCCTGCTGCCAGATGCGCTCCAGCGCAGCGAGTTGGTTCTTGTTGTTGATACCTTCCACTTCCCAGCGCTGCGCGGGTTGCACGGTATGCACCGGCACACCCTGCTGCACGGCCATCGCCACGATGTCGGTGAGGTAGTACTCGCCTTGTGCATTGCTGTTCCCCAGCTTGCCCAGCCATTCTCGCAACTTGGCGGTCGGCGCGAGCATGATGCCGGTGTTCACTTCCCTGATCTCAAGCTGCTCGGGCGAAGCGTCTTTCTGTTCGACGATGCACTGCACATCGCCCTGTTTGTCGCGCACGATGCGGCCATAGCCGGTGGGGTTGTCGAGATTTACAGTGAGCAGCACTAGCCCTTCTCCCGCTTGCTGCATCTGGTGCAGGGTGCTGTGCCGGGTCAGCGGCACGTCGCCATAAAGCACCAGCGTGCGGCTGTCGTTTTTGAGGTGCGGGATAGCCTGCTGCACCGCATGGCCGGTACCAAGCTGTGGTTCCTGGATCACGAACGTTGCGCCGTATTGCTGCATGGCCTGCGGCACCGCATCGCCGCCGTGGCCGTACACCACGCACACTTGTTGCGGTTGCAAGGACGCCGCGCAATCCAGCACATGCTGCACCAGCGGCTTGCCCGCCAGCGCGTGCAGCACTTTGGGCTTGTCGGAATACATACGCGTACCTTTGCCGGCAGCGAGGATGACGATGTTCAAAGGATTCATTTTCGGGGCTTTGCAAGGATGGCGAAGTATATCGCCCGGACAACAAAAAAGCAGCCGAAGCTGCTTTTTTGTTCGATTCCGAAACAGTATCGCTTAGTGTGTGTGCTTGCGCAGTTGCTGGATGGCACGCAGTTGGGCGATGGCTTCTGCCAACTCGGCTTGCGCTTGCGCGTAGTCGATATCGGAAGTGCGGTTCTTCATCGCTTCTTCTGCGGATTGCTTGGCTTCCAGCGCGCGCGCCTCGTCCAGATCGGCACCGCGGATCGCGGTGTCGGCCAGGATGGTGACGACGTTGGGCTGCACTTCCAGCATGCCGCCGGACACGTAGATCAACTCTTCCTGCTCCTGGTCCGGACGCTTGATGCGCACGGCGCCCGGTTTGATGCGGGTCATCAGGGCGGTATGGCGCGGGTAGATACCCAGTTCGCCCATCTCGCCCGGTACTACGACGACTTCAGCAAGGCCGGAGAAGATCTGCTCTTCGGCGCTCACTACGTCCACATGTACGGTCATTGCCATAATCGGCTCCTAATTTATTATTGCAGCGTCTTGGCTTTTTCTACCGCTTCTTCGATGCCGCCAACCATGTAGAACGCTTGCTCCGGCAGGTGATCGTACTCACCGTTAACGATACCCTTGAAGCCCTTGATGGTGTCCTTCAGGGTAACGTACTTGCCAGGCGCGCCAGTGAACACTTCGGCAACGTGGAACGGTTGCGACAGGAAACGTTGGATCTTGCGCGCGCGTGCCACGGCCAGTTTGTCTTCCGGTGCCAATTCGTCCATACCCAGAATCGCGATGATGTCGCGCAACTCTTTGTAGCGCTGCAGAGTCTGCTGCACGCCGCGGGCGACGTTGTAGTGCTCTTCGCCCACGACCAACGGGTCGAGCTGGCGAGAGGTGGAGTCCAGCGGATCGACGGCGGGGTAGATACCCAGCGAGGCGATGTCGCGGGACAACACGACGGTGGAGTCCAGGTGCAAGAAGGTGGTCGCAGGAGACGGGTCGGTCAAGTCGTCCGCCGGCACGTAAACGGCCTGGATGGAAGTGATCGAACCAACCTTGGTCGAGGTGATACGCTCTTGCAGACGGCCCATTTCTTCNNGGTAGATGTTGTCCACGAAGAACAAGATGTCACGGCCTTCGTCACGGAATTTTTCAGCCATGGTCAAACCGGACAGCGCAACGCGCAGACGGTTGCCGGGCGGCTCGTTCATTTGGCCGAACACCATCGCGACTTTGGACTTGGTGAAGTCTTCCTTGTCGATAACGCCTGCATCGGTCATCTCGTGATAGAAGTCGTTACCTTCGCGGGTACGCTCACCCACACCGGCGAACACGGACAGACCCGCGTGTTGCTTGGCGATGTTGTTGATGAGTTCCAGCATGTTCACGGTCTTGCCCACGCCGGCGCCGCCGAACAGGCCGACTTTGCCGCCCTTGGCGAACGGACAAACCAGGTCGATCACCTTGATGCCGGTTTCCAGCAGGTCAACGGAGGGAGACAGTTCGTCGAACTTGGGAGCGGGTTGGTGGATCGAGCGCTTTTCGGTGCACTTGATCGGGCCGATCTCGTCGATCGGGCGACCCAGCACGTCCATGATGCGGCCCAGTGTGCCGGTACCGACCGGAACCTGGATCGCATTGCCGGTTGCATTCACGGCCATGCCGCGACGCAGACCGTCGGAAGAACCCATCGCGATGGTACGCACAACGCCGTCACCCAGTTGCTGCTCGACCTCGAAGGTCAGGCCGACTTCGGCAGTGGAATTGCCGGCATCTGCCAGCGTCAAGGCTTCATATACCTTGGGCATTTGGTCGCGCGGAAACTCGATGTCAACCACCGCGCCGATACACTGAACAATCTTTCCTTGACTCATTTTAAGATTCCCCGTCTAAATTAATTCTGAATTCGTTGCCGATCAACCGATCGCTGCCGCACCACCAACGATCTCCGAAATCTCTTTCGTAATCGCTGCCTGACGCGCTTTGTTGTAAACCAGTTTGAGCTCGCCGATGACGCTCTTCGCGTTGTCGGAAGCGGCTTTCATCGCCACCATGCGCGAGCTTTGCTCGGAAGCCATATTCTCGACCACGGCCTGATACACCAGGGATTCGATGTAACGCAGCAGCAGCTCGTCGATGACTTTCTTCGCATCCGGCTCGTAGATGTAATCCCAGTTGCCTTCGCTCGTGCCCAGTTGCTCGCCGCTCAACGGCAACAACTGTTCAACGCGCGGCTCCTGCTTCATCGTGTTGACGAAGTGGTTGTAGCTCAGGTAGATCGCGTCGATCTCGCCGGCGACATAGGCATCCAGCATGGCCTTCACTGCACCGATCAATTTCTCGATGTGCGGTGTGTCGCCCAGGCCGGTCAGGTGCGATTGGACCTTGGCGCCGATGCGGTTCATGAAACTGAAACCCTTGTTGCCGATCGGGCAAACCATGATGCCTTTGCCTTCACCTTCCCAGGTTTTCATTTCCTGCACTGCCAGACGCAGCACGTTGGTGTTCAAACCACCGCACAGTCCTTTGTCCGAAGTGACGACGATCAGACCGACGTTCTTGACGCTATCACGCTTGGCCAGGAATGCATGCTTGTATTCCGGGTTGGCACGCGACAAGTGTGCAGCGACGTTGCGGATCTTCTCGGCGTATGGGCGAGCGGCACGCATGCGTTCCTGCGCTTTGCGCATCTTCGCTGCTGCCACCATTTCCATCGCACGCGTGATCTTGCGCGTATTCTCTACGCTCTTGATCTTGGTGCGGATCTCTTTACTGCCCGCCATAACTCACCTCGACTCAGTAGACTGCAGTTGCCTTGAAGGCTTCGATCGCGGTTGTCAGCACTTTTTCGTTGTCTGCGGACAGGTCCTTGGTCGATTCGATCGCGTCGAACAATTCCTTGTTCTTGGATCCGAGATAAGCATGCAGTGCCGATTCGAACGCCAGTGCCTTGGCAACCGGCACGTCGTCGAAGTAGCCCTTGTTCACAGCGAACAGGGTTGCGGCCATCTTGGAGATGGACAGCGGCGAGTACTGCAATTGCTTCATCAGTTCGGTCACCATGCGACCGCGCTCGAGCTGCTTGCGGGTCGACTCGTCCAGATCGGAAGCGAACTGCGCGAACGCAGCCAGTTCACGGTACTGGGCCAGTGCCAGACGCACACCGCCACCCAGCTTCTTGATGACCTTGGTCTGTGCTGCGCCACCCACGCGGGACACCGATACACCGGCGTTGATCGCGGGACGGATACCGGCGTTGAACAGGTCGGCTTCCAGGAAGATCTGGCCATCGGTGATGGAGATAACGTTGGTCGGCACGAATGCGGACACGTCACCTGCCTGTGTTTCGATGATCGGCAATGCGGTCAGCGAACCGGTCTTGCCTTTGACGGCGCCGTTGGTGAATTTCTCGACGAATTCTGCGTTCACGCGGGCAGCGCGCTCCAGCAGGCGCGAGTGCAGATAGAACACGTCGCCGGGATAAGCTTCGCGGCCCGGCGGACGGCGCAGCAGCAGGGAGATCTGACGATAGGCCCAGGCTTGCTTGGTCAAGTCGTCGTAAACGATCAGTGCGTCTTCGCCACGGTCACGGAAGTATTCGCCCATGGTGCAACCGGCGTACGGTGCCAGGAATTGCATCGCAGCGGAGTCGGAAGCGGTAGCTGCCACAACGATGGTGTATTCCAGCGCGCCGTGCTCTTCCAGTTTGCGTACCACGTTGGCGACGGTCGATGCTTTCTGGCCGATAGCGACGTAGATACAGGTCATGTTCTGACCCTTCTGGTTGATGATGGCGTCAACGGCAACAGCGGTCTTGCCGGTCTGGCGGTCGCCAATGATCAGTTCGCGCTGGCCGCGGCCGACGGGAACCATGGCGTCGATGGACTTCAGACCGGTTTGCACGGGCTGGTCAACAGACTTACGCGCGATAACACCCGGGGCGACCTTTTCGATCTTGTCGGTCATCTTGGCGTTGACCGGACCTTTACCGTCGATGGGCTGGCCCAGCGCGTTCACTACGCGACCGCGCAGTTCGGGGCCGACCGGCACTTCCAGGATGCGGCCGGTACATTTGACTGTATCGCCTTCGGTGATGTGTTCGTATTCACCCAGAATAACGGCTCCGACGGAGTCGCGCTCGAGGTTCAGCGCCAGTCCGAAGGTGTTGCCGGGGAATTCCAGCATCTCGCCCTGCATCACATCGGACAAGCCGTGCACGCGAACGATACCGTCGGTCACGCTGACCACCGTACCTTCGGTGCGCGCCTGGGTCAGTGCTTCGAAGTTATCGATGCGACTGCGGATCAAATTGCTAATTTCGGAAGGGTTGAGCTTCATCTGGATTTCCTCATTCTTGATAATTCTTTATCAGGCTAGCGCGTTCGCCATTTCACCGAGTCGGGTGCGTGCAGAACCGTCGATCACTTTGTCTCCGGCACGGATCACTACGCCACCCAGCAATTCTTTGTTGATCTGACAGACCAGCTTGATCTCGCGACCCAGGCGCTTTTTGAGCGAGCTGACGATCTTGTCCTGTTGTGCGGCAGACAGTTCGAATGCAGAGTCCACCACCACGTTGACGGTCTTTTCCGCATCCGCCTTGAGCGCCTCGAACAGACCGGAGATCTCGGGCAACACCAGCAGACGCTGGTTGTCGGCCAGGATGCGCACGAAGTTGCGCTGCTGCGCGCTGGCATCTTTGCCGACCAGCGCTTCCATCAGGCCTTCGACCTGTTTCTTGGCAACGCGCGGATTGGTGACGACGGCGCGCACTTCGGGATGTTCGACCGCCCCGGCCAGAGACAGCAACATCTCCGACCATGCCTTCAGGGCGTTCAGCTTTTGCGCCTCGTCGAATGCCGCTTGGGCATACGGGCGTGCAGTGGTTATGGCTTCGGACATGGCGTTCAGATTTCCGCGACGAGTTTGTCGAGCAGATCGTTATGTGCCTTGGCATCGATCTCGCGACCGAGGATCTTGCCTGCGCCGGCCAGAGCGATCGCAGAAACCTGCGTGCGCAACTGTTCTTTGGCGCGGAACACTTCCTGATCGATCTCGGCCTTGGCGCCGGCAACGATACGGTCACCCTCCACCTTGGCTTGACCCTTGGCTTCTTCGACGATCTCGCTGGCGCGTTTTTCGCCATTGGTCACGATCTCGCCCGCCTTTTCCTTCGCTTCGCGCAGGATCTCTGCAGCACGCTTGGAGGCCAGTTCGAGGTCGTGCTTGGCACGCTCGGCATCAGCCAGTCCGTCTGCGATCAGCTTCTTGCGTGCGTCCAGCGCAGCCACGATGGGCGTCCAGACGAACTTCATGCAGAACCAGACAAACAGCGCGAACATGATCAGTTGGGCGAGAAGAGTTGCATTGATATTCATGCAAGCTACCTTTCTTAGTTAAGCGTTTCTTGTCGCGAGGATTAAGCCACAGCGAACAGAACGTACATCGCGATACCAACAGCGATCATCGGAACGGCGTCGACCAGACCCATCACAACGAAGAACTGGGTACGCAACATCGGGATCAGTTCCGGTTGACGAGCTGCGCCTTCCAGGAAGCGGCCACCGAGGATACCGATACCGACGGCTGCGCCGAGAGCGCCCAGACCCATCATCAATGCGCCAGCGATGTACAGCAGTGCGTTTGCCATTTCCATTTGTATTTCTCCTATTTGATAAAAGTGATGTTGATGTTAATGAAACCGAAAATCAGTGGTGTTCCTGATGCGCCATGTCCAGATAGACCACGGTCAGCGTCATGAAAATGAACGCCTGCAGGGTCACGATCAGGATGTGGAATATCGCCCAGCCCAGCGACAACAGGATCTGCGAACCGAACAGGGTTACGCCGCCCATGCTGAAGCCTGCCCATGCGCCGCCCATCAGCGCGATCAGGATGAAGATCATTTCGCCCGCATACATGTTGCCGAACAGACGCAATGCCAGCGAGATCGGTTTAGCGATCAGGTTGACGCCTTCCAGAAGGAAGTTGACCGGCATGCCCCACTTGCCGAACGGCTGCAATGTCAGCTCGCCCATGAAACCGCCGAAGCCTTTCATCTTGACGCTGTAGTACAGCACCAGCAGGAACACGCCGATGGCCATGCCAAAGGTTGCGTTAGGATCGGTGGAAGGAACGACTTTGAAGAATGGAACGCCCAGCAGACCCAGCAGACCGGGAACCCAGTCGATGGGGATCAAGTCCATCAGGTTCATGCTGAAGACCCAGAAGAAGATGGTCAGCGCCAGCGGAGCGACCATGTTGTTCTTGGCCGAGAATGAACCGCGCACGCTGTTATCGACGAATTCGATGGCCCATTCGCAAAAGTTCTGCAGACCGCTCGGTGCACCGGTAACGATGCTCGTGGCAACACGGCGGAACAGGAACATGATCACCGCGCCCAACAGCAGCGACATGATGAAAGTATCCAGATTGAGTGCCCAGAAACCCATTTCCTTGGCTTCTTCGGCGCTATGGGCAACGCCCCAGCTACCATCCGGCAATTGGCCATAGGTCAGATTCTGCAGGTGGTGCCTGATGTATTCAGCAGATGTATGCGCTGCTTCGTGCGCTACTTCACCCGTTTCATTCACCATTTCACTGGACATTTTTTACGCCGCTTTCAGTCTTGATCTTTAACAACAAACGGGCCACCAACAGCACCGCTTGCCCCAATACAAAGCCACCCAGTAATGCAAGTGGCGAAAATTTCAGCACCGCCAGGCAGATTCCCAGCAATGCCACGACTGCCAGGAATCGCTCGGCAGCGTAAAAATAAATAAGCCGTAATTGTTGATGCGCGTCATGGGCAGGGTACAAGGCCGCTCGGGACATCCGCCAAGCCAGCAGTGCACCATTGAGAACGGAAACCCCTCCTCCACCTAACACTGCTATCGCATGTTGCGGCGTGCTTTCCCAGCCATAGGCTGTGCCTGCGGCGACCAGGATGACCAGGGCCTGAAGCCCGACAACCCTGCGCGCCAATCGTTTTTCTTGGACTTCGGCTCGAAAAAGCGCCGAGATGATAGCGGCGTTCAGCTGGGGTGTCAAACCCTGTTGCGCGGTTCCGGCTTCCGCATCGCCCATCTCAGCGTCCTTTTCTGAGTCCGCTGAGCAGTTCATCGAGGTGGTCGTTGCTGGAATATTCGATGAGAAGTTTGCCGCCGCCCTTGCTGTTGGACTTGATCTCGACGCGCGCGCCCAATTGGGCGCTCAATTCCTCCTGCAATTGCTGGGTATCGCGATTCGTTTTGCCCGCTTGCTTGCCGGATGTCGTTTTCGCCGGTGCCGCTTCGCCCTGTTGTTGCACCAGCTTCTCAGCTTCGCGTACCGACAGGCCTTCGAGAACGATCTTGTTGGCCAGCAGTACCTGTTGCGCGCCTTCGAGCGAGAGCAGTGCGCGTGCATGACCCATGTCCAGCGAACCTTCCATCAGCATATCCAGCACGGCTTGCGGCAGTTTGAGCAGACGCAGCAGGTTACTGGCTGCACTGCGCGAGCGGCCGACCGCATCAGCAGCAGCCTGGTGTGTCATCTGGAATTCGTCGATCAGACGCTGGATACCGATGGCTTCTTCCAGCGGGTTCAGGTCTTCGCGCTGGATGTTCTCGATCAGCGCCATGGCCAGTGCTGCGTTGTCCGGTACTTTGCGCACGATGACCGGCACGATCTTCAGTTCGGCCAGTTGCGCCGCACGCCAGCGGCGCTCACCGGCGATGATCTCGTAACCACCTTCCGGCAGTTCGCGCGCCAGGATGGGCTGCATCACGCCCTGCACCCGGATCGAAGCCGCGAGTTCGTTCAGCGATGCTTCGTCCATGCGGCTGCGCGGCTGATATTTGCCGGGCTTGAGTTGCTCGACTTTCAGGTCGCGCAATACGTCGTTCTGTTTCGATGTGCTGTTGCCCGAAAGCAGCGCGTCCAAACCGCGCCCCAGGCCCTTGATCGGTTTTGCCATGATTTTCCCTTATTTGAAACTTGTTATGCCGCGACTTGCGCCGTCGAATTGTTGAGCATTTCGCCCGCCAGCGCCAGATAGGCCAGCGTCCCCTTGGACTGGCTGTCGTGATACAGCGCCGGGATACCGAAGCTGGGCGCTTCAGCCAGACGCACGTTGCGCGGAATGACGGTGCGATAGACTTTGTCGCCGAAGTGTTGCTGCAATTGGTCCGAGACTTGTTGCGCCAACGCATTGCGCGGGTCAAACATGGTGCGCAACAGACCTTCGATTTCCAGCTCCGGGTTCAGGTTTTCGCGCACTTTGCGGATGGTATTGACCAGATCGCTCAAACCTTCCAGTGCGTAGTATTCGCATTGCATCGGGATCATCACCGATTTTGCGGCGCACAAGCCGTTCAGTGTGAGCAGATTCAGCGCTGGCGGGCAATCGATCAGGATGTAGTCATATTCGTTCAGGACCGGCTCGATCTCTTCTTTCAGACGCATCTCGCGCCCTTCCACATCCACCAGTTCGATCTCGGCACCGGCCAGTTCGCGATTGGCAGGCAACACGTCGTATTTGCATGATTCCGACCTGATGCGCGCTTCGGCGATGGTTTTTTCGCCCAGCAACACGTCATAGACGGTCGCTTCCAGATCGGCCTTGTTGATGCCGCTGCCCATGGTGGCGTTGCCCTGCGGGTCAAGGTCGATCAGTAGCACGCGCTGTTTCGCCGCGCCCAGACTGGCCGCCAGATTGACGGTGGTAGTGGTCTTGCCCACGCCGCCTTTTTGATTGGTGATCGCCAATATCTTGCTCATTTTTTTATTACCCCCAACACGACCAGACTGCGGGCCGCTTCTAGTTTAGGAACCTGCAATGTGATTACCTTCTCTACTTCTATCCCTTCGGGCAGCTTGGCCAGTTCCTGCTCCGGCATCCCCTTCATCGCTGCCCAACGACCTCCGTCCGCCAACAGATGCTGCGTCAGCGAGACAAAATCCACAACTTCGGCAAACGCGCGCGAGATGATCCCGTCGAACTTCTTTTCCGTTTGCCACTGTTCCACCCTGCCGCAACGGACTTCCACGTTACGCAGCCCCAGTTCGATGGCGGCTTGTTGCACGAAGCCGGTCTTCTTGCTGTTGCTGTCCATCAGGGTGAACGACCATTCCGGTCGCATCACTGCCAGCACCAGTCCAGGCAGTCCGCCGCCGCAACCCACATCCAGCCAGCGCTGCGGCCACAGATGCGGCAGTACGGCTAAGCTGTCGATCAAGTGATTGCTCACCATTTGCTCGGGCTGGCGTATCGCGGTGAGGTTGTACACCGCGTTCCACTTGTGCAGCAGCGCCAGATAGTCCAGCAGTTTCGCCTGCTGTTCCGGCGTGGCCGCTATGCCCATCTGTGCGACGCCTGCAGCCAATTCTTTTTCGAGACTCATGCCGCTTTGTCTTGTTTGAAGCCCCGTTTCAGATGCACGAGCAACAACGAGATCGCTGCCGGGGTCACGCCGGAGATGCGCGCAGCCTGGCCAAGCGTCTCCGGTTTGTGCTGGTTCAGTTTCTGCCGGACTTCGATCGACAGTCCGCGCACGACCGAGTAATCCATGTCAATCGGCAACTCTGTCGTTTCATAACCTTCCTGACGCGCGATCTCGTCGCGCTGGCGTTCGATGTAGCCGTGGTACTTGGCCAGGATTTCGACCTGCTCGGCGACGCTCGCCGCCTCGGCATTTTGTACGCCCGGCAAAGTCATCAGCGATTCATATGTCACTTCCGGCCGGCGCAACAAGTCATACAGGGAATATTCGCGCTCGATCTCCTTGCCCAGTACGCGCTCGGCGTCGGCCTTGTCCAGCATACGAGGATTGACCCAGGTCGACTTCAGGCGCTCGAGTTCGCGTGCAATCTTTTCGCGCTTTTCTTCGAAGGCCTGCCAGCGCACGTCATCGACCAGACCCAGTTTGCGACCGATCTCGGTCAGGCGCATGTCGGCATTGTCTTCGCGCAACTGCAAACGATATTCCGCGCGGCTGGTAAACATGCGGTATGGCTCGGACACGCCGCGCGTGATCAGGTCGTCGACCAGCACACCAAGATAGGCTTCATCGCGACGCGGGCACCAGGTATCTTTTTCCTGCGCTTGCAGCGCGGCATTCGCGCCGGCCAGCAATCCCTGCGCCGCCGCCTCTTCGTAGCCGGTGGTGCCGTTGATCTGCCCGGCCAGGAACAGGCCGGAGATGGTTTTGCTCTCCAGCGACATCTTCAAACCGCGCGGATCGAAATAATCGTATTCGATGGCATACCCGGGACGCGTGATGTGGGCGTTCTCCAGTCCCTTGATCGAGCGCACCAGCGCGAGCTGGGTATCGTAGGAAAGACTGGTCGAGATGCCGTTCGGGTAGATCTCGTGCGTGCTCAGCCCTTCCGGCTCGAGGAAGATCTGGTGCGAGTCCTTGCCCGCGAAGCGGGTGATCTTGTCTTCGATGGACGGACAATAGCGAGGGCCTACTCCCTCGATGACGCCCGTAAATAAAGGAGACTCACCCAAACCGTTGCGGATGATTTCGTGGGTTCTTGCATTGGTCTGGGTCACCCAGCAGGGCATTTGGCGCGGATGCTGTTCCGCGCGCCCCATGAAAGAGAACACCGGAACCGGCGTATCGCCGTGCTGTTCTTGCATCATGGAATAATCGATCGTGCGGCCGTCGATGCGTGGCGGAGTCCCGGTCTTCAGTCGTCCGGTCGGCATGCCCAGTTCACGCAGATCCTTTGCCAGCCCTACAGAAGGCGGATCGCCCGCGCGCCCAGCCGGATAGTTGGTCAGGCCGACATGCACCAGTCCGGCCAGGAAAGTCCCGGTCGTGAGCACCACGGTCTTCGCGTGATAGCTCAGACCAAGCTGAGTCTGCACACCGATGACACGTCCTTGTTTCAGAATGAGTTTTTCTACGGGTTGCTGAAACAGCCACAGATTTTGCTGGTTCTCGATGCGATTGCGGATAGCCTGTTTGTATAGCGCTCGGTCTGCCTGAGCGCGAGTCGCGCGCACTGCCGGACCTTTGGAGGCGTTAAGGATGCGAAACTGGATGCCACCTTCGTCCGTTGCGGCTGCCATGGCGCCGCCCAGCGCATCTACTTCCTTGACTAAATGGCCTTTTCCGATACCGCCGATGGACGGGTTGCAGGACATCACGCCCAGTGTTTCGATGTTGTGGGTGAGCAACAGCGTCGCGCAACCCGCGCGAGCACTGGCCAGCGCGGCTTCCGTCCCGGCATGGCCGCCACCGATCACAATGACATCGAATTGTTTCGGGTCGCGCATTCGTCACCACCAAAATGAGGACGCGCATCATACCCCAAAAGATAAATCCGACGAAAACTAAAGCACGTCAAAATGTTTCACGTGAAACACTTTTCCGCTATTTTCCGATGCAAAAGCGGCTGAATATCTCACCTAACAGGTCGTCTGCTGTGAATTCGCCTGTAATGCTGTTGAGTGCTTCCTGTGCGTTGCGTAATTCTTCGGCAAAAAGTTCAGGGCGATCAAGTTGTTGTTTGGACGCCTCCAAGTGTCCAGCGGCGCTTGCAAGTGCTTCAAGATGACGTGCCCGCGCCATGAAGACACCGGTTTCCTGATGCCAACCGATGATCTCCAGCAGCTTTTCTTCCAGCAAAGCCATGCCCGCCCCAGTCTTGGCCGACAGGTAGATATGCGCTTTCTCTTCGCGCACTTCGACGCCGGGCTGATGTCCGCTCAGGTCGATCTTGTTGTGCAGGTACAGGCGTGGCGTCTTGGCCGGCAGTTGCGCCAGCACTGCCTGGTCTTCCGGTTCGGCGCGCTGTTGCGACTCGTCCAGCAACACCAGTACCACATCGGCCCGTGTCAGCGCCTGTAGCGTGCGGTCTATGCCCATCTGTTCGACGACATCGGTCGTTTCGCGCAGCCCGGCGGTGTCGATCAGATGCAAAGGCACGCCGCGAACCTGCATGGATTGGCGTATCGAGTCGCGGGTCGTGCCGGGGATCTCACTTACCAGCGCAATCTCTTCGCCCGCAAAGCGGTTAAGCAAGCTGGACTTACCGGCGTTGGGTGCGCCCACGAGCACCACCTGCGCCCCCTCGCGCAAAATACTGCCCTGCTTCGCCAAGCCTTCGATACGTGCCAGTTCCGCCCTCAAAGCGGCGAGTTTACTGCTGCAAAGCTCACGGTCGCTCGTCTCAATCTCTTCCTCGGGAAAATCCAGCGTCGCTTCGACCAGCATGCGCAGATCGATGAGTCGCGAGACTGCGTTATGGATGGCGGCTGAGAACTCCCCTTGCAAGGAGCGCATGGCGCTGCGCGCTGCTTGTTCGGTGGTGGCATCGATCAGATCGGCCACGCTTTCAGCCTGGGCGAGATCCATCTTGTCGTTTAGGAAAGCGCGCTGGGTAAATTCGCCCGGTTGGGCCAACCTTGCGCCCAGTTCCAGACAGCGATGCAGAATTGATTGCAGCACGGCTGGACCGCCGTGGCCCTGCAGCTCCAGTACTTCTTCACCGGTATAGGAATGGGGAGCGGGAAAGAACAGGGCAATACCCTGATCAAGCACGCTGCCGTCGGCAGCTAAAAAATGGGTGTAAGTCGCAGATCTGGGGGTAAGTTGGCGTCCGGTCAATGTGGCGGCCATTGCGGCCAAACCGTGTCCGGATACCCGCACCACGCCGATGCCACCGCGCCCGGGGGCGGTGGCGATCGCCGCGATGTTGTCAGGCTTTGGCGCCACCTTTGCGTGCGGCTTCGGTTCCGCTGTTGATATACCACTGCTGGGCGATGGAGAGGATGTTGTTCACGATGGAATACAACACCAGTCCGGCCGGGAAGAAGAAAAATACCACGCTGAAGGCTATCGGCATGATCTGCATCAATTTGGCCTGCATGGGATCCGGCGGTACCGGGTTCAGCTTGGTCTGGATCAGCATGCTGACGCCCATGATGATGGGCAGGACAAAGTACGGGTCGGTCGCCGACAGGTCGGTGATCCAGCCGAAGAATGGCGCGTGGCGCAGCTCGACGCTCGACAGGATGGCCCAATACAGCGCGATGAACACCGGAATCTGGATCAGCACCGGCAGGCAGCCGCCCAGCGGGTTGATCTTCTCGGTCTTGTACAGCTCCATCATGGCCTTGTTCAGGCGTTCACGGTCGTCGCCATACTGCTTCTTGATCTGCTCCAGCTTGGGCGCCACGACACGCATCTTGGCCATGGAACGGTAGCTGGCTGCTGACAAGGGGAAGAACGCCAGCTTGATCAGGATAGTGAGCAACACAATCGCCACACCCCAGTTATGAACCAGGTCGTTGATGTGCGACATCAGCCAGAACAAGGGAGTAGCGAAGATAGTCAGCCAGCCATAGTCCACAGACAGGCCCAAGCCGGGAGCGATATCGTCCAGTTTGGATTGTGCCGGCCCCATATAGAGCTGGGTGGAGATACGTCCGCTCTGGCCGGGTTCGATGCTGGCAACCGGCAAGATCACGCCGGCCGAGTACAGATCTGTATCCAGTTTCTTGGTGTAGAACTCGCGCGGGCCCTTGCCGGCAGGCAGCCAAGCAGCCACGAAATAGTGCTGCAGCATGCCGATCCAGCCGTTGTCCGGGTTGGCAGGCAGGCTGACTTTGCCCTTTTCGATGCTGGAAAAATCGATCTTCTGAAATTTCTCAAGATCGGTATACAGCGCCGGTCCGGTGTAGGTTGGCACGAACGAGGATTCGCCCGCAGCCGCAACTGTGTCGCGCACGAACTGGAAATAGGCCGACGGGGTCAGCGCTGTCTTGCTCTTGTTCTCGATCTCGTAGCTCACATCCACCAGATAGCTGCCGCGGTGGAAGGTGTAGACCTTATTGACTCGTGCCGGGCCGGAACCGGTAGCGCTCAGGCGTACTTCCAGCGTGTCTTTTCCTTCTGCCAACTGGAAATCAGTGGCATCGGCGGCGAATTCAGCGTTGTGGGTGGGCAGATCCTTGCCCAGCAGGCCGGATTGAGCCAAGTAGGTATGCCCATCCTGTTGCAGCAGGGTGATGGGCTTGCTTTGATCTTCTGCATCGCGATGCTGTAGCAGATCCAAATGCTGCATGTTGCCGCCTGCGGTGTTGATCTCGACGCGCAGTGTGTCTGTGGTAACGGTGATCTTCTGCCCGGCAGGTACTGCTTTGTTCTCGATCGGAGTTGCGGTCACCGCAGCCTTGCTGGGCTGAACTGTCGCTGTCGGGACGGATGGGTCTTGCTTGGTCTCGGCGGCTACCGGCGGTGCGGGCGGAAGGTTATGGCGCTCCCATTCGGTCCACAGAACAACCAAAGAGAATAAAAAGATCAGAACTAGAAACAGCCGTTGAAAGCCCATTGCAAAATCACCTGTTTTTCTTAATCAAGGGACAGGATCGTATCCGCCCGGATGCCAAGGGTTGCAACGTGCAACCCGCCTGATGGTAAGCCAAAAACCTTTCAGCGCGCCATATTTGGTGATCGCTTCAATGGAGTACTGGGAGCAGGAGGGGTGAAAGCGGCACGTCGGGGGCAGCAGCGGACGGATCAGCCACTGATATCCCTTGACCAGCAATAACAGCAATTGCTTCATTCGTTCACCGCAAGGATTCTTTTGAATGCATCGGTCAATACCTTGCCAGCTTCCAGCCGCTCTGTCTTGCCCGGTTGTTTGCGCAAACGGACCACGATATCGCGACTCAAACCATGCCGTGAAATAGCCCGAAACTGCTCTCGAATCAATCTCTTGATACGATTTCGACCAACTGCGGTCGGAACCACGCGTTTGCTGACGGTGACACCCAGACGAGCGTGTCCGGCTTTACCGTCTTCCCAGTGGATCGCGAACCAGCTCGTGGTTTGCGCCCTTGTCTTTAGTATCTGCGAGAATCCTTCCCGGCGACTTATGCGATAACGCCGGGGAAAAGTCTGTACTATTAACTGCTTACACGCCAAGACGAACGCGGCCGCGTGCGCGACGGGCTGCGATAACGGCGCGACCGCCCTTGGTCTTCATACGAACCAGAAAACCATGGGTGCGTTTTCTTTTGGTTACCGACGGTTGAAATGTGCGTTTCATGCTGACTCCTGACTGAATTTAACTATTGAAAAGCGCGCGATTACAATCGTTAGCGCGATTCCTGTCAAGTCTTTTTATGCTGTGGATAACTTTTGGCAGAGCTTGTAGAATGCGCCAGAGCCTTTGCTATAACAATTTCCAATAAGCTATGTCAGCCCTGAGTCTGTCTGGCAGTTGTCTCCGTTTTTTCGAAGAACAACTTCCTCCACAACAATTCAATTCATGGATCAAACCGTTGATATTCGAAATCGACGGAGACAAGCTTGTTCTGACCGCCCCCAACAGTTTCACTTTGCGCATCGTCCAGGAGCGCTTTTTACCCGAGATATCCAAGCGGGCCCTGCCGTTCTTCTCCACACCGCCCCAGATCGAGCTGCGAATCGAGAAACGTTCTGCAAAATCAAATACTAAGTTCGTTCCGGAAGTTGCTGTTGCGAGCAAACCCACCGCTACTATAGCTGCCAAGCCCGCCAAGAGCCCTAACAAACTGAATCCGGCACTGGTGTTCGACACTTTCGTCACCGGCAAAGCCAACCAATTGGCCCATGCAGCGGCCATTCAGGTCGCCGAAACACCCGGCGTGGCTTACAACCCCTTATTCATTTATGGCGGCGTCGGTCTGGGCAAGACCCACTTGCTGCAATCGATCGGCAACCTGGTGACAAAGCAGAATCCCCAAGCCAAGGTCTGCTACATCCACGCGACTAACTACATTTCGGGCGTCGTTCGCGCATTTCAGACTAAAAACTTCGATGAATTCAAGCAATTCTACAATTCGCTGGATCTGCTGCTGATCGACGACATCCAGTTCATCGCGGACAAGCCGGGCACGCAACAGGAGTTCTTTTACACCCTGAACTCGCTTATCGACACAAATAAACAGGTAGTTATCACCTGCGACACCTTCCCGAAAGAGATATCGGGCATCGAGCCGCGCCTCACATCACGCTTCACTTGTGGGTTGACCGTAGCCATCGAACCTCCCGGCCTGGAGATGCGAGTTGCCATCCTGTTGCAAAAAGCCGCCACCAGTGGATCCCCGATCAGCGAGGATGTGGCATTCTTTATTGCCAAGCATGTGCGCTCCAATATCCGTGAGCTCGAAGGCGCACTCAATCGCATCGAGGCCTACGCCAAATTCCACAAGCGCCAGATTTCGATAGAACTGGCTAAGGAAGCACTCAAGGATCTACTGGCTGCCCAGAACAAACAAGTCTCCATGGAGAACATCCAGAAGACCGTGGCCGACTTCTATCGTATCAAGATCGTCGACCTGCTCTCCAAGAAACGCTCCCGCATCATCGCCCGGCCACGCCAGATCGCGATGACCCTGGCGCGTGAGCTGACACAACTCAGCCTTCCGGAGATCGGTAATGCATTTGGCGGTCGCGACCACTCGACGGTACTGCATGCATGCAAGACCATCGAATCGTTACGGAACTCCGATTCGGCATTGAATGCAGACTTCAATCTGTTGAATCAGACTTTACGGGGATAAGCAGGCAATACCTGTGCACAGTTTGTAGATTAAGCGGTGAATCGAGCAAAGGGGAAAAGTTATGCACAAAGTGTACACATCGTTAAGCAATGTTTTACTGCCTACTAACTATAGATTAACCAGTTAATAAATAACAAAAATTTGGAATATCCACAGATTAGTTGTCCATTATTAAGATTGTTAAGTATTTAAAGAAAGAAACATATGTTTATCAAACAAATCGATAGAAACGAACTTCTGAAACCACTCCAGGCTGTCGTAGGCATCGTCGAGCGTAAACAGCCGCTTCCTATCCTTTCAAACGTACTGATCAAGAAGAACAAGGACGGCGCAAGGTTTATCACCACCGATCTGGAGATACAGATTGAAGCCCAACTAAACGCAGAACTGGATGGGACCGAAAGCTCGATCACCATCTCAGCCAAGAAGTTGCAGGAGATCTTGCGGGCGATTCCCGACAACAGCAGCGTTTCCCTGGATGACCAGGAAAACAAACTGCTGGTCAAAGCGAACAAAAGCCGCTTTAGTCTGCAGACTCTGCCCGCACAAGACTTTCCGATGCTGTCTGAGCAACTGGTTGGCGCAGCCAAGATCCAGATCGAACAAGGCGTATTGCGCCGTCTGTTGAGTTCGGTCCAGTACGCGATGGCACAGCAGGACATCCGTTATTACCTGAACGGCGTCCTGTTGGTGATCGACGGCACCAGCATCAAACTCATCGCAACTGACGGTCACCGTCTGGCCTTCATCAGCGAAGAACTCAAGGAAAGCCACAAAAAGCAGGAAGTCATCCTTTCCCGCAAGACGGTCAATGAGCTGCTGAAGTTGTTGGCAGACTCGGAAGACAAGGTACAACTGGAACTGGCCGAGAAGCAGGTCCGTATCTCCTTTGCCGATGTGGTGCTGACTTCCAAGGTCATCGACGGCAAATTTCCCGACTACAACCGCGTCATCCCGACCCATACCAATCACCTGACCATGGATCGCGTGACCATCCTGCAAGCCCTGCAGCGTGCCGCTATCCTGTCAAACGAGAAGTTCCGCGGTGTACGCCTGCTGCTGACCGAGAAAAACTTGCGCATCATCAGCAGCAACAGTGAGCAGGAAGAAGCCCAGGAAGACATCGAGAACGAATATTCCGGCGCTTCGCTGGATATCGGTTTCAATGTGAATTACCTGCTGGACGGCATTAACAACATCAGCACCCAGAACGTCACCCTGTCGTTTGGTGACCAGAACAGCAGCCTATTGATCACCATCCCCGAGAAGACTGACTACAAATATGTAGTCATGCCGATGCGCATCTAACTTGTTCCACGTGAAACAGTAACGAAAGCAAAATAGACACATGAGCGATAACTACGACGAATCAAGTATCCAGCAACTCGAAGGTCTGGAGGCAGTGCGCAAACGCCCCGGCATGTACATCGGTGATACGTCCGACGGTACCGGCCTGCACCATATGGTGTTCGAGGTGGTGGATAACGCCATCGATGAATCTCTGGCTGGACATTGCGACGACATCAAAGTCATCATTCATGGCGATAATTCCATCTCCGTTGCCGACAACGGCCGCGGTATTCCCATTGGCATCAAGTTCGACGACAAGCACGAACCCAAGCGTTCCGCTGCCGAGATCGTACTGACTGTGCTGCATGCAGGCGGCAAATTTAATCAGAACAGCTATAAAGTGTCCGGTGGCCTGCACGGCGTCGGTGTGAGCTGCGTCAACGGTTTGTCCGAGTGGCTCAAGCTGACTACTTACCGTGACGGCAAGAAGTTTGGTCTGGACTTTGTGCGCGGTGCCGTAAAAGACCGTCTGATCGAGAACCAAAAAGGTGTCGAAGTTTCCCCTGTGCGTGAATTGGGCGAAAGCAATAAGCGCGGTACCGAAGTTCACTTTCTTGCCGACAAGGAGATATTCGGTCTGGTCGACTTTCACTATGAAGTGCTGGCCAAGCGTCTGCGCGAGCTGTCTTTCCTGAATAACGGCGTCAAGATCGAACTGATCGACCAGCGTACCGGCAAGAGCGAGAACTTCGCTTACTCCGGCGGCGTGCGCGGCTTCGTCGAATACATGAACAAGAGCAAGTCGGTTCTGCACCCCAAGTGCTTTCAAGCCAGCGGCGAAAAAGACAACATCACAGTCGATGTCGCCATGCAGTGGAACGACAGCTACTCCGAAGTCGTGCAGTGCTTCACCAACAACATTCCCCAACGTGACGGCGGCACCCACATGACCGGACTGCGCATGGCAATGACGCGCGTCATCAATAAATACATCGAGGACAACGAACTGGCCAAGAAGGCCAAGGTGGACACCACCGGCGACGACATGCGCGAAGGCCTGACCTGCGTACTGTCAGTCAAGGTGCCAGACCCCAAGTTCTCCTCCCAGACCAAAGACAAGCTCGTATCCAGCGAAGTCCAGCCCGCCGTGCAGGAAGTGGTAGCGCAGAAGCTTTCCGACTTTTTGCTCGAAAATCCGGTGGACGCCAAGATCATCTGCAACAAGATCATCGACGCCGCCCGTGCCCGTGATGCTGCCCGCAAGGCGCGCGAACTGACACGTCGCAAAGGCATCCTGGATGGCATCGGCCTACCCGGCAAACTGGCCGACTGCCAGGAAAAGGACCCTGCCCTGTCTGAGCTGTACCTAGTCGAGGGTGACTCCGCCGGCGGTTCAGCCAAACAAGGCCGCGACCGTAAATTTCAGGCTATCCTGCCGCTCAAGGGCAAGATCCTCAATGTCGAACGCGCCCGTTTCGAGAAGCTCATCTCATCACAGGAGATCGCTACGCTGATCACCGTGCTGGGCACCGGCATCGGCAAAGAGGAATACAACGCCGACAAGCTGCGCTATCACCGCATCATCATCATGACGGACGCGGACGTGGACGGTGCGCACATCCGCACCCTGCTGCTCACTTTCTTCTACCGCCAGATGCCGGAACTGGTCGAACGCGGCCACATCTACATCGCCCAGCCGCCGCTGTACAAGATCAAACAGGGCCGCGATGAACGCTATCTCAAGGATGAGCACGAGCTGAAAAACTACATGCTCGGCTCCGCCCTCAACAACGCAGCGTTCTATCCCGCGCTGGACGCCACACCCATCCAGGGTGAAGCGCTGGGCGAGATAGCCAAACAATACTTCCTGGCCGAAGCCGTCATCGACCGTCTCTCACACTTCATTGCGCCCGAAGCCAGCCACGCCCTGCTCATCCTGCCCGCCCTGTCGCTCGACGACGAAGCCAAGGCAAAAGAGAGCGCCAAGCTGCTCGAAGACGTCTGCGGTGGTGTCATCCGCGCCGAAGTCGAAACCGACATAAACGGTGAACTGCGCCTGCGTCTGGAAAAACTATTCCACGGCAATTACTCGCTGAGCTATCTGGATAAGGAATTTCTGCAAAGCGGAGATTACGTGCAGATCCGCCAGACCGCCGATGCACTCAACGGCCTGATCTCCCCCACCTCCTACGCCATGCGTGGCGAACAGAAGCGCGGTGTGGCCAGCTTCAAACAAGCCATCGAGTGGTTGCTGGAAGATGCCAAGAAGGGTGTCAGCATCCAGCGCTACAAAGGCCTGGGCGAGATGAATCCCGAGCAACTGTGGGAAACTACCATGGATGTGAAGAACCGAATTTTGCTCAAGGTGCGTATCGAAGATGCTGTGGGGGCGGACGAGATATTCACAACCTTGATGGGAGATGTGGTCGAGCCTAGACGCGCATTCATTGAGAAGAATGCGTTGGGTGTGAAGAATCTGGATGTGTAATTGCTGCTATTGAATAAATGCAGAATCTGCGGTTTTCGAGGTTGTCAGCCTCGAATTGCGGGGTGACACCCGCTAAAGGTACGGTTCCTGCGGGCGTACCAAAGTGCATGAAGTCGCGGAAACTAAACCGCGTCAAAAAATTTAGGTGCGCTTTGGTTGCTACCCAAATGGATAACCAAGCCGATGCTCAAGACTATTCGCGATAAGTTTAGAGCTAGCGCCCGGCACGGCGCGATATAAATGCCAACCTTAATCAGTTGGCAGGCCTGCCAGCGTAATCAAGGCTAATAACCATGTTTACTCTAGCAATCAAACTTGAGTTGAGCTACAAACAGTTGGTGCAAATGATTGCCCTGCTGCTCATGCTTTTCTTTAGTTAGTTTTATAACCGCTCCGAAAGGGGCGGTTTTCATTTTTACATAAGAGCATCTCTGTAAGCCAATAGCCACGCGGCTTCCGACATAGGCCGCTCAAAACGCGCTACAAACGACTTTCAGGATGCTGGTGAGGGGTAGGGTCCAAACAAGAGTAAATCCGTTCATGCTTCGACAGGCTCAGCACGAACGGATTTTTGAACAGACTTGAGGGACTGACTTATTTCTTGGTGGTCTTCTTGACTGCAGGTTTCTTCGCGGCAGGTTTGGCGGCAACTTTCTTGGTGGCCGTTTTTGCCGTAGTCGTCTTGGCTTTGGTCGTCGCAGTCTTGGTAGTTTTCTTGACCGCCGGTTTTTCAGCCGCAGTTTTAGCCGTGGCTTTCTTTACCGTTGTCTTGGGTTTCGCTGCCGCTTTTGCCTTGGTGGTCTTGCTCTTGGCTGTCGCTTTCTTGGCCGCCGGTTTGCGAGCGGTCTTGGCTTTCCCTGTCCCACCCTTCGCAGCTTTCGCGGCGATCAGTTCCAGCGCTTCTTCCAGCGTCACCGCTTCCGGTGTCACATCCTTGGGCAAGGTCGCATTGACTTTGCCGTGGCGTACGTAGGGACCGTAGCGGCCGCTGCAGACTTCGACCGGTGCCTTGTCGGCCGGGTGTTCTCCCAGCGCACGCAACACGGTGTTGCCGCCGGTCTTGGCTTGCGCTAGCAGTTCCACGGCACGATCCAGGCCGATGTCGAAAATGCTATCCGAGCGCGGGATGGATTTGAATTTGCCGTCGTGACCGATGTAGGGACCGAAGCGGCCGATGTTGACGATGACTTTCTTGCCCGTCTCGGGGTGAGTACCGACTTCTCTTGGAAGCGATAGCAGCTTTAGAGCGGAGGCGAGATCGGCGGTCTCAAGCGGCATCTCTTTTTGCCAGGAGACGCGCTTGGGTTTGGTCTTGGCACCCTCTTCTACTTCGCCGAGTTGAACGTAGTGGCCGTAGGGTCCGCGCAGCAATAGCACGATCTGTCCGGTTTCCGGATGCACACCAAGTTCCTTGCGTGCTTCGCCCGCGTCCTCCTCGCCTCCGAGACTGCGCGTGTAGTCGCACTCCGGATAGGCGGTGCAGCCGATGAAGCTGCCGCGCTTGCCGAGGCGTTTTGAAAGAGGTTTGCCGCATTTCGGGCATGGCTCTTCCAGAATCTCTGTGCCCGGGCGATCGACGTCCTTTTTCTCGCCCAGCAGTTTGTTGAAGCCTTTCCAGAATTCTTCGAGTACCGGGATCCAATCGCGCTTGCCTTCGGAGATATCGTCGAGTTCGTCTTCCAGGTTCGCGGTGAAGCCGTAATCGACGTAACGCGTGAAGTGCTCGTTAAGGAACTTGATGACCACGCGACCCACGTCGGTGGGCATGAAGCGTTTCTTGTCCAGCGTGGCGTACTCGCGGGCCTGCAGTGTGGAGATGATGGTGGCGTAAGTGGAAGGACGGCCGATGCCGTATTCTTCCAGCGCCTTAACCAAGCTGGCTTCGGAGAAGCGCGGCGGCGGTTGCGTGAAGTGCTGTTCGCCGTAGAGTTTTTCGATGGGCAGCACATCGCCCTCGACCAGCGGCGGCAATTTGGCGCTGTCCTCTTCTTCGGCATCGTCCACGTCTTCCATGTACACGCCGATGAAGCCGGGGAAAACCAGTGTCTGGCCGGAAGCGCGGAACAGGGTATCGTCGCTGCTCAAACGGATATCGACGCTCACGGTGTCGAAACGCGCGGGCGACATCTGGCTGGCCAGAGTGCGCTTCCAGATCATCTCGTACAGACGCATCTGGTCGATGTTGAGGTGGTCGCGCAGACTGTCGGGCGTGCGCAGGATGGAAGTCGGGCGGATGGCCTCGTGCGCTTCTTGCGCGTTCTTGGCCTTGCTCTTGTAGACGGGTTGCTTGGCCGGCAGATATTCGGCGCTGAAGTTGTCGCCGATGTATTGGCGAATCTCGGCCACTGCTTCGTTCGCCAGATTCACCGAATCGGTACGCATGTAGGTGATGAGACCAACTGTTCCCCCACCAATATCAACGCCTTCGTACAATGATTGCGCAGTGCGCATGGTTCGGTCGGAGGTCATGCCCAGTTTGCGCACGGCTTCCTGTTGCAGGGTCGAAGTGGTGAACGGTCCGGTCGGGCTGCGCTGTTTGCCCTTCTTTTCGACGCGCACCACTTTCGGTGGCAACTTGGCGTCGTTCAGCTTGGCGTGGATGGCGTCGTACTCGGCCTGGCTGACTATGCTGAGTTGCTCCAGCTTCTTGCCCTGGAACTGGAACAGCTTGGCGCTGAACGGGATGCTGTTCTTCAGGCTGTCCAGATGCACCGACCAGTATTCCTGACTCTTGAATTTCTCGATCTCGAGTTCACGCTCGACGATCAGGCGCAGCGCTGGACTTTGCACGCGACCTGCCGACAAGCCCGGGCGAATCTTGCGCCATAACAACGGCGACAGATTGAAGCCGACCAGGTAATCCAGAGCGCGGCGCGCCTGCTGCGCGTTCACCAGCGGGATGGAGATCTCGCGCGGATTCGCAACTGCGGCTTGTACGGCAGACTGGGTGATCTCATAGAACACCACGCGTTGCATCGTCTTTCCCTTGAGCGCGCGCTTGGTCTTCAATATCTCCGAGATATGCCAGGCGATCGCTTCACCTTCGCGGTCCGGGTCGGGTGCGAGGTAGATGTGGTCGGCGGCGGCAGCGGCTTTGGCTATCTCGTCGACATGTTTGGAGTTTCGCGCGATGGTCTCGTACTTCATCGCGAAGTTGTCGTCGGGGTCGACCGCGCCTGTTTTCGGGATGAGGTCGCGCACGTGGCCGTAGGAAGCGAGGACTTCAAAGTCCTTGCCCAGATATTTCTTCAGGGTCTTGGCCTTGGCCGGAGACTCTACGATGAGTAGGTTGGATGCCATCTATTTATATCAGTGTGCTTGTGTCACGTCGGCTGGCGTGAGCAGGTCCTCGATCAGCATCGGATCCAGGTCTTCATGCTGGCTCCACAACACCATCAGTACGATGAGTTTGAGCTTGTCCAGCGGCAGATTCTTGCGACCCAGAGCGAGTACACGGTCGATGATCATCTCGCGCTCGATCGGGGTGATGACCTTGTTGTGTTCCCAGAACGCGAGGAAGCGCAGACCTTCCTGGCCAATGCGCTGCTCTTCGAAATCGGTGTAGAGGCGGATGCCGCTGTGGTTGATGGTCTCTGGATAGGCGGCGCGGGTAAGTTCCTGCAAGCCGGACAACCAGGTCAGCGCCTGATTGATGTCTTCTTCGTCAAAGCCGGCAGCGGTGAGCTTTACCGAAAGTTTGTCGTGGTCGGGATAGCTACCGATATCGAAGTAGCTTTCAAACAAATATAACAGGATGTCGAACATTTAAGAGTCTATTTAGGTGATGCGTTGATAGAGGCCGCCGGGTAAAGATGCGATATGTCCGTCGAGTTCCAGTTGCAACAGGATGGCGGATAGCTCGGCTATCGTCAAGCCGCTACGCTGCGCAAGGCTTTCTGCGTCGAGCGGATCGAAGCCCAGATGCATGAACAGCGGGTGTTGCGGCTGGTTTTCGCTCCCGAAAGAGGAAACAGGTATGGTTTGCCCGAGCTCTTCCAGGATGTCGCGGGCGCTCTCGACCAGCTTCGCCCCCTGCTTGATGAGCAGATGACATCCTTTGGATTGAGGCGAGTGGATGGAACCGGGGATGGCGAACACCTCGCGCCCCTGCTCAAGCGCCATGCGCGCGGTGATGAGTGAGCCGCTCTGCACCGAAGCCTCCACCACCAGACAGCCCAGACTTAACCCGCTGATGATGCGATTGCGGCGCGGGAAATTCGCCGCCAGCGGCGGTGTGCCCAGAGCGAATTCGGAGACGATGGTGCCGCCTTGTGCCAGACGATGTGCCAGCTCGCGGTTGGAGGCGGGATAGACTTTGTCCAGTCCGGTGCCGACGACGGCAATACTGGAACCGGCCCCCTGCAATCCGCCTATGTGGGCGGAGGTATCGATACCCTGCGCCATGCCGCTGACGACACACAATCCGGCATCCGAAGCTGTGCGCGCGAAGGCTTCTGCATTGCGCTTGCCCTGCGCTGTGGAATTACGGCTGCCAACAATGGCCAAAGAGGGCGTGTTGAGCAGATCGAGACGCCCCTTCACATACAACAGCAGGGGTGGATCGGAGGTGTTCAGCAAAGACTGCGGATATTCGGTATCAGCAATAGTGATGATGCGGTTGAGCGGATCGTCGAGCCAGACGGCGACTGCGGCGAGCACGGAATCATCGATCCCGCCGGCGATAGCCTGTGCCACGGTGGGTTTGATATGTTTGGAAAGCGAGGAGTGAGAGGATTGCAACACTGCTTCGGGAGAGCCGAAGACTTGCAGCAATCGCCGCAAGCCTTCGTTACCCAGTCCGGGGATCTGGCTCAGTGTGAGCCACGACGCGAGTGAGGCGTCGAGGGGCATGATTTATTCCGGGGTGCTGGCGCGATCCAACAATTGCACGGGCAGCTTAGTTTCCATGACCAAGGCATATGAAACTTTGTCAAAGACGCGGAAAACAAAAAGCAGACCATAACGCATATCTGGCAACACGGTGTCTGGGGTGAACCAACCACTGTTCTTGATTACTTCGCCCTTTTGGTACAGCGCCAGTACATGTCCATTTTCCAGACCGTCGCGCTTACCCTTATTCAGGGTGACAACCGCATTTTGTCCTGCCTGCTGTACGCCGCCGTAAACTGAAATAACTTTGGCAGTGATGTTGGTGGAAGGCGCGCGCGGTTGATAGTTGCTGGAATAGCCGGTCCCATATTGGGCGAAGTAATCTCCCTTTTGAATTTCCAGAATCGCTCTACTGATCCTGAGGGAAGTGATATCACCAAATTTTTCAACTGCTGCATCTCCCAGATAAGTTACCTCGTGCCCGAGTACTTCATCAGTATCCGGGTCAACAAAAGTAACGCTGGGGCGGTAGACTTGCCAACGCTCACCTTTGTCAGCAGGCATGCTCTTGGCATAGGCGATATCGTTAGTACCCAAAAGCTGGCGCTGCTCGTATGTTCCCACCAGTTTGGGTGCGCCTTCCAATTCCGCGTCTTCAACAACAAGCGGTCGACGAAGGAAAGGACCGACCACTTTCAGGGAAATCATGGGAATGGCTTCGCTTGAACCGGCTACAACCCGGGCCTGTGGAGAAAGCTTTACAACATCAGAAGCAGAACCAACCTCTTCAACAGGAGGGATGAGTACTGTTGAATCATCTGTAGAGGATGCGGCAACTGGGGGCTGCCCAACCTTCAACGTCTTGGTATTGGGATCAAGATAGACCACATCGCCAGGATAGATCCAGTGCGGATCCTTGATCGTATCCTTGTTATAACCCCAGATCTGCGGCCATTTCCACGGGTCCTTGAAGAACTTGGCGGAGATGTCCCACAGCGTATCGCCCTTCACCACGACGTAGCGCTCCGGTGCATTTTCTTGCAGCTGGAGCTCGTCGGCAAAAGCCGTCAGGGGCATAAGAAGACAAATCAGCGATATAATCTTGCGCATGGAAAACCCCAGCAAAGTAAGGAAAGTGCGGTGTGATGTTTGCACGGCGGTTTAAATTCTGCATCTAGTCTCTTAAGTTGGCAAGCTTTTATGGCAATTCTCCCTATCCTGCAATACCCCGACGAGCGACTCCACAAGGTCGCTAAAAAGATCGATCAGGTCGACAATGGCATACGCAAGCTGGTGCGCGACATGGCGGAAACCATGTATTCCGCCCCCGGCGTAGGACTGGCGGCAACACAGGTGGATCAGCATATCCGCCTGATCGTGATCGATGTATCGGAGACCCATGACGACCTGAAAGTGTTCATCAACCCCGAATTGATTCAAGGAGCTGGCCAAAAAGAGAACGAGGAAGGCTGCCTGTCCGTCCCCGGTATCTACGAGAAAGTAAGTCGCGCCGAGCGCGTGACCGTACGCGCTCTCGACGAGCACGGCAAAACTTTCACACTGGAAGCCGAGGGGCTACTAGCCGTGTGCATACAGCATGAAATGGATCACCTGCAGGGCAAGGTCTTCGTCGAATACTTGTCCCACCTCAAACAGACCCGCATCCGCTCCAAGCTGAAAAAGCAGCGGCGCGAAACGCTCTAAGCACGACCCGTGAAGATCATATTCGCAGGTACACCGCAATTCGCTGCCGATGCCTTGGCCGCGCTGAGCAAAGAGCATCAGGTCGTGGCGGTACTCACGCAACCTGACCGACCTTCGGGGCGCGGCATGCAATTGACGGCCAGCCCGGTGAAGCAGCTTGCGCTGCAATTGGCTCTGCCGGTGTTGCAACCGGCAACCCTGAAGAACGAGGAGACACAACAGGAACTCGCTGCATTTGGTGCGGAGCTCATGGTGGTCGCCGCATACGGTTTGATCCTGCCCAAGGCGGTATTGCAGCTGCCGCGTTACGGTTGCCTTAACATCCATGCCTCCTTGCTGCCGCGCTGGCGCGGTGCTGCCCCGATCCAGCGCGCCATCCTGGCGGGTGACGCGGAGACCGGCATCACCATCATGCAGATGGATGAGGGGCTGGATACCGGCGCCATGTTGCTGAAGACAGCATGTCCAATCACTGCCGAAGACACGGCGGAAACACTGCACGACAAGCTGGCCGGGATGGGCGCCCAGGCGATCGTCACGACATTGCGCGAACTGGAAAAAGGGAAACTGCATCCGCAAATCCAGGACAGTGAAAAGGCGACCTATGCCGCCAAACTCAGCAAGGCTGAAGCACAACTGGATTGGACCAGGAGCGCTGCAGAATTGGAGCGAGCCGTGCGCGGATATTTTCCATTCCCTATCGCTTACACCCAATTCGGCGAGACTCCGATCAAGATATTGAAAGCCGCCATTGGCGAAGGAAGCTCAGCGATACCTGGAACAGTGCTCGCTGTCGACAAGGAGACGATCCATGTCGCCTGCGGCAACGGTGCGCTGGCCCTGAAAGTGTTGCAGAAGCCGGGCGGCAAGGCATTGCCCGTGGCGCAATTCGTGCAGGGCTTTCCGCTCAAAGTCGGCGACCGGCTGGGTACCCACTGAAGATGCAGCGCATACAACACGAAGCAGCAAAAGTCGTCAGCAAGGTCGTACGCGGCGGACGCAATCTCAATGAAGTGCTGAACGAAAGCCTGCGCAAGCAAGCGAACTTGACTGCGCAGGAGCGCGGAGCACTGCAGGACTTGTGCTATGGCACGCTGCGTTACTACGGGCGGCTGGTTTTCATGATGGATAACCTGCTTGAACGACCGGTTCAGGAATCCCCGCTGCGCTGCCTGCTGCTGGTGGCGCTTTATCAATTGCAATATACCAAGGCCAGCCAGCACGCCATCGTCGACCAAGCGGTGCGCGCGACCAAGAGCATCAACGGCGCGGCCAGCGGACTGGTCAATGCCGTGCTGCGCAACTTCCTGCGCAAGCAGCAAGCGCTGCAGGAAGCGGCTGACCACAGCGATGAAAGTCGCTACGCCTATCCGCAATGGTGGGTAGCGGCGCTGAAAGCGCAATACGGCGAACAGGCGGCAGCGATACTGGAAGCCGGTAATCTGCATCCGCCGATGACCTTGCGCATCAATGTGCGCCTGAAGACGGTTGCGGAATATCAGACGCTGCTCGCAGAACAGGACATTTCCGCACAGCGGGTCGAACCGGGCGCATTGAAGCTGGAGCGCCCGGTCGGCGTTGAACGCCTGCCCGGGTTCGCCGAGGGTCTGGTCTCGGTGCAGGATGCGGGTGCACAATATGCCGCGCAGTTTCTCGATGTGAAGGACGGCATGCGCGTGTTGGACGCGTGTGCCGCTCCCGGCGGCAAGACTGCCCATCTGCTGGAATCCGCAGACATCGAACTCGTTTCGCTGGACAAGGACGAACAGCGGCTGCAACGCGTGCGCGAGAACATGCAGCGCTTGCGTCTTGATGCCCAAGTGGTCTGTGGCGATGCCGCCACCCCGCAGGATTGGTGGGACGGCAAGACTTTCCAGCGCATCCTGGCTGATGTGCCCTGCTCCGCTTCTGGCGTGGTGCGCCGTCATCCGGATATCAAGTGGCTGCGCCGTCCGGAGGACATCGAGAGTTTCGCCAGGCAGCAATTGCAGATACTGAATGCTTTGTGGCCGCTGCTGGCAAGAGATGGTAAATTGCTCTACGCAACCTGTTCCATCTTTGCGCGGGAAAACAATTCAGTGCTGGAAGAATTTCTGGGGCAGCATGCCGATGCGGTGCGGATCGGCCTGTCCGCGCCGGGAATGACAGACGGACAGTTGTTGCCGAACGATGAGCATGACGGATTCTTCTATGCTTTGCTGCACAAAAAAGTCTGATTGGTTGCGTCGCTCGATCTCTCTGATCGGCCTGTGGCTGTGTGCGTCCAGTGTTTGTGCCGAAGGCATCTTCATCAGCAAGGCAGAAGCGCGCCTGACCGACGAAGGTTATCAACTCTCTGCGGTCTATGATATCCAGCTGTCTCATACGGTGGAGACGGCACTTACGCGCGGCGTCACGCTGTACTTCGTCAGTGAACTTACCATCAACCGCTCTCGCTGGTACTGGTTCGACACCGATGTCGTGCGCGACGAACAGACCGCCAAGCTTTCCTACAATGCACTGACCCAGCAATACCGCATCACCCACGGTTCGCTGTTCCAGAGCTTCCACGAATTGAAGGATGCCCTGCAGGTGCTGGGCCACCAGACTGCCCCGCCGGTACCGCTATCCATGCTGGACAGGCAAGGCGGCGGCTTTTTCACGCGCCTGATGAAAAAAGGCAGTGACTGTTGTTCGGCCATGGCGCAGATGCGGCTGGACGTGACCCAACTGCCGAAGCCATTACAGGTGAACGCGCTGACCAATGAGGACTGGAATCTCGAATCCAAGCCCTATCGCTGGGAAGTGCTGCCTCCCTCTGCCGGAGCAGAGCAATGAAATACCTGGTCATCTTCAGCGGCATCATCGGCGCGGCCTTGCTGTATCTGTTGTCCAGCGCCAGTGCGAACACCGACCTGTTCTCACACAACTATTATGTGTTGCTGATCATGACAGGCGTGCTGGCGGTGGGTCTGGCCGGACTGGTCGGTTCGCAGGTCATGCAGCTGCGCAACAAACTCAAGCAAAAGGTGTACGGCGCGAAACTGACGCTGCGGCTGGTACTGATTTTTTCGGTGATCGCGATCATGCCCGGATTGCTGGTCTACGCGGTGTCGGTGCAGTTCCTGAGCAAGAGTATCGAGTCCTGGTTCGACGTGCGCGTGGAAAAAGCGCTGGAAGGCGGTCTGAATCTGGGTCGCAGTACACTGGAGAACGGGCTGGCCGAGCTGGGCAAGAAGGGCCATCTGGTTGCGATGATCCTGGCAGAACAGGAACCGCGCCAGCATGGCAAGACCGTGAAACGTCTGGTTGAAGAAGGCGGCGCCCAGGAAGCTGCGTTGTTCGACGGACAGGGCAAGTTGCTGACTTTCACCGGAAGCGACGGGAAAAGACAGCCGCAGATGGCGCCGACGGCCGAGGTCATGCGACAAGCCTGGGAGAAGAACGGGTACAGCATGGTGGAGGTATTGCCCGAAGACCAGTTGGCCTTGCGCGTGCTGATCCCGGTGAAGTCCGCGCGCTGGAAAGACGAACGGCGGACGCTGCAATTCGTGCAGCAGGTCCCCGCGCAGATCGCGGCGGATGCGGAGACCGTGCAGGCGGTCTATCGCGACTATCAGGAGTTGTCCCTCTCCCGCCTTGGTTTAAAGCGCCTGTATGGCATCACGCTCACCTTGTCGCTGCTGATCGTGCTGTTGAGCGTCAGCTCGGCCGCGTTCTATCTGAGCGAACAACTCAGTGCGCCGCTGGCGGCTCTGGCGGCAGGTACGCTGGCCGTGGCGAAAGGCGATTTCAGCGGCAGCTATCCGGTGCAGAGCCGCGACGAGCTGGGTGCATTGACCGGGCTGTTCAACCAGATGAACGCCTATCTGGCCGACGCGAAACGAAAGGGAGAGCAGCAACAGTTGCAGGTGGAGAATGCCAAGGCCTATTTGGAAAGCGTGTTGTCGCACTTGTCATCGGGCGTACTGGTGGTCGATGAAAAGCACCGCCTGCATTCCTCCAACCCCAGCGCGAACCAGATCCTCGGATTATCGCTGGAAGAGATGGAAGGCAAGACATTGGAAGAGATCGCGGCCCAGCACGTCCTGTTGCGCTCGTTCGTCGAGGCGGTGCTGCGCGGGTTCAACGAAGTGTCGCAATACGAATGGCGCCAGCAAATCGAGCGCATGAGCAAGAACGGCGACCAGATCCTGCTGCTGCGCGGGACACGCCTGTCCACCCGCGAAGAGGACAGCAGTTACGTGGTGGTGTTCGACGACATCACCCATCTGCTGCAGGCGGAACGCCAGGCGGCCTGGGGCGAAGTCGCGCGGCGGCTGGCGCACGAGATCAAGAACCCGCTCACTCCTATCCAGCTTTCAGCGGAGCGGCTGCAGCACAAACTGCTCAGCAAACTGGACGATCAGGATGCGCAGCTGTTGCAGCGCGCGACGCAGACCATCGTCAGCCAGGTCGCGGCGATGAAGAACATGGTCCTGGAATTTGCCAACTATGCGCGCGCCCCGGCCACACGCATGGTCAGACTCGATATGCACCAGTTGCTGAACGAGGTGATGGGGCTGTACGAGGCCAACAGCAGCCCGATCTCGCTGAAGCTGGCGGCGCGGCACACCTGGGTGAACGGCGACGCGACACGTATGCGCCAGGTGATTCATAACCTGCTGCAGAACGCGCATGACGCTTTGCAGCAGACCAAACACCCGTTGATCATCCTCGAAACGCAAGATACGGATGAAGGCGCTCTGAAACTGATGGTGCGCGACAACGGCAGCGGCATCCCGGAGAGTCTGCTCGCGCGCCTGTTCGAACCGTATATGACCACCAAGCAGAAGGGAACCGGTTTGGGGTTGGCGATCGTGAAGAAGATCGTGGAAGAACACGGCGGGCAGATCACTTTAGAAAGACAGCCCGCGGGCGGAACATGCGTGAGCGTGATCCTGCCTCTGGCTGAAACCGAAGCAGAGGTATAGCAATGACAAAAGAAATATTGGTTGTGGACGATGAAGTGGGCATACGCGAGCTTTTATCTGAAATCCTGTTCGATGAGGGCTACCGCATCCATCTGGCGGAAAACGCGGGGCAGGCGCGCAACATCCGCGACCGCCAGCACCTTGATCTGGTGCTGCTCGATATCTGGATGCCGGATACCGACGGGTTGAGCCTGCTTAAAGAATGGGTCGCGCAGGACAAGTTGAGCATGCCGGTGATCATGATGTCGGGACACGGAACGATAGAGACCGCTATGGAAGCCATGCGCATCGGCGCCACGGATTTCCTGGAAAAGCCCATTGCCCTGCAAAAACTACTGTCCACCGTTGCCAAGGCGATCCAGCGCGGCATCGCCCCGGTGATACCAGAATTGAAAGAGGCAGCTGCCAAACCCGACAGCGAGGAGGGTTGCGCCCAAGTTTCATTGCAGTTAGATTTGCCGCTCCGGGAAGCGCGCGAGCAATTCGATAGTCTGTATTTCAACTATCAGATGCAAAAAGAGAACGGGAATATCTCGCGCATCGCCGAAAAGGCGGGCATAGAACGCACGCATCTGTACCGAAAACTAAAACAACTGGGGATAAAACCCCTCAAAAAAAACTCGGGCGAACAGCAATAAGGTTGTCTATAACCATTCAGGGTTACTTGCCGAAGTTGCCCGGAGGGGCGTCGTTCAGGCATAATCCACGCCTTTCACAGAATTTAATACTGATTATTAATCCGCAAGAGAAGCTTATTTAGGAGGCAGGAAAATGGCAGCAGCACGTAATGTAACTCCACCAAAATTCAATGACATCACCGGTGCAATCCGCATGCTGGCGGTGGATGCAGTGCAAAAGGCCAATTCCGGCCACCCCGGCGCGCCGATGGGCATGGCCGAGATCGCCGACGTACTGTGGAACCACCACCTGCGCCACAATCCTGCCAATCCGAAATGGCCCGACCGCGACCGTTTCGTGCAATCCAACGGCCACGGCTCCATGCTGGTCTACGCACTGCTGCACCTGTCCGGCTACGACCTGCCGATCGAAGAGCTGAAGCGCTTCCGCCAGATGCATTCCAAGACACCGGGTCACCCCGAATACGGCTACACCGTCGGCGTCGAAACCACCACCGGCCCGCTGGGTCAGGGCATCACCAACGCCGTGGGTATGGCGATGGCAGAAAAGTTGCTGGCCAACGAATTCAACAAACCCGGTCATGAGATCGTCGATCACCGCACATATGTGTTCATGGGCGACGGCTGCATGATGGAAGGTATCTCGCACGAAGCTTGCGCACTGGCCGGCACATGGGGCCTGGGCAAACTGACCGCCTTCTGGGATGACAACAATATCTCCATCGACGGTCACATCGACGGCTGGTATACCGATGACACCGCCAAGCGCTTCGAAGCCTACGGCTGGCATGTCATCGCCAATGTACAGGGTCACGATCCGGAAGAACTGAATGCCGCTATCGTCGCAGCCAAGGCCGTTACCGACAAGCCCACGCTGATCTGCTGCAAGACCATCATCGGCGTCGGTTCTCCGAACAAGGCAGGCACGCACGACGTGCACGGCGCTGCACTGGGCGATGCCGAAGTACAAGCGACCCGTGAGCACATTGGCTGGAAATATCCCCCGTTCGAGATCCCCAAGCATGTCTATGACGCATGGGATGCACGCACCAAGGGCGCCGGTCTGGAAAAGCTGTGGAACAACAAGTTCGCCGAATACAAGAAGGCATTCCCGAAAGAAGCCGCCGAATTCGAACGCCGTACCAATGGCGACCTGCCGGCCAACTGGGCTGACCATGCTGCCAAGGCCATCGCTGCAGTGAACGAGAAAGCCGAGACTATCGCTACTCGTAAAGCCTCGCAGAACTCGATTAATGCACTGGTTCCGGCCCTGCCCGAATTCCTCGGCGGTTCCGCCGACCTGACCGGTTCCAACCTGACCAACTGGACAGGCGCGCACCACGTCTCCGGCAAGAAGCCCGGCAACTACATCAGCTACGGCGTGCGCGAGTTCGGCATGTCGCACATCATGAACGGCATGGCACTGCACGGCGGCCTGTTGCCGTTCGGCGGCACCTTCCTGATGTTCTCCGAATATGCCCGCAACGCATTGCGCATGTCGGCATTGATGAAGCAGCGCGTGATCTATGTGTTCACCCACGACTCCATCGGTCTGGGCGAAGACGGCCCGACTCACCAGCCCGTCGAGCAAACCACGACCCTGCGTTACATCCCCAACATGGACACATGGCGTCCTTGCGACACCGTCGAGTCGATGGTTTCCTGGGTGTGCGCGGTCGAGCGCAAGACCGGCCCGTCTTCCTTGATCTTCAGCCGTCAGAATCTGCAATTCCAGAAGCGCGATGCGAAGCAGATCGAGAACATCCGCAAGGGTGGCTACATCCTGTCCGAAGCTGCAGGCGGCAAGCCGCAAGCAATCATCATCGCCACCGGTTCCGAAGTCGACCTGGCCATCAAGGCACAAGCTGCGCTGGCTGCCGAAGGCGTCAACGTGCGCGTGGTGTCGATGCCGTCGACCAACGTGTTCGACCGTCAGGATCAAGCCTACAAGGACAGCGTGTTGCTCAAGGGCGTGAAGCGCGTTGCCGTTGAAGCCGGTGTAACCGGTCTCTGGTACAAGTATGTCGGCCTCGAAGGCGCGGTCATCGGCATGGATTGCTTCGGCGAATCCGCTCCGGCACCTGAACTGTTCAAGCACTTCGGTTTCACCGTCGAGAACGTCGTCAAGACGGTCAAAGGCGTGCTGTAAATCGACAAGAATTTTTAATTAGCTAATCGGGAGAAGAAAACATGGCAATCAAAGTTGGTATCAACGGTTTTGGTCGTATCGGTCGTATGGCGTTCCGCGCTATCTCCAAGGACTTTCCGGATCTCGAAGTGGTCGCAATCAACGACCTGCTCGAGCCTGACTATCTGGCCTACATGCTGAAGTACGACTCCGTGCACGGCAATTTCAAGGGCGACATCAAGGTCGACGGTAACAACCTCGTGGTCAACGGCAAGAAGATCCGCCTGACCGCCGAGAAAGACCCGGTCAACCTGAAGTGGAGCGAAGTCGGCGCAGACATCGTGCTGGAGTGCACCGGTTTCTTCCTCGACGACGAAACCTGCCAGGCCCACATCAAGGCCGGCGCAAAGAAGGTCGTGATGTCTGCACCATCCAAGGACAAGACACCGATGTTCGTGTACGGCGTGAACCACAATACATACAAGGGTGAGACCATCGTCTCCGCCGCTTCCTGCACTACCAACTGCCTGGCACCGGTTGCCAAGGTATTGAACGACAACTGGGGCATCAAGCGCGGTCTGATGACGACTGTGCACGCTGCCACAGCGACACAGAAGACAGTAGACGGTCCGTCCAAGAAAGACTGGCGCGGTGGCCGCGGCATTTTGGAAAACATCATCCCCTCCTCCACTGGCGCAGCCAAGGCGGTAGGCAAGGTGTTGCCGGAACTGAACGGCAAGCTGACCGGTATGGCCTTCCGCGTACCGACTTCCGACGTGTCCGTGGTCGACTTGACTGTCGAGCTGAACAAAGAAGCCAAGTACGAAGACATCTGCGCCGCCATGAAGAAGGCATCGCAGAGCGGGGACATGAGCAAGACGCTGGGTTACACCGACGAGAAGGTGGTTGCCACCGACTTCCGCGGTTGCAGCTTCTCGTCGATTTTCGACGCTGATGCCGGTATTGCGCTGGACAGCACCTTCGTCAAGATCGTCGCCTGGTACGACAACGAATACGGTTACACCTGCAACATGCTGCGCTTCGTCCAGCACGTCGCCAAGTAATCTGTCCGATCAAGGGCTGGCGTGAGCCAGCCCTTTCTCCATTCAAAGTCTGCAAGAAGGAAAAATCATGTCCGTTATCAAAATGACCGACCTGGATCTCAAGGGCAAGCGCGTCCTGATCCGCTCCGATCTCAATGTGCCCGTCAAAGACGGCAAGGTCACTTCCGATGCGCGCATCACCGCATCCATGGCCACCATCAATGCCGCACTGCAAGCGGGTGCCAAAGTGATGGTGACCTCCCACCTCGGCCGTCCCGAAGAAGGTGTGTACTCCGAAGAGAACTCGCTCAAGCCGGTTGCCGATGTCATCGCCAACAAGCTGGGCAAGCCCGTGCGCCTGATCCGCGACTGGATCGACGGCGGCTTCAGCGTTGCTGAAGGCGAACTGGTGCTGCTGGAGAACTGCCGCTTCAACAAGGGCGAGAAGAAGAGCAATGACGAGCTGTCAAAGAAATACGCCGCCCTGTGCGACGTGTTCGTGATGGACGCCTTCGGCACCGCGCACCGCGCCGAAGCTTCGACCCACGGCGTGGCGAAGTTCGCGCCCGTGGCTGCCGCAGGCATTTTGCTGATGGGAGAACTGGAAGCGCTGACCAAGGCTTTGCTGCATCCGGCACGTCCGATGGTCGCCATCGTCGGCGGCTCCAAGGTCTCCACCAAGCTGACCGTGCTGGAATCGCTGTCCGAGAAGTGCGAGCAGCTGGTGGTGGGCGGCGGTATCGCCAACACATTCCTCAAGGCCATGGGCAACAACGTCGGCAAGTCGCTGTGCGAAGATGACCTGGTTCCGACCGCACAGGCACTGATCGAAAAAATGAAACAACGCGGCGCTAACATCCCCATCGCGGTGGATGTGGTCTGCGGCAAGAAGTTCGACGCCAACGAGCCGGCCGTGCTGAAAAATGCGGGCGACGTGGCTGACGACGACATGATCTTCGACATCGGTCCAAAGTCCGCGCAAGAGTTGGCCGACATCATCATGAAGGCAGGTACCGTGGTTTGGAACGGTCCGGTCGGTGTGTTCGAGTTCGACCAGTTCGGCGAAGGTACCAAGACCATCGCCAAGGCAATCGCCGAAACCAAGGCGTTCACCCTGGCTGGCGGCGGCGACACCATCGCGGCGATCCAGAAGTACGACATCTACGACAAGGTGTCCTACATCTCCACCGCCGGCGGTGCGTTCCTGGAATTCCTCGAAGGCAAGGTATTGCCGGCGGTGGAGATCCTGGAGCAGCGTGCCAAACAATAATCAACTAGGAATCACATGCTCCGCAGAACAAAAATATTAGCAACACTGGGGCCCGCTTCCAGCGACCAAAAGGTACTGGAACAAATGATCCGCGCGGGAGTGGACGTAGTACGGATGAACTTTTCGCATGGCACGGCCCAGGACCACATGGGTCGCGCCGAAAAGGTGCGTGCGGCAGCCAAGGCGGCTGGCCGCACCGTCGGTATCCTGGCAGACCTGCAGGGACCGAAGATCCGCGTGCGCAAATTTGAGAACGACAAGATCACCCTGAACAAGGGTGACGCGTTCATTCTGGATGCATCACTGGACGGCCTGGGCAACCAGGAGCGTGTCGGGCTGGACTACAAGGAACTGCCCAATGACGTGGATGTCGGCACCGTGCTGTTGCTCAACGACGGCATGCTCGAATTCCACGTCACCGGCGTCAAGGGACCCGAAGTGCATTGCGTCGTCGTTCGCGGCGGCGTGCTGTCCAACAACAAGGGTATCAACCGCAAGGGCGGCGGACTCACCGCACCCGCACTGACCGACAAGGACAAGGAAGACATCAAGACGGCCGCACTGATCAAGGCGGACTTCCTGGCGGTTTCCTTTCCGCGTTCGGCCGATGACATGAAGCTGGCGCGCGAACTGATGGAAGCGGCCGGAGGCAAGAGCCTGCTGGTCGCCAAGATCGAGCGCGCCGAAGCCATCCCGGTACTGGGCGAGATCATCGACGCGTCCGATGCCATCATGGTCGCGCGCGGCGACCTGTCGGTTGAAGTCGGCGATGCGGCCGTACCCGGCCTGCAGAAGAAGATGATCAAGATGGCACGCGCGAAGAACAAGCTGGCCATCACCGCGACCCAGATGATGGAGTCGATGATCACAGCACCTATTCCAACCAGAGCCGAAGTTTCCGATGTGGCCAACGCCGTGTTGGACGGTACCGATGCGGTGATGTTGTCCGCCGAGACCGCCGTGGGCGACTATCCCGTCGAGACGATCGAGGCGATGGCGCGTATCTGTCTCAATGCCGAGACCGAGACCGAGGAAAGCGCTTCGGATCGACGTCTGGATCACAGCAAGTTCACGCGCATCGACCAGTCGATCGCGATGTCGGCGCTATTTGCCGCCTCGCACTTCAAGGTGAAAGCCATCGTCGCATTGACCCAGTCCGGTTCGACCGCGTTGTGGATGTCGCGCATCAACGGCAACACGCCGATCTATGCGATGACTCCGATGGAAGACACCCTGAATAAAGTTACACTGTTCAGCGGTGTGCACCCCATCTCCTTCAAGATCGAATCGAAAGACCACTCGGTCACGCTGCATGAGGCCGAGGACGAGTTGCACAGACTCGGGTTGGTGCAGGACGGTGATTTGATCGTGATGACCGTGGGCGAATCTATCGGCACTGCCGGACACACCAATACCTTGAAGATCGTGCGCGTGGGCGACTACCGCAAAGGTTAGGCAATAACTGTAAACGTATCTGTAAATTCAATTTCAGGAGGAATAAATGGCACTCGTATCCCTGCGTCAACTACTCGATCACGCCGCCGAGCACAGCTATGGCTTGCCCGCATTCAACGTCAACAACCTGGAACAGGTGAAGGCGATCATGGAAGCGGCTGACGAAACCAACAGCCCCGTGATCATGCAAGGCTCCGCCGGTGCGCGTAAATACGCGGGCGAACCGTTCCTGCGTCACCTCATCGAAGCGGCCGTCGAGATGTATCCGCACATCCCCGTCGTTATGCACCAGGACCACGGCGCATCTCCGGCTGTGTGTATCAACGCCATCAAGTCCGGCTTCTCCAGCGTGATGATGGACGGCTCCCTGATGACCGACGGCAAGACACCGTCCTCGTTCGAATACAACGTCAACGTCACCCGCAGCGTCGTCGAGATGTCGCATGCAGTCGGCGTTTCCGTCGAAGGCGAACTGGGCTGCCTGGGTTCTCTCGAATCCGGCCACGGCGAGAAGGAAGACGGGCACGGCGCTGAAGGCGTGTTGAGCCACGACCAACTGCTGACTGATCCGAACGAAGCTGCCGAATTCGTCAAGGCAACACAAGTGGATGCACTGGCCATCGCCATCGGCACCTCGCACGGCGCCTACAAGTTCACCAAGCCGCCCACAGGCGACACTCTGGCGATCAGCCGCATCAAAGAGATCCATGCGCGCATCCCCAACACCCACTTGGTGATGCACGGTTCTTCTTCCGTGCCGCAAGAGTGGCTGAAGATCATCAACGAGTTCGGCGGCGCGATGCCCCAGACTTACGGCGTGCCGGTCGAAGAGATCGTTGAAGGCATCAAGCACGGCGTGCGCAAAGTGAACATCGACACCGACCTGCGCATGGCGTCCACCGGCGCGACCCGTCGCTACCTGGTGCAGAACCCCAAGGACTTCGATCCGCGCAAGTTCCTGGCCGAAACCACCAAGGCCATGAAGGCGATCTGCAAGGCACGTTACGAAGCCTTCGGTTCCGCAGGCCAAGCCGGCAAGATCAAGCCGATCGCGCTGGACGCCATGGCGATGCGCTACATCAAGGGCGAACTGAACGCGATCGTGAAGTAAACATCGTACTCAGGCAGCAAATAAAAAAGCGACCTTCGGGTCGCTTTTTTATCGCCTTGCGATTTGTACTTGGAAACTACATCGAGCAATTGACCGCTGGCTTTGTGAAAAGCAAATGCGACCCTTTTGATTGCCCAACGTGCAGCTTAGGGGCGCGCCGAAGGCGCGTCCCAGCGACCAAAGGGAGCGAACTTGAGCGTAGAGTTTGAGCTAAACGAGGACATTTTTTTTGATGAGTTTAATACAGTAAATTATGATTACAATTTTTATGATGGGATTAAGCACTAGTGATACATACGATGTTTGTTTCATGAATTCAAGAATAGCTGGGTTGCTCATTAGGTTATAAGCGGATGAAAGCAAGCCGATGACAAGAGAAGTAACGAAAAGTGGCAATGCTTTTCGTTTAAACAAAAATAATGCGACACCTGCCGATGCTAAAACGAGTGTGAATATAGCTCCTATTATGTGACTAAACATTGATGTGTTTTGAGCCATTGATTGAGATTGTTCAGGCATCTGATTTGACATTAACATTACCAAGCCAGCGACATAACCGAATGTGCCTAATGCGACATAAGCACTAATCAACCAAATACCAATAGGGCGTTTTGTAATTTCCATAAGTTCTCCAAGTAAAATTTTTAATGTACTCTAACGTGTAGCTAAGATACCGTCTTGACTGT
>DMCN01000102.1 GCA_003445795.1 Gallionellaceae bacterium
TTCCAGGGCTACCTGTTCAGCAAGCCGGTCCCGATCGGGCAATTCGAGGCGTTGTTGAAGTAAGGCTGCGCAGTTCGAAGCCGCAGCCGCCAGCCGCCTATTTCTTGTTGAGCTTGTCGATCGCGTCTTTCAGGGCCTTCAGCTGGGCGGGGGTCTTCTCTGTCGCAGGGGGCGCAGTTGCCACCGGCTTCTTTTCGACTGTTGCCGGCGCGGCATGGGGCTTGTCCGCGACTGTGGCTGCTGGCACGACTGCGGGTTTGGTCTCTTCTACTACCGGAGCGGTCGTCACCGCATGTGCCGTTGCTGCCGTTGCTGCCGCAGCAGCTGCCGGCACCGGTGCCGAAACCGGAGCAGCATGCCCGGGCACGTTCTCAGCCGCCTTCAATTGTTCTTCCAGCGTGGGCGAGACTTTTGATTTGCTTTGCAGACGGCTCACATGCCGGATGATCGCGGCCTCGCGCTCTTCCGCTTTCTTGCGTTCTTCCGCCCGCTGCGACCGCTCGCGCGCGAGGGTGAATTTCAGACTCTCCAGTTCGTTCTTCGTTTCCGTCAGGCTTGCGCCCAGACTCTCGATGCGCGCGCTGGAATCATCCGCTCGCGGCGGGGCGGAACGTCCGAAGACGAGCGCGGCGATGGCGAGTGCCAGTGCCAGCAGCGCGACGACCGGTGCCGTCAGCAGCGCGTAATGCGCAATCACCTTCAGTCTTGCCCGCAACGAGCCGCTTTCGACGGGCTCTGCCGCGTCCTCTTCTTCCCTGTCGATTCTCCTGTCCATGACGCACCCCCGATCGAAACTGCAGCCGGAACCTTCCTGCCGTGGTTCGAGTCTAGCACCATGTCCGGCCTGCGGACAAAACCTTAAGCTCGTGTAAACTCACGGCTGCATTGAATCCATCCGGCGAAGGGGATCAGGAAATGAACATCGCGGTGCGTATCACTCTCGGCCTGCTGACCACCTTGTGGCTGCAAACCGCATGGGCCGAAGTATCCATCCCCGGCACCAGCGAAGAATGCATCCTGGAGCCAATCTTTGAAAGCAAGGTCTGCACCGTAGAGGCGAACCGCGACGCCAAAGTCGGCGTGATCCTCATCCACGGTCTCGGCGGCTCCACCGACGACTGGAAGAACACCATCCCCGCATTGGCCAAAAATTTCCATGTGCTCGCCTTCGACCTGCCCGGCTTCGGCAAATCGGACAAGGGCAGCCAGGAGTACTCGCCCACACGCTATGCACGTCTTGCGCATTTTCTGGCCGACCATCATTTCCACGACAAGACCTATCACATCGTCGGCCATTCCATGGGCGGCGCCATCGCGCTGCGCTTCGCCGCGCAACGACCACTGCGCTTCCAGCGCTTGGTGCTGATCGATGCAGCCGGCATCCTGCATCCGCAGGTGATCTCGAAATTCCAGGCCGGTTCCTTCCTCGAGCGCAACAGCGGCGTGAAGCAGACGCGCGGATTCGCCGAGCGCCTGTCCGGAAAGATACTGGAACAAGTGGACAAGCTGCCGATCTCGCCAATCGACATCGCCAGCTCTGCATTGGGGAGAGAGCATGTACTACAAGGCGGCCCTGAAAAGATCGCCGCACTCGAACTGGCCGGAGAAGATTTCAGCCAGGCCGTCACCTCGGTCACCGAGCCCACCCTCATCCTGTGGGGCAGCGACGATCTGACCGTACCGTTGCGCACCGGCAAGGTACTGGCGGCGCGCATGCCGCATGCGCGGTTACAGGTCATCGCCGATGCTGCACATGAGCCCATGAACGATCAGCCCAAGGAAGTGAACAAGCTGGTCAACAGTCATCTGCAGGCGAGCGATGAGAAATTGAAAGAGCAATTCGAACAGCCCTCGCCGAAACCCGCCTTCGCCAGTGACCGTGTGGGCACCTGCTCGAACGATTCCGGCATGATATTCGAAGGCGATTACCGCAGCATCGAACTGCGCGACTGCAGCGGCATCACCATCCGCAACGCGCGCATCGGCCACCTGCACGTGTACAACTCCAGGGCGACGCTGACCGACACCGACATCATCGGCAAGGAGGAAGGCGTGTACGCGGAATACGCCGACCTCACCGTCACCAACGGCGACATCTCGGGCGACACCGCCATCAACGCGAAATACAGCCGTCTCGATATGGCCGGAGTACACCTGAAAGCAAGCAAGGATGCCGTCAAAGCCCTCGGCAGCAAGGTGGTATTCTCCATCAGCGAGATCAGCAGCCAGCACACCCATGGCGCGATACATGCCTACCAGCAGATGGATGACGGGGTGTTGTAAGCGCGGCTGAAGCGGCCCGGCGCGGGAATTGTTGCGGGAGAAGTATTACAACAGACAAGCCGCCGGAAGAAGTGCAGAATCAATCGTCACCCGCGACTATTGCACTTTTACGTGAGAAACGAGCCCTGCGTCCATGTCCACCCTGCCTGAACTGAGAGAGCTGGAACGCCTGCTGGAATTGGGGCGCCATCATCTGCAGTCGAGCGTCGCCTGCGAAGTCAAAGCGGGCGACCAGAATTTCCCGGTATACCAATTGACCCTGGGCAATCCCGATCCGAAACTGCCCTCGATCGGATTCTTCGGCGGCGTCCACGGCCTCGAACGCATCGGCACGCAGGTGTTGCTCTACTTCCTGCGCAGTCTGATCACGCGCCTGGAGTGGGACAACAGCCTTCATCATCTGCTGCAGGACGTGCGGCTGGTGTTCATGCCGCTGATCAACCCCGGCGGCATGTGGCAATCAACCCGTAGCAACCCGAACGGCGTCGACCTGATGCGCAACGCGCCCGTCGATGCCACCGGCAAAGTCCCCTTCCTGCTCGGCGGCCACCGCATCAGCCCGCTGCTGCCCTGGTATCGCGGCCCGGCGGATGCCGGGATGGAAACAGAGAATCTGGCACTGTGCCGTGTCGTCAGCGAGGAATTGCTGACGCGGCAGTTCAGCATCGCGGTGGACTGCCATTCCGGCTTCGGTTCGCGCGACCGCATCTGGTTCCCCCACGCCCACAGCGGCCACCCCATAGCCCATCTCGCCGACATCCTCACGCTGGAAGAACTGTTCCACCAGACCTTGCCCAACAACCGCTATCTGTTCGAGCCGCAAAGCAAGCACTACCGCACCCATGGCGACGTATGGGACTACCTCTATCTGCAGTCGCAGCGCGACAAGAGCAAGACCTTCCTGCCGTTGACGCTGGAGATGGGTTCCTGGATGTGGGTGAGAAAGAATCCGCGTCAGCTGTTCTCGCGCCACGGCATGTTCAATCCCGAAGTTGAGCATCGCCTGCACCGCGTCCTGCGCAGGCATGCGGTGTGGCTGGATTTCCTGATGCGCGCCGCCAGCGGTCACGACAAATGGCTGGCGACCGGCCCCACCCGTCTGCGTCTGCAGGAACGCGCCGTCGCGCGCTGGTATCGGCCATGAGCACTTGGGTACTGCTGCGCGGCCTGATGCGCGAAGCGCGCCACTGGGGCGACTTTCCCGCGCAGTTCCAAAAGATCACCGGAGCACAAAAGGTGGTGACGCTGGATTTCCCCGGCAACGGCAGTCTGCATGCACAAGCCAGTCCGACCAGCGTGGCGGGAATGGCGGAATCCTGCCGGTCACAGCTCGAACGACTGGGCCATCGACCGCCGTATAACGTGCTGGCACTTTCGCTGGGCGCGATGGTGGCGGTGAGCTGGAGCGAACGGCATCCGCAGGAACTCGGACGCATGGTGCTGATCAATACCAGCCTGGCACCGTACAACCCGTTCTACCAGCGCATGCGCCCGCGCAACTATCCCGGCCTGCTGCGTTTTCTCGTTTTCAACTCCATCCCGGCACGGGAAAGATCGGTGCTGCACATCACCAGTAACAAGCAATGCACCGTGCAACAGCGGACTGCATTGCTGGAACAGTGGGAATCATATGCCGGTGAATGCCCGGTCAGCCGCACCAACATCCTGCGCCAGCTGAGCGCCGCAGCCACATTTCGCGCCGCACCAGTTCCGCCCCCCGTCCCGGTATTGCTACTGTCCGGAAAACAAGACCATCTGGTCAATGTGAAATGCTCGCTCACGCTGGCACAACGCTGGCGCTGCGAGATCAGGTTGCATCCGACTGCAGGCCACGACATCCCGCTGGACGATGGCGAGTGGGTGGCGAAGCAGGTCAAGGATTGGTTGGTCGCCTAAGCCGCGCGCCCATCCTCGCTCAGTTCCTCCCCGACAACCGATACACTTTATATTCAACCCGCCGCAAGGATCGCTCGGGCGATTCCGGATCAACTTCGAACACGCTCTCGACATAAGCCAGGTCGATCTCGAACCCGGCCGAGTACAGGGCCGCGATTTCCTCATCCACACCGACAGCCTGCTTCAGGGTCGCGCCGTCTGCGGCATCTTCGATGGTCAGCAGAAAGACTCTGGCCGACTTGGGCAGCAGACGCATCAATTGCGCGACATATTGATCGCGGATGTTCTCCGGCAAGGCGGTCAGCGCGGCACGGTCGTAGACCGTATCGAACTCGCCGATGTCCGCCGCGGTCAGCGCGAAGTAATCCCCGCACAGCACGCTGAGTTTGCCGCAGCTCCACACAGTGAACGGCCCCTGCTGCCGCAGGACCGGGATCAGGCCGTTCTCACGGAAGAAATCTTCCACCGCGAGCGGACTCAACTCGACACCGACGACCTCATGGCCCTGCTGCGCGAGCCAGATCATGTCCAGGCTCTTGCCGCAGAGCGGGACGAACACGCGGCTGCCGAGTTCCAGCGCCAGACTGGGCCAGAACCTGTCCAGCAGCGGATTGACTGTGATCTGGTGGAAATCGGTGCGCTGCTCGCGCCAGCACTGCAGCCAGAGATGATTGTCGCGATCGTTGCGAACCGGCGCGCCGACATCGACAGTCACTTGCCCAGCCGATGGGTCGGTATGTGAGATGAATTATAAGAAACAGGGCGACGCCGGCGGCGCGCCCTTACTTCCCCTCCAGCAGTTGCTTCACCCATGCCTGCTGGGTCGCGCGCTTGCGCTTCTGTTCCAGCACCTTGCGGATATGCGGTTTCGCCTGGGCGAAACCGAGCACACCGGCCTCGGTGATGGCGTCGCAACGCAGCACGTGGAAGCCGATTTCGGTTTCCAGCACTCCGCTCACTTCGCCGGCTTTCAATTCGAACAATGCCGTGTCCAGTTCGGGGAATATCTTTCCGCGCGGCAGATCGCCCAGTTTGCCGCCGTCCAGCGCGGTGGGGCATTCGGAATGTTTGAGCGCCTGCTCCTCGAAGCGTTGCGGTTCCTTCGCCAGCCTGGCGGCAATCTCGGCGATACGCTTGTGCGCAGCATCGCGCGTGTTCTCGGCGATGCTGTCGTTGATGGTGATGAGGATGTGGCGTACCTGCCGCGTCTCGGGGCGGCGGAACTGCTCGGGGTGGTACTGGTAGTACAGATCCACATCGGTGTCGCTGACGCTCTCGGCGCGCGTGCCTACCTTCTCCAGGATGGCTTCCACTTTCATCTCGCGCTCAAGCGCGTTGGCGAAACCGGCTTCATCCAGTCCGTTCTGTGCCAGATCGGCGGCGAAATCGTCCGCGTTCGGATAGCGCCCGCGTATCTCCTGCATGGCCGCCGCTATCGTGGATGGCGGCACCATCGCATCGCGCGCTTCCGGCGTGGCGAGTACGCGCGTCTCAAGTTGGTGTTGTTTCTGCGCCATGGTTTGCACGCGTTTCGATTCGTCCGCCTGCAGGGCGACCGGCGCCTTGCCGTAGAGCTTCTGCGCGGCCTTGAGTGCGAGGTAGGCGACGCTGCTGTCGATCACTTCAGGCATGGACCTTCTCCCCGTCGTTGTAGACATGCACCGCCTCCAGCGAGGCCTCCGGCACTTGCAGCACCTGGTCGTGGAAGATCACGTGATACAACACGCCCACATTCTCGTCGCGGAACACTTTCAGTATCTCGCCTTCCATGCCCGGGGTGACACGCACTTCGCCGCGCACCGCCAGCGTGATCTTGCTGCGCACCTTCTCGCGACTCTCGAACTTGCTGGGTATCCACGGTTCGTCTATTCCGATGAGTTCTTCCTCGCGGAAGCCGACGATCTTGTTCTGGTCGAGGAAGTTGACGGTGTAGATCAGCTGGTCCTGCAAAAAGGTGCCTACGTTGGTGACGAAACCGGTACTGCCGCGACGGATCAGCAGCGTGCCGGTAGGCACACCCGGATAGGTGCCGTCATTGCGCACGTTGCGAATGATGCGGACTTCGTCGCCGAATTCGTATTTAGGCAGCATCTTTCCTGGTCACCGTGATGGAACTGAGCGGCACGAACTTCACCTGCGGCTCGTGCATGTGGAACACCTTGAACACTTTTTCGGTCAGCGCGTCGGACTTCACGAAATCCTGGTACGCCTGCGTCAGCAGCGTGGTGTAAACCAGGCGGCGTGCGGACTCTTCTTCCGATAACGTCGTCTTGCCAAGATAGTTATGGAAGCGCTGCAGGATATGCAGACGGTTCACCTGTACCACCGAAGCGTCGTATTCGATGCCGAAGTAGTTCAAAAAATCCTCGGCGGAGACCAACTCCTCCATCGCTTCGTCCAAAGTCAGTTCGTCCATCATGCTCTCCTTAGTAGATCATTCTCTTCGTGGTGCGATTGACGCAGCACTTCCAGCAGCGCCTTGCCGCCCATGCGATCGTGGCTGTCCAGCTCCACCAGTTTTTCCAGCATCGCCTGCCCAGTCTGCTGATGGCCCAGGCGCAGGTTGATATAGCCCGTCGCCTTGAGCACCATCAGGTAGAAGCGCACCAGCCCCATCGAGCGCATCACGCCCGCGCCGACATTGGCCTCGCGCAGATACATCCAGGTATCGGGGAAATCCAGCCGCCGGCCGACCACGGCCAGCGTGCTCTCCGCCACCAGCAGCGCGTCTTCGAGGCGGTGCTGGTAGAAGTAATAACGGTACAACGCGACCAGCACCATCAGATGCTGCGGCGCCATCAGGCTGGCGCGCAACAACAGGCTCTCGGATTCTTCGGTGCCGTATTTGTCCGCCGCCGCCATGAGCAGCCGCGCGACGTCCTGCGCCAGCGGTTCGTCGAAGTACAACTCGGCTTGTTCGAAATCGAGCAGGTCCATGATTCACTCCTTCCGGATGACGCGCGCCACTTCGGTGCCGCACAGATCATCCGCCTCGCAGGTTCGGCATTGACCGTCCACCGGCTCACCCTGTTTGCGCAACTGTCCTTCCAGCACTTCGATACGCTCCATCAGGCAGGCGATGGCGCGGCCGACCGGATCGGGGATGAGGTGATGATCGAGATTGATGCCGTAGATATTGTCGCTGCCCGCCTCTTCGGTGCGCAGCACGACCTTGGCGGGGATGCCTACCACAGTGCGGTGCGCGGGTACGTCTTTCACCACCACCGAATTTGCACCGACACGCACCTGCGCACCCAGCGTGATCGCACCCAGTATCTTCGCGCCCGCACCGACCACCACACCGTCGCCCAGTGTGGGATGGCGCTTGCCTTTGTTCCAGGTGGTACCGCCCAGCGTGACACCGTGATACAGGGTGACGTCGTCGCCGATTTCGGCGGTCTCGCCGATCACCACGCCAGCGCCATGATCGATGAAGAAGCGGCGGCCGATGGTGGCACCCGGATGGATGTCGATGTTGGTGACAAAACGCGCGAACCAGGACAGCAACCGCGCCGGATAGCGCAGGCCGAATTTCCACAGCCGGTGCGCGACGCGCTGCATCAGGATGGCATGCACACCGGGATAAGTAGTCAGCACCTCGAAGCGCGAGCGTGCGGCGGGGTCGCGCTGGAACACGCAGCTCACGTCTTCGCGCAACAGGCGCAGCAATCCGGGTTGCGCCGGTTTTGGCATCGCGACTTCTGCTGTCATCACGTCTTCCATGATGCGCTCCTAGTGCGCCGCACCGGGCTGGGTGCGCCCGATGTAGCGTTGGTAAAGAAACAGCAGTTCCTGGTCGGCGGGAGAGCGCTTCGCGCGCTCGGCGAAACTGCGGATGTCCGGCAGCAGCGCGCGCGCTTCGGCCTGGCTGAGGTTGAGACCCATGGTGGCGTAGGCGGCGATGATGCCGTGCGCGCCGGAATGTTTGCCGACCACGAGTTTGTGCTGGCGACCGACTTCAATGGGATCGAAGCCCTGATAGGTGTCGGGGTCCTTGAGCAGGCCGTCGACGTGGATGCCAGCCTCGTGCGTAAACACGCCCTCGCCCACCACGCTCTTCTGCCAGTGCACCGGACGGCCCGATGCGGCGGCGACCAGTTTCGACAGGTCGGTGAAATGGGTGAGGTCGATGCCGGTGTCCATGCCGTAGAGTTTCTTCAGACCGAGCGCGACTTCTTCCAGCGGCGCATTGCCCGCGCGTTCGCCCAGACCGTTGACCGTTGTGTTGATGTGCGTGGCCCCTGCCAGCGCGGCAGCGAGGCTGTTGGCGGTGGCGAGACCGAGGTCGTCATGCGCATGCATCTCGATCTCAAGATCGCAGGCGGCACGCAGTGCAGAGATGACCTTGTGCACGCCGAAGGGCTCCATCACGCCGAGCGTGTCGGCGAAGCGGATGCGGCGCGCGCCGGCGGCTTGTGCAGCCTCGGCGACCCGCAGCATGAATTCGGGATCGGCGCGCGATGCATCCTCGCAGCCGACGATGACGCCCATGCCCTGTTCGCTGGCGAAGGGCACCAGGTCGAAGATGGTCTCCAGCACCCAGTCGCGGTCATAGCCCAGTTTTTTCTTGATCTGGATGTCCGACACCGGTATCGACAGATCGATGAGATGCACATCGACCAGTTCCGCCGCGAGGATGTCCGGCTTGCACATCCGGCACCAGGCGATGAGTTTGGCATTCAGGCCGAGCGAGGCGACGGCATTGATGCTCTCTCGTTCTTCCTCGCCCATCGCCGGGATGCCGACTTCCAGTTCCGGCACGCCGAGCGCGTCGAGTTGGCGCGCTATGTCCAGCTTCTCCTCCAGCGTGAACGCCACCCCGGCGGTCTGTTCGCCGTCGCGCAGGGTGGTGTCGTCGATGATGATGGAGCGGGACATGATGGGTGCCTTATGCGTAAGTCGGCGCGAACGCCTTTTCCGGTTCCGCCGCGGGACCATCGCCTTCCCAGTACGGGGAGAGCTTGCGCAGTTGCGCGATGATCTCGGGCACCACGGCGATCACGCGGTCCACTTCCGCTTCGGTGCTGTAGCGCGACAGCGAGAAGCGCACCGTGCCGTGCGCTGCGGTGTAGGGGATGCCCATCGCGCGCATCACGTGCGACGGTTCCAGCGAACCGGAGGTGCAGGCGGAACCGCTCGATGCGGCGATGCCGAACTTGTTGAGCAGCAGCAGGATCGCCTCGCCCTCGATGAACTCGAACGCGATGTTGCTGGTGTTGGGCAGGCGATTGTCCGGATTACCGGTGACGAAAGAGCGCGGCACCTTGGCGAGGATGGCGGCTTCCAGTTTGTCGCGCAGACGCGCGACCTCGGTGTTCTCGAAAGCCATCGCTTCCAGCGCCATCTCGGCAGCTTTGCCCAGACCGACGATGGAGGTGGTGTTCTCAGTGCCGGCACGACGGCCGCGTTCCTGATGGCCGCCGCGCAGCAGCGGACGGAAACGGGTACCGCGTTTCAGATACAGGACGCCGATGCCCTTGGGCGCGTGCAGCTTGTGGCCGGACACGGACAGCATGTCGATCTTGGTGTCCTTCAGGTTCAGCGGCACCTTGCCCACGGCCTGCACCGCGTCGGTATGGAACATCGCCCCGGCGGCATTCGCCAACTCAGCCATTTCAACCACCGGGAAGAAAGTACCGGTCTCGTTGTTCGCCCACATCACCGACACGACAGCGGTTTGATCACTGAGCAGCTTCTTGTATTCGTCCAGATCTAGGCGGCCTTTGCCGTCGACCTTGAGGTAATGCACCTTGTAGCCTTCTTTTTCCAGATACGCGCACAGCGTCAGGATGGCCGGATGTTCGACGGTGGTGGTGATGATCTCCTTGCGCTCGGGTTGTGCCTTCAATGCCGAGAGCAAAGCGGTGGAATCCGATTCGGTGCCGCAGGAAGTGAAGATGATCTCGGAGTCGTGTTCCGCACCGAGCAACTCCTGCACCTGCATGCGCGCCTTCTTGATGGCGAGGCCGACCTTGTTGCCGAAGCTGTGCATCGACGAGGGGTTGCCAAACTGCTCGGTGAAATACGGCAGCATGGCTTCCACCACGGCGGGGTCTACCCGGGTGGTTGCGTTGTTGTCGAAATAGATGCCTTCCATTTTCTGCTCCTTTTGTTTTTGCCCCCTCTCCCGTAAGCGGGAGAGGGTTAGGGTGAGGGTCGGTGGGTACAGCCACTTTCGCTACTACTCACAGCCCCTCATCCCCAGCCCTTCTCCCGCTTGCGGGAGAAGGGAGTGTTGGTTACGGATGGCAAGTCGCTCTGCTCAACGCGCCAGCCTTGGTCGGCACGATCTTGATGAACTCTTTCAGTTCTTCCATCAGCTTCTGCTGGATACCTTGCAGCGTGAGCGCTTCCATCTGGCAGCCAGCGCAGGCGCCGGTCATGTTGACGTAGATGGTCTTGCCGTCCACGTCCACCAGCTCGATGTCGCCGCCGTCGCGCTTCAGTTGCGGGCGCACGGTTTCCAGCACGGCTTCGATCTTGCGGATGCGTTGCAGGTTAGTCATGCCGACAGGCTTGGCTTCTTCCTTGGCCGGTGTACCGGGCTTGAAGCTTTCGCCGCGCTCGGCCATCACCTTCGCCAGGATCTCTTCGATGCCTTCGTGGCAGGAAGAGCAACCGCCGCCCGCCTTGGTGTAATTGGTCACGTCCTCCACCGAGCACAGCTCGTTGGCGCGGATGGTGTCTTCGATCAGCACCGCGTCGATGGCGAAGCATTTGCAGATCAGCGCGCCTTCTTCATGGTCGTCGCTCCACACTTCGCCGCGATAGTTGGCCACGGCGGCTTGCAGCGCTTCGCGTCCCATCACAGAGCAGTGCATCTTTTCCGGCGGCAGACCGTCGAGGTAATCGGCGATGTCCTGGTTGCTTACCTTGAGTGCCTCATCCAGCGTCTTGCCCTTGATCATCTCGGTGAGCGCGGAAGAGGACGCGATGGCTGAGCCGCAGCCGAAGGTCTGGAAATGCGCGTCGAGAATGATGTCGGTATCCGGCTCCACCTTGAGCATCAGGCGCAGCGCGTCACCGCAGGAGATCGAGCCGACGTCGCCCACCCCGTTGGCATCGGCCAGCACCCCGGCGTTGCGCGGTTGGAAGAAGTGTTCTTTGACTTTGTCCGAGTAGTCCCACATGGCGATGCTCCTTATGCGTTGAACGACGAGCCGCACGCGCAGGTCGAGCTGGCGTTCGGGTTTTCGAATTTGAAGCCGCTGCCGGTGAGACTGTCGACGAAATCGACGGTCACGCCATCCAGCAGCGGGGCAGAGAGGGGGTCGACCAGCAGGGTGACCGCGCCGTATTCCAGCACGGTGTCGTCTTCCTGCTTGGCCTCTTCCAGCGTCATGCCGTACTGGAAGCCGGAGCAGCCGCCGCCGGAGATGGCGATGCGCAGTCCGGCGACAGGCGCGTCAGCACCTTTGATGAATCTCTCTACAGCGGAGATGGCGTTGGGTGTCATTGTGATCATGTCTGGCTCCTTGAGCGGGTTGGTTACGCCCTATCAAGTGCAAGCTGTGTGCCAGCGCCGGCTATTCTTTCAACACACTGTTTAAAATGGATATTGCAGACAAGCCACGCTCAACTCCCGTGTGTGGAACAAGACGGGGATGGGGTGTTGTAGGGTTTGCAACAAGAGTCGGCGGCCAGTATCTACGCTTGTCGTTTCCCCTTTTACAAAAGGGGGAATGCACGGTCAGCCATGGCCGCCTCTAAAAATTCAAAGTTCTAAGCAAGACAAGGCGCGAGCAAAAAATTGCAACGCAGCATATACGTGATATGTAAGGAGCAATTTTTTGTGAGCAACGCAGTATTGCGACGAAATTTGGATTTTTAGAGGTGGCCCAAGATGACTTCCAGCCGTCTTTACTGTCAAACTTCGCCCCTTCCAGAAAAGCAGACCCGCCATGACCCAACCCACCCCCCAAACCACGCTCCTCTCCGACTACACCCCGCCGCCCTTCCTGATCGACACCGTCGACGTCGACATCGACTTCCGCAGCGGTGAGGCCATCGTGACAACCCAACTGGCGCTGCGCCGCAATCCGGCCGCACACACGCCCAACGCCCCCTTGGTACTGGACGGCGAGGAGCTGGAATTGCTCGGCGTGAAGCTGGACGGGAAAGAACTGAGCAAGGATCGCTATCGCTTGAGCCCGGAGCAGTTCACACTCCCCGACGCACCCGACACCTTCCGCCTCGAAACGCAATCGCGCATCCACCCCGATACCAACACGCGCCTTTCCGGTCTCTACCGTTCGGCCAACGGCTATTTCACCCAGTGCGAGGCGCAGGGTTTCCGGCGTATCACCTGGTTCCAGGACAGGCCTGATGTCATGGCGCGTTACACCGTCACGCTGCATGCCGACAAAGCGGCATTGCCGCAACTGCTGGCCAACGGCAACCCGGTGGGTAGCGGCGACGAGGCAGGCGGCCGTCACTGGGCCAAGTGGCAAGACCCCTTCCCCAAGCCCTGCTACCTGTTCGCGGTGGTCGCAGCCAAGCTCGATGTGCTGAGCGACAGCTATCGCACGCTGTCGGGTCGCGAGGTGAAGCTGGCGATCTATGTAGAGCACGGCAAGCTCGACCAATGCGCACACGCCATGGCCGCACTCAAGAAAGCCATGCAATGGGACGAGCAGCGGTTCGGGTTGGAATGCGATCTCGACATCTACATGATCGTGGCGGTTGGCGATTTCAACATGGGGGCGATGGAGAACAAGGGGCTGAAC
>DMCN01000087.1 GCA_003445795.1 Gallionellaceae bacterium
GCGTAGCGCGAGTTCCGCAGCCGCCTGGCCAGTCGAGCAACGCAGGGGACCCCGAAGGGGCGGCGCACCAGGGTCGCCTTTTCTTTGGTTCCTTTCTTTTGGCGAAGCAAAAGAAAGGAACTGGCTGTCGGGCCACCCCGACGGTGTTGGTATTGCCTTTGGGTAAATTGCAGAGCGCCCGCCGCTACGCGGCGACCCTTCGACAGGCTCAGGGCGAACGGTTCCCGGTGTTCACATCACCAACATCTTGATCCCGATCAAGATCAACACCACCCCGCCGAATACCTCCGCCTTGCTCTCCAGCCAGGTCCCGCTCTTCTTCCCGATACGCACGCCCACCCAGCTGAAAGCGAAGGTGGTCACGCCGATGATGAGGCAGGCCAGGTAGGCGTTGATGTCAAGCAGGTTGAGGCTGAAACCCGCAGCCATGGCGTCTATGCTGGTGGCGACGGCAAGTATCAGCATCGTCTTGTGGGTGAGGGCTTCGATATCCTTCTCGATGTCGTCGCTCAACCCTTCATAGATCATCTTGCCGCCGATCAACGCCAGCAGGCAGAAGGCGATCCAGTGCGAGTAGGCTTCGACCCAACCGAGCACGCCTTTACCGCCGAGATAGCCGATGAAGGGCATCAATGCCTGAAATGCGCCGAAATAGAGTCCGGCCTTGAGGCCCAGTCCTTTGGTGTTGCCTTTTGAGCCCAGGCCGATGGAGACGGCGAAGGCGTCCATGCTCAGGGCGATGGCCAATACGATCACTTCAAACATGCTGTGTTACCCAGATTCCGTTGTTTTGCGGCTGCCAGCGCAGCGGCGCGGGATTATAACGGTAGCTCGCGTTTTCAGTAGCCATGCGGGCTACGTTTGGGTTTGATGAGACACCCCACTTCGGCTATAATGCGCGCCAATCCAAAAGCGGGATGAGCGCAACGTTCTTCCCGCTTCTTTATGTCCAGCTTGAAGGAGCATCCTGTGTCGCAAACGAAGCCAGCCATCCTTGTTTTAGCCGATGGAACGGTATTTCGCGGCATTTCTATCGGTGCAGAGGGCAGCAGCGTCGGCGAGGTGGTGTTCAACACCTCCATCACCGGCTATCAGGAGATTCTGACCGACCCGTCCTACTGCAAACAGATTGTCACGCTGACCTATCCGCATATCGGCAACGTCGGCTGCAACCCGGAAGATGTGGAATCGCGCCAGGTGTTCGCCAGCGGCCTCATCATCCGCGACCTGTCGATGACCGTGAGCAATTTTCGCGCAACGCAATCCCTGCCCGAATACCTCAAAGCCAACAATGTAGTCGCCATCGCCGGTATCGACACACGCAAACTGACCCGCATCCTGCGCAGCAAGGGTGCGCAGAACGGCTGCATCGCCTCGGGCGACGACGTCGAAGCGGCGCTGAAGGCGGCCAAGGGTTTTGCCGGTCTGGCGGGTATGGACCTCGCGAAAGTGGTCACCTGCGACAAATCCTACGAATGGAAGCAGCGCGAGTGGGAACTGGGCACCGGCTATCGCGATGTGACCGATGCGAAATTCCACGTGGTTGCCTACGATTTCGGCGTGAAGCGCAATATCCTGCGCATGCTGGCCGAGCGCGGCTGCAAGATCACTGTGGTGCCGGCCAAGACTGCCGCCGCCGATGTGCTGGCGATGAAGCCGGACGGCGTGTTCCTGTCCAACGGCCCCGGTGATCCCGAGCCTTGCGACTACGCGATCAAAGCCACGCAAAAATTCCTTGAAGTCGGCATGCCGCTGTTCGGCATCTGTCTCGGCCACCAGATCCTCGGTCTGGCTTCGGGTGCCAAGACCGTGAAGATGAAGTTCGGCCACCGCGGCGCCAACCATCCGGTGCAGGACACGCAGAGCAAACGTGTGATGATCACCAGCCAGAACCACGGCTTTGCGGTGGATGCGGCGACGCTGCCGAAGAACGCGCGCGTCACCCACATCTCGCTGTTCGACGGCACGCTGCAAGGTTTTGAATTGGCCGATAAACCCGCGTTCTGTTTCCAGGGCCACCCCGAGGCGAGTCCCGGTCCGCACGATGTGGACACACTGTTTGATCGCTTCGTTGCGATGATGGGCAAGTAAATGGCAAAACGTACTGACATAAAGAGCATCCTGATCATCGGCGCGGGCCCCATCGTCATCGGGCAGGCGTGCGAATTCGACTATTCCGGCGCGCAGGCGTGCAAGGCGCTCAAGGAAGAGGGCTACCGCGTCATCCTGGTGAACTCGAACCCGGCTACCATCATGACCGACCCCAACATGGCGGATGCGACCTACATCGAGCCGATCACCTGGCAGATGGTGGAAAAGATCATCGCCAAGGAAAAGCCGGACGCGATCCTGCCGACCATGGGCGGACAGACCGCGCTGAACTGCGCGCTCGATCTGGCCAAGCACGGCGTACTGGAGAAATACAAGGTCGAGATGATCGGTGCCTCGCGCGACGCCATCGACATGGCGGAAGACCGCGAAAAATTCAAACAGGCGATGACGCGTATCGGTCTGGCCTCGGCACGTTCCGCCATCGCGCACAGCATGGAAGAGGCGCTGCAGGTACAACAGGTGATGGGTTTCCCCACCGTGATTCGCCCGTCCTTCACCATGGGAGGCAGCGGCGGCGGTATCGCCTACAACCGCGAGGAGTTCGTCGAGATCTGCGAGCGCGGGCTGGAAGCATCGCCGACCAATGAGTTGCTGATCGAAGAATCGCTGCTCGGCTGGAAAGAATACGAGATGGAAGTCGTGCGCGACCGCAACGACAACTGCATCATCATCTGCTCAATCGAGAATCTGGATCCGATGGGCGTGCACACCGGCGACTCCATCACCGTCGCCCCGGCGCAGACGCTGACCGACAAGGAATACCAGATCATGCGCGACGCCTCGCTGGCCGTGCTGCGCGAGATCGGTGTGGAGACGGGCGGTAGCAACGTGCAATTCTCCATCAACCCGGACGATGGGCGCATGGTGGTGATCGAGATGAACCCGCGCGTGTCGCGCTCCTCGGCGCTTGCCTCCAAGGCCACCGGATTCCCCATTGCGAAAGTTGCGGCCAAGCTGGCCGTGGGCTACACGCTGGATGAACTCAAGAACGACATCACCGGCGGCGCGACACCCGCTTCGTTCGAGCCGACTATTGACTATGTAGTCACCAAAATCCCGCGTTTCGCCTTCGAAAAATTCCCGCAAGCCAACGACCGCCTGACCACGCAGATGAAATCGGTGGGCGAGGTGATGGCCATCGGCCGCACCTTCCAGGAATCGTTCCAGAAAGCCCTGCGCGGACTGGAAGTCGGCGTGCACGGTCTGGACACCAAGTACAGCGACCGCGAGGCGATCGTATCCGAGATGGGCAATCCCGGCCCGGACCGCATCTGGGCGGTGGGCGATGCCTTCCGCCTCGGTATGAGCGTGGAAGAAGTGTTCAACATCAGCAAGATCGACCCGTGGTTCCTGGTGCAGATCGAAGACCTGATCCGTCAGGAGAACACGCTGGCTGGGCACACGCTTGAAAGCATCAGTGCGGACCATCTGCGCACATTGAAGCGCAGCGGTTTCGCCGATGCGCGTCTGGCGAAGCTGCTGGGTATCGACGACGAATCGGTGCGTGCCTACCGCCATGCGCTGGGAGTGCGTCCGGTGTTCAAGCGCGTGGATACCTGCGCCGCCGAATTCGCCACCAACACGGCTTACATGTATTCGACCTACGAGGAAGAATGCGAATCGCTGCCGACAGGCAACAAGAAGATCATGGTGCTGGGCGGCGGCCCCAACCGTATCGGTCAGGGCATCGAGTTCGACTATTGCTGCGTGCATGCCGCGCTGGCGATGCGCGAGGACGGCTACGAGACCATCATGGTCAACTGCAATCCCGAGACGGTTTCGACCGACTACGACACCTCGGATCGTTTGTACTTCGAGCCGCTGACGCTGGAAGACGTGCTGGAAGTGGTGGCGGTGGAGAAGCCCATCGGCGTGATCGTGCAGTACGGCGGTCAGACGCCGCTGAAGCTGGCACACGGTCTGGCCAAGAACGGTGTACCCATCATCGGCACCACACCCGACATGATCGACATGGCCGAGGACCGCGCGCGTTTCCAGGCCATGTTGCGCGAACTGAAGCTGAAACAACCGCCCAACCGCACAGCCAGCAATGTGGCCGATGCCGTCGCCGGAGCCGCCGAGATCGGTTATCCGCTGGTGATGCGCCCATCCAACGTGCTGGGCGGCCGCGCCATGGAGATCATCCATGCCCAGCCCGACCTCGAACGCTACATGCGCGATGCCGAGGAGATGTCCAAGACCTACCCCGAGCGCATGCCCATCCTGCTGGATCGCTTCCTCAACGACGCGATCGAAGTGGATGTGGATGCGGTGTCCGACGGCCAGCAGGTCATCATCGGCGGCATCATGGAGCACATCGAGCAAGCCGGCGTGCACTCGGGCGACTCGGCCTGTTCGCTGCCGCCATACTCACTGTCCGCCAAGTTGCAGGATGAATTGCGCCGCCAGACCGTGGCGATGGCGAAGTCGCTCAACGTGGTCGGTCTGATGAACGTGCAGTTCGCCATCCAGGGCGAGACGGTGTATGTGCTGGAAGTGAATCCGCGCGCCTCGCGCACCGTGCCCTATGTGTCCAAAGCCACCGGCGTGCCGCTGGCCAAGATCGCCGCGCGCTGCATGGCCGGCCAGACACTGGCTTCGCAGGGCGTCACCAAAGAAGTGATTCCGCCGTATTATTCGGTGAAGGAAGCGGTGTTCCCATTCATCAAGTTCCCCGGCGTCGATACCATCCTCGGTCCCGAGATGAAATCCACCGGCGAAGTGATGGGCGTGGGCGATACCTTCGCCGAAGCGTTCGTCAAATCGCAACTCGCCGCCAGCGTGAAACTGCCGAAGAGCGGCAAGGTGTTCATCAGCGTGCGCGAAGAAGACAAGACCGGCGCGGCGGAAGTGGCGCGGGCGCTCAAGCAACTCGGCTTCACGATATTGGCCACGCGCGGTACCGGTTCGGTCATCGCTGCGACAGGGGTGGAAGTGAGCATCGTGAACAAGGTCGCCGAGGGCCGTCCGCATATCGTCGACATGATCAAGAACGGCGAGGTCAGCCTCATCGTCAACACCGTGGATAGCCGTCCTTCCGTGATGCGCGATTCCTATTCCATTCGTCATGCCGCGCTGCAAGGCCGTGTGACGTACTACACTACGCTCGCCGGCGCGCGCGCTGCCTGTCTGGGCATGCAGCATCTGGCCGAGTTGCAGGTCTATGACGTGCAGTCGCTGCACCGTCGTTTCGAGAAATAAAAGAAGGGAAGCACAGCATGAGCAAGGTTCCATTGACAGTGCACGGCGCAGAGCTATTGCGCAGTGAATTGCACCGCCTTAAGACCGTGGACAGGCCGTGGGTCATCAACGCCATCTCGGAGGCGCGCGCGCAGGGCGATCTGTCGGAGAACGCCGAATACGAGGCCGCCAAGGAGCGCCAGTCCTTCGTCGAGGGCCGTATCGTCGAGCTGGAGTTCAAGCTGGGTAGCGCGCAGATCATCGACCCCAAGACGCTGAATGCGGACGGCCGCTGTGTATTCGGTTCCACCGTGGTGCTGGAAGACACCAACAACGGCGACGTGGTGACTTACCAGATCGTCGGCGACGACGAGGCCGATATCAAGAAGCGCAAGATATCCATCAGCTCACCGATTGCGCGCGCGCTCATCGGCAAGGTCGAAGGCGACATCGCCGAAGTGCAGGCACCGGGCGGGGTTCGCGAATACGAAGTGGTGGAAGTTCAGTATCTTTGATTCATCCCGGCCTCACTTTGCCGGGATAGGCAGTGAGGGGATCAGGAGCGGCTGGCGAGTTGCTTCTTGGTGAGAGGTTTGCCTCTGGGACGCTTGGGTGCTTTGGCGATGGGTTTCTCCAGCGGGCGGTAGATCACCAGCACCTTGCCGATATGCTGCACGGGGCCGGCGTTCATCAGTTCGCATATCTCCTGCAGCATTGCACCGCGCGCATCCCGGTCGTCATTCATCACACGGATCTTCATCAGGTCGTGGCTTTTCAGGCTGCGTTCGATCTCGCCCAGAACGGCAGGCGTCAGCCCGGCATTGCCGATGATGACGACAGGATGGAGGGCGTGGGCGAGTGCCTTGAGTTCGCGGCGTTGTGTAACGGAGAGAGATAACATGGTAATCCTTCAAATAAGGCTCGGATTCTATCAGGTTACCGCCAAAATCGCTGAGCGAGCGATCTGCGGCGTTGCATGGTGCTCGCTTCTTCGCCTACCTATGAGGTATGTCTCGGTCGCTGTGCCCCATGCGCCTTGCATCTCACCTCGCTCAACTATTTTTGCAATAACCTGAACACGATGAAGGCCTCAAAGACCAGCAAACAATGGATGCAGGAGCATGTGAACGATCCTTTTGTGCAGCTTGCGCAGAAGGAGGGCTACCGCTCGCGTGCCGCCTACAAGCTGCTGGAGATCGACGAACGCGACCATCTCATCAAGCCCGGCATGGTGGTGGTGGACCTGGGCGCGACGCCCGGCGGCTGGTGCCAAGTGGTGGCGAAGAAGCTGGGACCGCAGGGGCGCATCATCGCGCTGGACCTTTTGCCTTTGCAACCGCTGCCGCGCGTGGAGTTCATCCAGGGCGATTTTCGCGAGGACAGCGTGCTTGCGCAACTCGAAGAAAAGCTGGAAGGGCGGCGCATCGGCCTTGTAATTTCGGATATGGCCCCCAACATCAGTGGCGTGACATCTGCGGATCAGGCGCGTGCCATGTACCTTGCGGAACTGGCGTTGGACTTCGCGGACAAACACCTGGCACTGGGCGGATCCTTTGTGGTGAAGGTGTTTCAGGGGGTGGGTTTCGAGGATTACCTGAAGGCGATGCGTAACCATTTCACCAAAGTGGTCGCGCGCAAACCGAAAGCCTCGCGCGACCGCAGCAGCGAACAGTATCTGGTGGGTCTGGGCAAGCTTGAGTAAAGGCCCCGGACAGTGTTTAATGCAACTTCGTTTTACCGCTCATTAAGGAGCATGTGTGAATAATCTATTCAAGAGTGTCGGAATCTGGCTGGTCGTGGCGTTGGTGCTGATGACCGTCTTCAATCAATTCAATGCGCGCCAGCAATCCACTGCGCAGGCGCAGCTGGATTATTCGCAGTTCCTCGAAGCGGTGAAGTCGGGACAGATCGAGAAGGTGACCATCGAGGGGCGTACGCTCAAGGCCACCACCATCGACGGCAAGCGCATCACCAGTTTCGCACCCAACGATATCTGGCTGGTCTCCGACCTGCTCAAGAGCGGCGTCAGCATCGAGGCCAAGCAGGAGGAAGAGCAGTCGGTCCTGATGAGTATCTTCGTGTCCTGGTTCCCCATGCTGCTGCTGATCGGTGTGTGGATATTCTTCATGCGCCAGATGCAGGGCGGCAAGGGCGGCGGTGCGTTCTCGTTCGGCAAGAGCAAGGCGCGCATGCTGGATGATTCCAAGGAGCGAATCACCTTCGCCGATGTGGCCGGTTGCGATGAAGCCAAGGAAGAAGTCTCCGAACTGGTCGATTTCCTGCGCGACCCGTCCAAATTCCAGAACCTCGGCGGGCGCATCCCGCGCGGCGTGTTGATGGTGGGTAGTCCAGGTACCGGCAAGACGCTGCTGGCCAAGGCCATCGCGGGCGAAGCCAAAGTGCCGTTCTTCTCCATCTCCGGTTCCGATTTCGTCGAGATGTTCGTCGGCGTCGGTGCCGCGCGCGTGCGCGACATGTTCGAGCAGGCCAAGAAACAATCGCCCTGCATCATCTTCATCGACGAGATCGACGCGGTCGGCCGTCAGCGCGGCGCCGGCCTCGGCGGCGGTAACGACGAGCGCGAGCAGACGCTCAACGCCTTGCTGGTGGAAATGGACGGTTTCGAGGGCACTTCCGGCGTGATCGTCATCGCCGCGACCAACCGCCCCGATGTGCTCGATCCCGCGCTGCTGCGTCCGGGCCGCTTCGACCGCCAGGTGGTGGTGCCGTTGCCCGATATCCGCGGTCGCGAGCAGATCCTGCTGGTTCATATGCGCAAGGTGCCGATGGCGCCCGATGTGAAGGCCGATATCCTGGCGCGCGGCACACCCGGTATGTCCGGCGCCGACCTCGCCAATCTGGTGAACGAGGCTGCCCTGTTTGCGGCACGCCGCAGCAAGCGCTTCGTCGAGATGGACGATTTCGAAGCGGCCAAGGACAAGATATTCATGGGCGCCGAGCGCAAGACCATGGTGATCACCCCCGAGGACAAGAAAAAGACCGCGTATCACGAGTCCGGTCACGCCATCATCGGCTCGCTGCTGAAAGGCTGCGACCCGGTGCACAAGGTCAGCGTGATCCCGCGCGGCCGTGCACTCGGCGTGACGCTGTCGCTGCCCGAGACGGACCGCTACAGCGTCTATCGCGAGCAGATGCTGGACAAGATCAGCATGCTGTTCGGCGGCCGCGTGGCGGAAGAGCTGTTCACCGGCGACATCTCGACCGGCGCTTCCAACGATTTCGAGCGCGCGACCCAGATGGCGCGCGACATGGTCACGCGCTACGGCATGTCCGACCTGATGGGGCCGATGGTGTATGCCGAGAACGAGGGCGAAGTGTTCCTCGGCCGCTCGGTGACCACGCACAAGAACATCTCCGAGGCGACCATGCAGAAGGTCGATTCCGAGATCCGCCGCATCCTCGACGAGCAATATGCGCTTGCCTCCAGGCTGCTTAAAGAGAACAGCGACAAGGTCGAAGCCATGACCAACGCGCTGATGGAATGGGAAACCATCGATGCCGAGCAGATCCAGGACATCATGGCTGGCAAACCGCCGCGCCCGCCCAAACCGACCCAGAGCAGCAAGGCACCCGAGCCGCCTGCGGACGAGACACCGACGGCAGCAGCGACCAACAAGCCTGCGGAAGGCGTATAACCAACTACTACGGGGGCCATTCGCCCCCGTTCTTCTATGTGGCAATGCGGTAAATTCCAATTCGACCTTGCCCGCCCGCTCGTGATGGGCATCGTCAACATCACCCCGGATTCTTTCTCCGACGGCGGTCAGCATGCCTCGACTGCCGCTGCCATCGCACATGCGCATCAACTGATCGGTGACGGTGCCGACATCCTCGATATCGGCGGTGAATCCACGCGTCCGGGTGCCGCCCCGGTGAGCGAGCAACAGGAACTGGAGCGCGTGCTGCCGGTGATCGCAGGGCTGCGCGGGATAGCTGTGCCGATCTCCATCGATACCTGGAAACCGCAGGTGATGCGCGCCGCGCTGGCGGCAGGGGCGAGCATGGTCAACGATGTGAACGCCTTGCAGGCGGAAGGTGCGTTGCAGGCCGTCGCCGATACGGACGCCGCGGTCTGCCTGATGCACAAACAGGGCACACCGCAGACCATGCAGCAAGGCCCCGAGTATCAGGACGTCATCACCGAGGTGAGTCTGTTCCTGGGCGAGCGTATCGCCGCTGCGGAAGCGGTCGGTATCATCCGGCAACGCATCGTGATCGATCCGGGCTTTGGCTTTGGCAAGACGCTGGCGCATAATCTCGACCTGCTGCGCGAACTGGCCGCGTTTCGGGCCTTGGGTGTGCCGGTGCTGGCAGGCCTGTCGCGCAAATCCATGCTGGGCGCGATCACTGGGCGCGAAGTCGGCGAGCGAGTGGCGGCAAGTGTGGCGGCGGCAATGCTGGCGGTACAACGCGGTGCAGCGATCGTGCGCGTGCATGATGTGCGCGAAACGGTGGATGCACTGAAGATCCTGAATGTAATGAACGAAAGCGAACGATGAGCAGAAAATATTTCGGTACTGACGGCATCCGCGGGCGGGTAGGCGTACATCCTATCACTCCGCAATTCGTGATGAATCTGGGCTATGCCGCGGGCAAGGTGCTGGCGAAAGCAGAGCACACGCAGAACGACCGGCCCGGCGTGCTGATTGGCAAGGACACGCGTATTTCCGGCTACATGCTGGAATCGGCGCTGGAAGCCGGACTCATCGCTGCGGGTATCGATGTGTATCTGGCTGGTCCCATCCCGACACCTGCCGTGGCTTATCTCACCCGTGCCCTGCGTCTGCAGGCAGGCGTGGTCATCTCCGCTTCGCACAATCCCTTCGAGGACAACGGCATCAAATTCTTCTCCGGCAGCGGCGAAAAACTGCCGGATGCAGTTGAAACCGCCATCGAGGCTGCGCTGGACGAGCCCATGCAGACCAACCCGTCGGAAGGCCTGGGCAGGGCCAAACGCATCGACGATGCGGTCGGGCGCTACATCGAGTTCTGCAAGAGCACCTTCCCCGCGAACATGAACCTGCGCGGCATGAAGATCGTGGTGGACAGCGCGCACGGCGCGACTTATCACATCGCGCGCGATGTTTTCCATGAACTGGGCGCGGAAGTGATTGCCATCGGTGCAGAGCCGAATGGCTTGAACATCAACGACGGCTACGGCGCCACCAAACCGCTGAACCTGCAAAAGGCCGTGGTCGAACACAAGGCCGATGTCGGCATCGCGCTGGACGGCGACGGAGACCGCCTGATCATGGTCGATGCCGCAGGCAAACTCTACGACGGCGACCAGTTGCTGTANNTGATGACCAACCTCGCGTTCGAGCACGCCATGCAGCATCTCGGCATCCCCTTTGCGCGCGCCAAGGTCGGCGACCGTTATGTGATGGAACTGCTGCAACAGAAGAACTGGCAACTGGGCGGCGAAAACTCGGGCCACATCATCAGCCTGGACAAACACAGCACCGGCGACGGCATCGTCTCGTCATTGCAGGTACTGCATGCGCTACGCATGAAGCAGCAGACGCTGGCACAGGCCGCCGGCGACCTGCACATGTATCCGCAGATACTCATCAACGTCAAAGTCGCAAAAAAGGACGATTACGCCAACCACCCAAAGGTGAAGAATGCAGTGGATGCTGCCGAGATCATGCTGGACGGAAAAGGGCGTGTGCTGTTGNNAGGTATTCCGGCACCGAGCCGCTGTTGCGGGTGATGGTGGAAGGGGAGGACGGGGTGAAGGTAAAGTTGTGTGCGGAGAAGATTGCGGAGGCGGTAAAAGGTGCAGCCGCAGCATCCTGAAGGTAGAGAACCAAGGCGGAATTCCGGGCATTGATCTTGGCGCCTCGGTTTTGTCGTAACAAATCAATCATCCATCCTTAATCCCCTTGTCGCATGCCGCGTAGAAACTGCGCAGCATGAAAAAGGTATTCAAACTCTGGCGCTGGTGGTTGCCGCTGTTGTTGTTCAGCAGTGATGCGTGCGCGTGGGGCTTGTACACCCATGTCTATTTCGCCCAGTTGCTGCTGTGGGCGGTCCCGCTCACCGATCCGCGTTTCCGCAAAGCCGTGGTTGCCTATCCAAAACTGGTGCTGGCGGGTGCTTGCCTGCCCGATCTGGCGCTGTTGAGCGAGCGCCCCTGGGGCGAGCCGTTCTCGACCACTCACCAGTGGCAGCGGGCGCGCAAGCTGCTCGATGATGCGAAGAGCGACGAGGAATGCGCGCTCTCGCTGGGCTTTGTCAGTCATCTGATGGTCGATGTGATCGCGCACAATCACTTCGTTCCCGCGCATGAAAAGATGTGGGGCAATGTACCGTTGCTGACGCATGCAGCCTGCGAGTGGGCGATGGATATGCATATCCGCAAACAACTGTTCGCCGAGCCCGGCGAGTTGATGGTCAGCCATCGCAAGGAATTGGCAGACTACGTCGCACAGCATTTCGATTGCCCGCATGCGGTGGCGTTGCGCGGGGTAGGCATGCTGGCCGGGGCGGAGAATCTGCTGCGGTTTAGCCGTCTTTCCGAGCTGAGTTATCGCGTGGCTGGGGCGCTCGATCTGCGCATGCAACGTCGCTTCAATTACTATCTGAGCGAGACCAGTGCGCGACTGACTCACATCGACCGCATCCTCGCCGGGGAAGAACCGGTGTGGGACGCCAACCCGCACGCGGACGATCCGGAGATCCGCAAGCGTATCGCGCTCATCTCGCCGCAGCGTCTGCGGCACCGCATCCCGCTGCCGCAGGATGTGTTCAGCCAAACCATTTAGTTTGATATCGTAGGGTGGGCACGTTGGTTCTCCCCGCAAGGGGGGGGCGACGGGAGCCCAACGGCTGCGTCGTTACCCGTTCGCCCTGCCCACGCTGTAGCACCTTTGCGCACACGACCGCGTGGGCACAACAATGTGCCCACCCTGCGTCGCGTCAATATTCAGAAGGTGAGAGAGATGCCCGCTATCGCCGCTCCCAGCGCCGCACCCGCCAGCACGTCGCTGGGGTAGTGCAGGCCGAGGATGGGGCGGGAGAGTGCGACCAGCAGCGCGAAGGGCCACACCAGCCAGAACAACACGGGGTAGTAGGCAACCGCCACGATGCTGAAGCCGACCGCGTGCATGGTATGGCCGGAGGGGAAGCTGAACTGGTCGAGTGTCTTGCCCACGCATTTGATTGCGGGGTAGACGTTGAACGGGCGTGGGCGCAGGGTCTTTCCCTTGATGAACTTGTATGACACGGTGCCGACCAGACCGACGGCGATCATGTGCAATACGGCGGGCAGGGCGATTGCGCCATCCTCAAGCAGCAGCACGATCATCAGGGTGTACCAGAACACCCCGTCGCCGAGGCGGCTGGCGATGCGAAAGAGATTCCGCACGGTGAAGTTGCGGCTGCGCCGGTTGCAGAACGCGCAGAGTTCCGCGTCCCAGGTCTTAATCTGTTGCAGCGGTAAGTTCAGGTTGGCCATGTTTGACTCCCTGTGCACGGACGGTGTCGAGCAACACCGCCTCCATCTGTCCCATGATGTGTTCCCAGGTCAGCGATTCCACCGTGTCGCGCGCGGCCAGGCGGATGCGCTGTACGCGGGTCATGTCGGTGATCAATCCCTTAGCCTGGGTGACGAAAGCATCAGTGTCGGCGAACGGCGCCAGCAGGCCGTTCACGTCGTGACGGATATGCTGTTGCGCGGCGGCGTAGTCGTAGGCGACCGTGGCCAGGCCGCTGGCCATCGCCTCGACGGTGACGTTGCCGTAGGTCTCGGTCAGGCTGGGGTAAAGGAAGATGTCGCCGGAGGCATAGTGCTGTGCCAGCGGTTCGCCGGTCTGCATGCCCGCGAAGATCACGTGCGGATGCTGTTTTTCCAGCTCGGCGCGGGAGGGGCCGTCGCCTACCATCACCAGGCGTGCCAGCGGGTTGATCTTGCGCATCTGGTCGAAGGCCTGGATGACCACGTGCAGGTTCTTCTCCGGCGCGATGCGGCTCACCAGCATCACCACCGGTGTCTCATCATCAGCATTCCACGTGGTGCGCAGTTCGGCGCTGCGTTTGGACGGATGGAACAAAGTGCCGTCCACGCCGCGCGAGACCACCAGCACGTTCTTGTAACCCTCGAATTCCAGTTGTTGTTGCAGCGACACCGTGGGCACCAGCGTGCAGGCGGCTTTGTTGTGGAAGTGGCGCAGATAGGCGGCGATGGGCTTCTTCAGCAGGCTGATACCGTAGTGCGCCGTGTAACTGTGGAAATTGGTGTGGAAGTCGGTGCTGACCGGGATGCCCAGCTTGTGTGCGGCAGAAAGCGCGGACCAGCCCAGCGGGCCTTCAGTGGCGATGTGCACGATGTCGGGACGTTGTTGTTTCCACAGCTTCGTCAGCAGACCTTTGGCGGGCAATCCGGATTTCAGTTCGGGGTAGCCGGGGATGGGCATGCCGGAGACCAGTGTCTCTTCGTAGCCGTCTTCTTTGGCGGCAACATCCTCTTTGAACTGACGCGGTCGGATCATGTGGATGCGGTGTTGGCGCTGGCGCAAGCCGTGCACCATGCGACCGATGGTGATGGCGACGCCGTTCACCTCGGGGATGTAGGTTTCGGTGACCAGCGCGATGTTCAGCGGCTGGCTCGTGCGGGTGGTTTGGTTTGGTGTATTCATGCGGCGCATCGTGCCGCAGCTATATGAATATTTGATTACGGTTAATTGAATAATTATTGACAGGCCGAGATATGGGTATCTGTTTGTAATTAATCGGTAATGCCCGGCGGTTATACTTGTCCGGCTTACATTTCCTCCGGATACCACCTTCAAATGCATCACGCACTACTTCCCAAGAGCCGCATAACCGAACGGGTCATTCCCGCGCTGAAAGAATTGCGTGCCGAGGCGATCGCCCTGGAACGCGAGTTCGAGAACGAGATCAATCATGCCCCTCCCGGATACCGGGCGAGTGCGGGCAATCTGCTTCATTATCTTGCGCTGCGGCAGAGCGATATCCGCGCACTGCAGCAGGATCTCGCGCTGTTGGGGCTCAGCCGACTGGGGAGGTCGGAGGCGCATGCCTTGAGCAGCATCGATGCCGTGCTGGAGGCGGCTTGCGCCCTGGCCGGATTGTCGCGCGCGACCAGGGATCGGCCGAACTCCGTCGACATCAAGACCGGCGAAACCTACCTGAACGAACATGCAAGGAAGTTGCTGGGCGAACCGGGTCAGAAACACGGCACGCGCATCATGGTGACCATGCCCAGCGAGGCAGCACATGACGCTGGACTGGTGCGCGATCTGGTGGAAGCAGGAATGAACGTCATGCGAATAAATTGTGCGCATGATGATGCACAGGCATGGCTGGCGATGATTGGGCACCTGCGTGCGGCGGAACGCGAGTCGGGCAGGAGCTGCAAGGTACTGGCGGATATGGCGGGGCCGAAACTGCGAACCGGCAGTATCCGCGCAGTCGACCGGCTGGTCGAGATCAAGGTCAAGCGTGACATCCGCGGGAACATCAATGAGCCGACTGCCGTATGGCTGACGCTTCGTGCACAGCCACAGACGCCCGCATTCCCGGTGAAAGCGACGTTGCCCACCGACGGCGGATTGCTCGCGGTGGCGCAGGAGGGCGACAAGCTGATCGTGGAGGACACGCGCGGCGTGACCCGCGTCCTGACACTGGCGACGCGCAATGGCGATTCCTGGCTGGCGCATTGCAGCCAGCACGCCTATATCTCGGAGGGGGCGTGGTGCGGTCTCTATCGCAACGACGAGATGATCGCACAGGATCGCATTTCGCCTATTCCCGAGGTGTTTCAGCCCATCCTGCTGCATGTCGGTGATGAACTACGGGTCACGCGCAGTAGCGAGTTGGGCTCGCCTGCGGTATACGAGGGTGATCAACTGCTGCATCCTGCATCCATCCCATGCACGCTCGACGAGGTGTTCGAATCGGCACAGGCGGGGCAACCGATCTGGTTCGATGACGGTAAGATCGGCGGGACGATCCGGGCCAACGAAGGCGACCATCTCCGGGTGGAGATCACCCAGGCATCGCCGCAAGGCAGCAAGCTCGCGCCGGAGAAGGGCATCAATCTGCCGCATACGGATATGGACATTCCCGCGCTGACGAAATGCGATATCGCCAATCTGACAGCGCTGGCGCCGCATATCGATCTGGTGGGCCTTTCGTTCGTGCGCAGTCCGCAGGATGTATCGGCACTGCATCAACTGCTGGATGAGCGGGGGCACCATCATCTCGGCACGATACTCAAGATCGAGACCGGACAGGCGTTCGAAGATCTGCCGATGATCCTGCTGACGGCTATGCGCCGCCCGCCGGTCGGCGTGATGGTTGCACGCGGCGATCTTGCCGTAGAAGTGGGTTTTGAAAGATTGGCCGAGGTTCAGGAAGAGATACTCTGGATGTGCGAAGCGGCGCACATCCCGGTCATCTGGGCGACACAGGTACTGGAGAGCATGGCCAAGAGCGGTATGCCATCACGTGCCGAAGTTTCCGATGCCGCGCTGTCGATACGCGCCGAATGCGTCATGCTCAACAAGGGGCCGTACATCATCGAGACGTTGCGTTTCCTGGGCGGCGTGCTTGATCGCATGAGCGGCCATCAGGTCAAGCGTCGTCCGACGATGCGGCGCTTGTCCATATCGCAGATGCCGAACCGGGAGCAATGAATCGCTTTGTTCCGCAACTGAGGACCTTGAGTTGCGCCGCGTTCAGCCTGCGTAGAATTGCCAGAGTACCAATCCCCACACCGCAAACACATTGATCAGACTCACCAGCACCGCCGAACTGCCGATATCCTTGGCGCGCTTGGCCAGGTCGTGGTTCTCCAGCGAGATACGGTCCACAGTGGCTTCGATGGCGGAGTTGAGCAACTCGACCATGATGACCAGCAGCACGCTGGTGATCATCAGCGCTTTGCCGAAATAATCCACCGGCAGCCACAGTGCCAGCGGGATGAGGACGGCGGCGAGCAGCACTTCCTGGCGGAATGCATCTTCATGTTTATAGGCGGCACGGAATCCGGCCAGCGAGTAGCCGAACGCGTTCCACAGCCGAACCATGCCTGTCTTGCCTTTATACGGACTTTCCATGATGTCGTTCCCGGGGATTAGGTAAAAAAAGAACGCGCATCATAAAGCATGCGCGTAATGGAGGAGAGAGTCGGTTGTGTTCAGGATTGTGCGGTCTGGCGCATGAAGTGTTTGGCGTAACGCGCGTTCATGCGCGACACCGGCATCAGGATGAACAGGTCGGCGCAGTTGAAATCCGGGTCCCATGCCGGTTCGCCCGCGACGTAGGCGCCCAGGCGCAGATAACCCTTGATCAGCGGCGGGATGATGACATCCAGATCCTGGTTCAGCGATTCCAGCGGCAGGCGGCAATGCGGGAACACTCGGTATTCGGCGGGCGCACCGTGCAGCTTGTGCACCTTGTTGTACACGCTGGCGGCGTAGTGGCCGCCGTCGGCCATACTGATGCTGGCACAGCCGATCATGTATTCATGGCCGTTCTTGCCGATGTAATCCGCCAGGCCGCTCCACAGCTGGGTGATGGTCGCACCGTCGCGGTAATCCGGATGCACGCAGGAACGGCCCACCTCCATCATGCGGTCACGCAGATGCATCAGGCGCGACAAGTCGAATTCGGTTTCGGAGTAATAGCCACCCGCCATACGCGCCTGCGCCGGCGGCAGGATGCGATAGGTTCCCACTACCTTGTCGTTGCCGTGGTCGCGCACCAGCAGGTGGTCGCAGAAATCGTCGAAGCGGTCGATATCGAGACCCAGATCGGCGCTGGGCAATTTTGCACCCATCTCTTCGGCGAACACCTTGTAGCGGATGCGCTGGGCTTCGGCGACTTCGGCGACGCCTCTGGCCAGACTGAACGTGAGTCTGCGTTGCGCTTCGGTGTTCTCCTGGCGGATCAGATCCAACATTGTCGTGCTCCTATCGGGTTGATGGGAGCAGATTACTTTCAGAATGTTGCGCGGGGGTTAAGTTGATATGAAAGTTCTGTGAATCGGCGATCGCCAGTGCGGCGCCGATCTGTTCGCGCGCGGCCTGCGTCAGGTTGCGCCGGTCCAGCGTGCAGGCATCCAGCGAAGCTGAAGCGATGAGCCGTACATGCAGTTCCGGTGTGCTCAGGATGTTCCACATCGAAGCACCGAAGGAAAGGTCGTCGATATAGGCGGCAGCGGTGCTGCGCGCACCGGATCCTTCGTGGTAGCGGATGGCGATGGGGTGCACCTGAGCTTTTGCATCGATGGCGGGTTGCAGTAGCGAGGAATGGAAATGCGCGACCTGTGCGCCATCGGTGGTGGTGCCCTCGGGGAAGATGGCAAGACACTCGCCGCGCTGCAGCAATTCGACCAGATGCACGTTCATGCGTGCCGCAGCTCTGGCTTTGCCGCGTTCGATGAACAGGGTCTGCGCGCGCGCACACAGCCAGCCGATGGCGGGCCAGCGCCGAACTTCGGATTTGGCGACGAAGCGCATAGGCACGATGGCGTTCAGCACGAACACGTCCAGCCAGGAGATATGGTTGGTGACGATCAGGCCGCTGCGCAGGCAGTGCAGCGGGTCCTTCGCGGCGATGTTCACCTTCACGTTGAAGATATCGAGCAATCCGGCAGACCAGCTTTGCAGGATGCGCCGGCGTATACCTGCAGGAAGCCAGGGGTAGGCAACGGCCATCGTCAAACCGTACGCGATGTGCAGGGCGAGGCGTGCTGCACGCAGCAGCGCGATGAGCTTCCGTATCAAGGTGTCAGTCCACGGAAAAGACGGAATAGGTGCAGAGATAATCCAGCGTCCTGCCGAAGCCCTGCCGGAACAGCAGGGTGCGGATGCTGAGTGCGTTCTTGAGTACATTGCGTCTTTTCATTGCGTGATCCTTCCTGGAGTGGATGCATTGCGTTGTTCGATGAACAGACTGTTGCCCTGGATCTTCTTGGCCATCTTCTTCGCTTCGCTCATGGCAGCTGAGACCTCGTGGTGCGACACAAACAGTCCGGGTGTTGCCTGGATAGCGCCGATGGACAGGCTGGTGAGCGGATGGAATTTCACCGTGCCGTCGCGGCCTTCGCTGGTATAGCCGCCCTCGACCAGATGCTCCTCGCGGAACATCAAAGAGGCTGCCTGCTCGAACGAGCGCAGCGCCTGTTCACAGCGTGTCTTCCAGTCGCGGCTCTGCAACAGCAGGATGAAATCGTCGCCACCGATGTGGCCGATGAAATCCAGCTTGGGATCGCAGGCCCAGTTGAGGATGCGTCCGGTGAGCTGGATCATCTCGTCGCCCTTGCGATAGCTGTAGGTGTCGTTGAAGGGTTTGAAATGGTCAAGGTCGCAATAGCAGGCGACGAAGGGAGTGTTCGCATGCAGCAGGCGCTCGATGTGCTCGTTGATCGGCACATTGCCGGGCAGCAGCGTGAGCGGGTTGGCATAGCGTGCGGCTTCCAGCTGCATCTGGGTCAGTTCGCGCAGCAGATCCTGCCCCGAGGCGATGCCGATGTAGCGCTCGTGCTCGGTGATGATGAAACCGTCAGCGAAGTGGCGGCTGTCCGCCTCGGCCAGAAAATGGCTGAGTTCCTCGATGGGCATGTTTTTTTCCACCAGCAACGGCGCACCGTGAATCAGTTCGCTGCAAGGTTTCCTGCCGTGCAGTTCGCGCTGGAACGGCTTGGAGAAACGGTCGATGAAGTTGTAGCGGTTGATGATGCCGAGGGGAGCGCTGTTGCGGACCACCGGAATGATATGCAACGCCGGGTTGCCATAGAAACGCTCGAAGATGAGATCGATCAGTGTGTCGGGATGCACCGGTTCGACATAGGTCAGCAGTTTGTGGGCGGTGGTTTGAGAGCGGCGGTTCAGTTCCGACTTGGGGAAGATTGCGATGTTGGACGAATTGATGACGCGGCTGGTTTCGCTCGTAGCCGTCAGGGGCGGAGTCGGGCTGGGGCGCGCGATGAAATAGCCCTGGCCGAGCGCGATGCCGATGTCCTTCACCACCTTCAGTTCGGCTTCGGTCTCTACGCCTTCCGCGATCACCTGGGTACCACAGCTCTCGGCGATCTGCTGGATGGACTTGAGGAACTGCAGCTTGATCGGGTCGCGGTCCACACCCTGCACGAAATGCATGTCGATCTTGATGTATTCCGGGCGCAGCTCGGACCAGAGGCGCAGGCTGGAAAATCCTTCGCCGAGGTCGTCGATGGCGATCTTGAAGCCCATGCCGCGGTAATGCAGCAGCGCATCGCGCATCGCATCGAAATCGAAGGTGGGCTGGTTCTCAGTGATCTCGATGATGACCCGTTCCGGGGCGATGCCCAGCCGTTTCAGAAAATCCAGCGTCTGGCCGTTCTTGAAACTGGGATGCGCCATCGTCTCCGGGCTGACATTGAGGAAAAGGTTGCCGGGCAGGTTCAGCCTGGCGAAGGTCTCCAGCACGATCTGGCGCGACAGCATCTCCAGCTCCAGCTGCAATCCCTGCTGCTCTGCCGCGCCGAACAGGTTGATCGGGGAATGCAGCGGGCTGTCCGCCGGACCGCGGATCAAACCCTCGAATCCCAGGAACTCGCCGCTCTTGAGGTCGATGATGGGCTGGAACAGAGCGCTCAGACGGCGATGTTCGAGAATATCCCTGAGTGGTGTCACGGCATACTCCTTTGATCCCGGCGCAAGCAGCTTCGACAGAAACTGCGCGCGGGCGGTGGTGCGGTACTTTTCGACAGATAGAATGGCAGACATGGATTTCTCCTGAGCATTCGGGGAATGGACGATAGCGCGGGCTTGTTACGCGAGTATGACGGGAGCAAAAAAGCAGAACGCCGGGATATGCCCGGCGTTCATGGTGCTAGCGGTTGCGGTTCGGTTAACCGAAGCGGCCAGTAATGTAATGGCTTCGGCCGCCGCTTCGCGGCTTAACATTCGCTACGCTCATGTGTAGCCTGCGCCGCTACATCACTGGACGATTAACCAAATCGTCCAGTGATGTAGTCTTCAGTCTCTTTGCGTTTCGGGTTGGTGAACACTGTACTGGTGTCACCGAACTCGATCAGGTCGCCGAGATACATATAAGCCGTGAAGTCGGAAACGCGCGCCGCCTGCTG
>DMCN01000084.1 GCA_003445795.1 Gallionellaceae bacterium
CAAAACGGTGCGCCTCGTCGCGGACCTGCTGAATCAGATGCAGGGCAGGACTGTCCGGCGGCAATTGTAACGAGTTTTCCACGCCGGGTCGTAACAATTGTTCCATACCCGGCTTGCGCTCCACGCCTTTGGCAACACCGACCAGTGCGATGTCGGACAAGCCCAGCTCGGTCATCACCTCGACCGCCATGCCCAGTTGCCCGGCACCGCCGTCTATCAACACCAGATCAGGGCGTTTGCCCTCGCCCGCCTGCAATTTCTGGTAGCGCCGCTGCAGGGCCTGCTTCATCGCGGCGTAATCGTCGCCGGGCGTGATGCCGGAGATGTTGAAGCGCCGGTATTCCTGCGGACGTATCGCCAGATCGTCGTACACCACGCAGGATGCGACGGTCGCCTCACCCATGGTGTGGCTGATGTCGAAGCATTCGATGCGTTTCAGGTCGGGCAATGCCAGGTCGTTGCGCAGGGCCTCCAGCCGCAACTCCTGTCCGGCCTGCAAGCCTGCCTGGCGCTTCAATGCCAGCAGCGCATTGGCCTGCGCCATCTCTAGCCATTGTCGCCGTTCGCCGGTCACCGCATGGCGTATCTGCACCTTGTGCCCGGCCTGCTCACCCAGCAACTGCTCCAGCGCCTCATCGCTCACTTCGATGCTGGTGATGATCAAGGGCGGTACGCTGCGTTCCAGATAATGCTGCGCCAGAAAAGCTTCCAGCACTTCGGTACTGTCCTGCCCCTGCACGTTCTGCGGGAAGAATGGCTTGTCGCCCAGATGCCGCCCGCCGCGCACCACCGCGAGATTCAGGCACAGCGCGCCTTCCGCTTCCACCACGGCAACGATGTCGGCATCGGTATCGCGTCCGCTCTCGACGAACTGCTTCTGCTGCACCGTGTGCAGGGCCTGCAACTGGTCGCGCAGCGCGGCAGCGTGCTCATACTGCATCGCAGCGGAAGCCTGCTCCATCGCTTCACGCAGACGTTTCTCCACTTCGTCAAACTTGCCCTGCAGCAGCAGCCCGGCGTTGCGCACATCGGTAGCGTAATCCTCCGCGCTGATCAGGCCGACACAAGGCGCACTGCAGCGGTGGATCTGGTGCAGCAGACAGGGGCGAGTGCGGTTGTTGAAAACGCCCTCCTCGCAGGTGCGCAGCTTGAACACCTTCTGCAGCAGGTTGATGGTCTCCTTCGCCGCCTGCGCGTTGGGATAGGGACCGAAGTACTGGCTGCGCTTGTCGGCCGCGCCGCGATAGTAGGTCAGGCGNNGTAGGGATAGGACTTGTCGTCGCGGAACAGAATGTTGTAGCGCGGCTTCAGCGTCTTGATGAGGTTGTTCTCCAGCAGCAACGCCTCGGCCTCGGAGCGCGTCACCGTGACTTCAATCCTGGCGATGTGCGAAACCATCAGCCGGATGCGCGGCGACAGATTGCTGATCTGAAAATAGGAGCCGACACGTTTCCTGAGCTGGTTCGCTTTGCCGACGTACAGCACCTGCCCGGCCTCGTCCAGCATGCGATATACGCCCGGCTGCAGCGGCAGCGAGGCAACGAACTCTTTAGGTTCGAATGGTGTAGCGTCCATCGTCTATATCAATGCCTGCAGTCCGCGGGCGAACTCGGTCGCCCCGCCGTTCGCCGGATGGCGCACCGCACCGGTGACCTTCACACCCATCTCGCCCAGCAGCCCCTCGGCCTTCTTGCCGACGGCAACGATCTTCGCGTGCGGGAACGTCTCGACCAGCATGCGCAAAGCGGGTTCACCCAGGCGTATCTCATCGGGTGCCGGTGTCCTGTTCGACCACAGTTCGTCCGCGCGATGCGGATGCAGTTGCATCGCGTTCCACAGGATGGTGCGTTCGGCGATGCCGAGCCGGTACAGCGTCTTCCATACGATGGTGGCGGACGGCTCCGAGAACGGCAGGCGCCGCGTCGACAGGCGGTCCGGCAAGGCGGCGATGCGCGGAATGGCACCCTCGCCCAGCAGACGTTCGCTGGTGAAGGCGATGCCGCTGTAACGGCAGCCCTGATAGCCAGGCGCTTCCCCCGCCAGAATGAACTCGGGTTCGCAATCCAGATGCAGGGCCAGCCGTTCGAGTTTTGCCTGCGGACCGTTACCAGCGGCATCGTGCGGACAATGATCGGCCCACGGGTTGAACAGACCGGGTCTGCCGCTCGGCAACGTGGCCACCAGGCTGCGCACCAATGAAAGTCTGGATGGATTCATGTGTTCACTTAGTCCGTTCGAACAGCAGCAATGAAAAGCCCCGCTCGCGGCGGGGCTTGAAGGATAGCACTCCGAAGATTACTCGGCAGCCGGCGCTGATTCCTGTTGCGGCAACAGTGCCTTCATGCTCAAGCGCATGCGGCCCTTGTCGTCCACTTCCAGAACCTTGACCTTCACGATCTGACCTTCCTTCAGGTGGTCGGTCACGTTGGCGATACGCTCGTGCGAGATCTGCGAGATGTGCAGCAGACCGTCCTTGCCCGGCAGGATGTTGACCAGAGCACCGAAGTCCAGCAACTTGACCACCGGACCTTCATAGACCTTGCCCACTTCGACTTCCGCAACGATATCCATGATGCGCTTCTTGGCCAACTCGCCCGCCTCGCCGCTCACGCAGGAGATGGTGATGTTGCCTTCGTCGTCGATGTCGATCGTCGTGCCGGTCTCTTCCGTCAGCGCACGGATCACCGCGCCGCCCTTGCCGATCACGTCGCGGATCTTTTCCGGATTGATCTTCATCTTGAGCATGCGCGGTGCGAAGTCGGAGACTTCCGGACGCACGGACGGCATTGCCTGTTTCATGATGCCGAGGATATGCAGACGGCCTTCTTTGGCCTGGCTCAGCGCGACCTGCATGATCTCCTTGGTGATGCC
>DMCN01000051.1 GCA_003445795.1 Gallionellaceae bacterium
TGCGCCACCACCAGCAGGTAGATCAGGATCAGCCCGACAGCATAGGCAATGCCCATGTCACGGAAGGTCTCGAAGGTAACCTGCCATTCACCGTCCCACTTCAGCGCGTAGCCGGAATAGGGATCGGACGGTTGCCGGAAGAAGTACGGCTCCAGCGTACCGCCCTGCTCCAGCGCCATACCGCCGACCTTGCCATTGATGCCGAACATGCCGTACAGCGGGCTGTCCAGCTCGCCGGCCATGTCGCCGAACACGTACACCACCGGCAGCAGGTCCTTGTGGTAGATCGGGTGGTCGCGCTGCGCCGGGATCACCTGCACCAGTTCGGACAGCGGAACCAGCGCGCCGTCGCGGGCGCGTACCTTGAGCTTCAGCACCTCGTCGATCTGGCTGCGGCGCTCGGCCGGCAAGCCGAAGCGCAGCGGCGGCGCGTACTTCGCGTTCTCGTCATGCAGCGAGGCGACATCCTGACCGGTCAGCGCCATGCCGATCGCATCGACGATGTCATGCGGCGCGACGCCCATCAGCGCGGCCTTGCTCTGCAGCACATGCAGCAACATCTTGGGCGCGGTTTCGGTGACTGTGTCGTCTATGCTGACTATGTCTTTCGTGCCGGAAAAATGCTCGCGCACCTTGCCCGCGACCTGGCGCGCGCCCTCGTAGTCCGGCCCGTATATCTCCGCAACGATGGGCGACATCACCGGCGGGCCGGGCGGTACTTCGACGATCTTGATCTTCGCGCCCCAGTTCTTCGCGATCTGCTGGATCGGTGCCAGCGCGGCCTGGGCGATCTCGTGGCTGCTGCGGTCGCGATTATGCTTGCCCTGCAGATTGACCTGGATGTCGCCCTGCTCCGGCGCGCTGCGCAGATAGTACTGGCGCACCAGACCGTTGAAGTTGATCGGCGATGCCGAGCCAGCGTAGGCCTGGTAGTCGGTCACCTCCGGCACGGTCGCCAGATAGTCGCCGATGTCGTGCAGCACCGCATTGGTCTGTTCCAGCGCAGTGCCGCTGGGCATGTCCACGACGATCTGGAACTCCGACTTGTTGTCGAAGGGCAGCATCTTCAGCACCACCAGCTTGACCAGCGTCAGCGACACCGCGATCAGCAGCGCCCCCAGTATGCCCAGCCACAGCTTTCGCCGCATCTGCTTGCCGTGTTCCTTGTTCAGGAAAGGATACAGACGGGCGCGGAAGAACTTGGCGATCTTTGTATCGTTCTCGTCCTTCACCACCGCATGGTGCGGCGCGGCCAGCTTGTGTGCCAGCCAGGGCGTGACGATGAAGGCGATGGCCAGCGAGATCAGCATGCCCATACTGGCGTTGATTGGGATCGGGCTCATGTACGGCCCCATCAATCCGCTCACAAAGGCCATCGGTAGCAGTGCCGCAATCACCGTAAAAGTAGCGAGAATGGTCGGGCTGCCGACCTCGTCCACCGCCTCGGGAATGATCTCCGACAGCGGCTGATGCTGCGACAGCTCGCGGCGGCGGTGGATGTTCTCCACCACCACGATGGCATCGTCCACCAGGATACCGATGGAGAAAATCAGCGCGAACAGCGATACGCGGTTGAGCGTGAAGCCGTATGCCCAGGAAGCGAACAGCGTCACCGCCAGCGTCAACAGCACCGCGATGCCGACGATGACCGCCTCGCGCCGGCCCAACGCGAACCACACCAGCGCGACCACGGCGAAGGTAGCGAAGAACAGTTTCTGGATCAGCTTCATCGCCTTGTCGTTGGCGGTCTCGCCGTAGTTGCGCGTGATGGTCACCTGCACATCATCGGGGATCACGCTGCCTTTGAGCTCGTCCACGCGCTGCAGCAATTTGTTGGCGACATCCACCGCGTTCTCGCCCGGCTTCTTGGTCACTGCCAGCGTTACCGCGCCAAATTCGCCGCGGGCGGCGATATTCTTGTCGCCTGCCGCGGCGCCCGTCCCCATCCACACATAACTCTTGGGCTGGTCGGCGCTGTCCAGCACCTCGGCCACGTCGCGCAGGAACACCGGCTTGCCGTCGGAGACACCCACCACCAGCTGGCTGACCTCGCTGGCATCGCTGAGGAACATGCCGGTCTGCACCAGCACCTCGCGGTTGTTCTGCACCAGTGTGCCGGCGCTGTGCGAGACATTCGATGCCTGCAGCGCATAACGCACTTCCTGCACCGACAACTGGTGCGCGTTCAGCGCTTCCGGATCAAGCAGCACACGCACCACGCGCGGCGTCGCACCCAGCGTGCTCACTTCGCGCGTGCCCTGCACGCGTTTCAATTCCGCCTCGATGGCGTGGGCGACCTGGGTCAACTCCACCGCCCCGCTGTCCGGCCGGTCGCGCCACAGCGTCAACCCCAGCACCGGCACGTCGTCGATGCCCTTGGCTTTGATGATCGGTTGCATGACGCCCAGCGTGGTCGGCAACCAGTCGGCGTGCGACCAGATGACGTCGTAAAGTTTGACCAGCGAAGGAACGTGCAACTCGCCGACCTTGAACTGGATGGTGAGCACGGCCATGCCGGGTTGCGACACGGAATAGACGTGGTCCACGCCGGCGATCTGCGACAGCACCTGCTCGGCGGGCGTCGCCACCGTGTTCGCCACATCCTGCGCCGAGGCGCCCGGATAGGCGATCAGCACGTTGGCCATGGTGACGTTGATCTGCGGTTCTTCCTCGCGCGGGGTCACGACGACCGCAAAGATACCCAGCAGCATGGCGACCAGCGCCAGCAGCGGCGTCATCTGCGAATGCAGGAAGACGCGGGCGATACGACCCGAGATGCCCATGCTCATCGCTTGCTCTCCGCCGCGACCATGCCGGCCTTGACCGCTTCACGTGCGACTTGCTCGCCGACGTTCAAACCGGCCAGCACCTCGATCTCGTTCTGTGCATTCGCCTCGCCCAGACGCACCTGGCGCAGGCGCGGCACTCCCTTGTCATCCACCACATATACCGCCACCACTTCGCTGCGGCGCACTACCGCACTCACCGGGATCAGCATCTTGTTCTCTTTGCCCACCACGAAATGTGTGCGCACGAACATGCCGGGGTAGAGGTTGGCCTGATTGGCGGGCAGATCGACGCGAACCTGGGTGCTGTGCGTGCGCGCATCGGCCGACGGCTGCACCGTGACGGTCGCGGACTTGATCCAGCGCGACAGTGACGGCACTTCCACCATCACATTCGGACGACTACCGATCTCTTTCAGTTTGTGTTGCGGCACATTTGCGATCACGCGCAGTTGCGAGGGATCGAAACCGGTCATCAGCGGCTTGCCCACCGTGACCATTTCGCCCAGTTCCACCATGCGCGCCGACACCACGCCGCCATAGGGGGCAAGCACTGCGGTATAGCTCTGTGCCAGAGCGGATTGCTGCGCGCCCGCCTCGCTGGCATCGGCCTGCGCCTTGGCCATCTCGTAATCGGATTTAGCTTTGTCCAGCGCGGCCTGGCTGATGAACTTCTGCTCGAAAAGCTGTTGTGAACGCTCATAGTTCAAACGCGCGTTCTGCAGTGCTGCCTGCGCCTGCGACAACTGCGCGCGGCTGCCAGCCAGCGCCTGGTCGGCCTCGCGTTCGTCGATCTTGAGGATGACCTGGCCCTTGCTCACGCGGTCGCCCACATCAAAGAACAGCGCCTTCACGCGACCGGATATCTGTGCCGACACGGTCGACTGGCGCGTCGCCTCGACCACCCCGTCCACACTGTAAGTCTGCTCCACCTCGCGGTATTGCACGGCAGCCGTCGCCAACGGTTCGGCAACGGAAGAATTGGCCGCCAGCAGCGCCGCGGAAAGACCCAACAACAAACCCGGTTTAAGTTTCATAGCCTGACCTCTGAAAATGATATGTTTGCATATTAGCATATTCTAATATGCATGCCAATCCACCCCGCGCCAGGCGGGCGCCGGGGCCTAGATGGTGCAGAACACGTCGCGCATCATCCCCACCAGCTTGAGGGTGCGCGGGTCGCCGATACGGTAATAGACGCGATTGGCATCCTTGCGGGTGGACAATACGCCTTTGTCGCGCAGGATGGCGAGATGCTGGGAGATGTTGCTCTGGGAGGTGCCGACATTGTCAACGATGTCCTGCACGCTCAGCTCGTTGTCCGCGAGAACACACAGGATCTTGAGCCGCAACGGGTGGGCGATGGCTTTCATGGCCAGCGAGGCCTGCAGGATATCTTCGTCTTTGTCGATCAGCTTCTTGCTCATATTCACCTGCCATGGATTAAGGAAGTAGGGGCATGGGCGGCCCAAAATCGGCTAAAATTCGTGCCTCAGGCGGTCTTCTCTGCCCCGCCACCCTATTTTGACGCATCGCGCTAAATTAGCAACTGCTTATATTTTGATATTTCGGTGAAAAAAAAGCCAGCATGACCGACTCTTCCGCTCAAGCAATCACCCCCGTCCTCCTGCTCATCCTCGATGGTTTCGGCTATCGCGAGGATGCCGACTTCAATGCCGTCGCCCACGCGCGCAAGCCGAACTGGGACCGTCTGTGGAGCAAGTATCCGCACACGCTCATCAACACCTCCGAACTGCAGGTCGGCCTGCCCAAGGGGCAGATGGGCAATTCCGAGGTTGGCCACCTGAACATCGGCGCCGGTCGCGTGGTGTACCAGGATCTGACCAAAGTCGACCTCGCCATCGAGGACGGCAGCTTCGAACGCAATCCCGCGCTGGTGCAGGCGGTCGCGACCGCAAAGCAGAATGGCGGCGCGCTGCACATCATGGGCCTGCTCTCGCCCGGCGGCGTGCACAGCCACGAGGTGCACATCCACGCCATGCTGGCGATGGCCGTAAATGCCGGGCTGAAAAAAGTTTACGTGCATGCCTTCCTCGACGGCCGCGACACTCCACCGCGCAGTGCTGCCGAGTACCTGAAAAACCTGCAGGCCAAATGTGACGCGCTTGGTACGGGACGCATCGCCACCATCTGCGGACGCTACTTCGCCATGGACCGCGACAACCGCTGGGAGCGCGTGCAGATCGCCTACGACATGCTCACGCAGGGCAAGGCGCCGTTCACCGCCGCCAGCGCCACGGCCGGACTGGAAGCCGCCTATGCGCGCGGCGAGAACGACGAATTCGTGCAAGCCACCATCATCGGCGAAGCGGCCGCGATGCAAAACGGCGACGTAGCCGTGTTCATGAACTTCCGCGCCGACCGTGCCCGCGAGATCACGCGCGCATTGACCGACGAACAGTTCAGCGGCTTCGTTCGCAGCCGTTTCCCCAAGCTGGCCAACTACACCACACTGAGCAGCTACGGCGAGGACTTCCACCTGCCCTGCGCCTACACCGCCGACAGCATCCACAACGGCTTCGGCGAATACGTCTCCAACCTCGGCCTGAAGCAATTGCGCATCGCCGAAACGGAGAAATACGCGCACGTGACCTACTTCATGAGCGGCGGCCGCGAGCAGCCCTACCCCGGTGAAGACCGCGTGCTGGTGCCCTCGCCCAAGGTCGCCACCTACGACCTGAAGCCAGAGATGAGTGCTTTCGAAGTCACTGACAAGCTGGAAGCCG
>DMCN01000035.1 GCA_003445795.1 Gallionellaceae bacterium
GCGGTGCGCATGCACTCGGTCGGTGGCTGGGGTGCGGTGACCACCGGCAAGAACCTGGCGATGACGCTGTTCGAACTGCTGGGTTGGGACATCAAGGCCAACCCGAAATACGGCTCGGAGAAGAAAGGCCAGCCGACGACCTATTATCTGTCCGCAGCGCCGGAGCCGATCCGCATCAACTGCGAATACACCAATGTTGACGTGGTGCTGTCGCCGGACCCGCAGGTGTTCGGCCACACCAATGCGCTGGAAGGCATGCGCAAGGGCGGCGTGTTCATCATCCAGAGCAATCTCGGCAGCGCCGAAGCGCTGTGGGAGACCCTCCCGATGTACACCCAGAAATACATCGTGGACAACCAGATTCGCGTGTTCTATCTCGACGCGTTCAAGATTGCGCGCGAAGAGTCCAGCAACCCCGACCTGCAGCTGCGCATGCAGGGCAACGCTTTCCAGGGCGCGTTCTTCCATGCTTCCGATGTGAAGGACCGTGCCGGTCTCTCCGAAGAGACCCTGTTCACCGCCATCGAGAACCAGCTTGAATCCAAGTTCGGCAAGAAGGGCAAGCGCATCGTCGAGGACAACCTGCGCGTGGTGCGTCGCGGCTATGAAGAACTGTTCGAGATCAAGCCGGAGGTCATGAAGGTCGGCCAGCGCGCCAAGGTCGTGGGCAAGCCCGCCCCCGCGCTGCCCGTCATGCTGAAGGCCCTGCCGGAAGGCGACGGCGGCATCTCCGACGTGCATCGTTTCTGGGAACAGACCGGCAGCTTCTACATGAAAGGCCAGGGTTCCGACAATCTGGTCGATCCGTTCATGGGCCTGTCCGTCATTCCCGCCGTGACCGGCGTGTACCGCGACATGACCGGCGTGCGTTTCGAGCATCCCGAGTGGGACGCCGAGAAATGCACCGCCTGCGGCGAGTGCTTCACGCAATGCCCGGACAGCGCCATCCCCGGCCTGGTCTCGACCACCACCGACGTGCTCAACACCGCCATCCAGAACATCGAGACCGGCGGGCGCCCGACGCGCTTCCTGCGCAAGTTCAGCCGCGTCATCGACAAGAAACTGCGCAACGCGCTCGACAAGGACGGTCTGGATGTGCGCGCGCTGCTGGCCAATGCCATCACTGAAGCGTTCGCCGAAGACCCGACCCAGGGCGACGACCGCGGCCGTCTGGAAACGGAGCTGAACCTGCTGCGCGAGGCGATCGGCAGCTTCAAGTTCGCCACCACCAAGCCGTACTGGAACCAGAAAGAGAAGAAGGAGAAAGGCGCGGGCGGCCTGTTCTCCATCACCGTCAATCCCTACACCTGCAAGGGCTGCGCCCTGTGCGTGGAAGTGTGCGATGACGACGCGCTGAAGATGGTCACGCAGACCCAGGAATCGATCCAGACACTGCGCGACGACTGGAACTTCTGGCTCGACCTGCCGACCACGCCGGCACAATACAGCCGCATCGACGATCTCGACGAGAAGGTCGGCGCGCTGGAGACCCTGCTGCTGGACAAGCACAACTACCAGTCCCTGGTCAGCGGCGACGGCGCCTGCCTCGGCTGCGGCGAAAAGGCGACCATCCACCTGTTCACCAGCACGGTCACCGCGCTGCAGCAGCCGCGCGTGAAGAAGTTCATCGCCAAGCTCGACAAGCTGATCGGCGAACTGGAGAACCACATCCGCCTGAAACTCAGCAGCTCGGTCGACCTGACCGATACGCAGGCGCTGATGCAGGCCATGCAAGCCAACAAGGGGCATGACCTCACATTGGCCAATCTGGCCGAGAGCCTGCTGGCCAAGCAACCCGGCGAACCGATCGATCCGCAATGGCTGAAGCGCGTCTCGCAGATGCTGGAGAAACTCAAAGACCTGCGCTGGCGTTACATGGAAGGCCCGAGCAAGAAGGGTCGCGCCGAGATGGGCGTGATCAACTCCACCGGTTGCACCTCGGTGTGGGCTTCGACCTTCCCGTTCAACCCGTATCCGTTCCCGTGGACGTCCAACCTGTTCCAGGACTCGCCGTCGGTGGCGATGGGCGTGTTCGAGGGCCACATGGCCAAGATGGCGGAAGGCTTCAAGACCGTGCGCATGGCCGAGATGGAGCTGGCGGGCGGTTACGATCCGGAAACGAACGGCAAATTCTTCTCCTACTTCGACTGGGAACAGTTCAGCGCCGAAGAATGGCATCTGTGTCCGCCGGTGGTGGCGATGGGCGGCGACGGCGCGATGTTCGACATCGGTTTCCAGAACCTGTCGCGCGCCTTGATGTCGGGCAAGCCGGTCAAGATCATGATCGTCGACACGCAGGTGTATTCCAACACCGGCGGCCAGGCCTGCACCTCCGGCTTCATCGGTCAGGTGGCCGATATGTCGCCCTACGGCTCGACCAAACACGGCAAGACCGAGAAGCGCAAAGAGATCAGCGTGATCGGCATGGCGCACCGCACCTCGTATGTGATGCAGGGTTCGCTGTCCAACACCACGCATCTGCTGGAGAGCTTCATCGACGGTCTCAACAGCCGTCATCCGGCACTGTTCAACGTGTACGCGGTATGCCCGCCGGAACACGGCGTCGGCGACAACAGCGCGGTGGCACAGAGCAAGATGGCCGTGGAATCGCGCGCTTTCCCGCTGTTCCGCTACGACCCGGATCTGGGCGTGACCTTCTCCGACTGCGCGTCGCTGGAAGGCAATCCGTCGCTGGATGCGGACTGGGTGAGTTACAACCTCGACTATGTGGACGAGGCCGGCGAGAAGAAGTCGATGACCTTGCCGATGACCTTTGCCGACTTCGCACTCTCCGAAGGCCGCTTCGCCAAGCAGTTCAAGAAGGCGCCGCCGGAGACCTGGAACGACGACATGGTGTTGCTGGGCGATTTCCTCAAATTGTCCGAGGAAGAGCGCGAGGGCAAGTTCCCGTTCATCTGGGCGGTGGACAAGAAGCAGCGCCTGATGCGCGTGCTGACCTCGGTGGAGATGGTGCTTTCCTGCGAAGAACGCCTGCAGTTCTGGCACCAGCTCAAGGATGTGGCCGGTCTCAACAACACTGCCGCTGCTGCCGATGAGACGACGATCGCCAACCGCGTGCGCCAGGAACTCATCCGGCAACTGTCTTCCGGTCTGGCCGGTGGCGCCGCTGCGACGGTACCCGCATCTGCCGCCACGGCGTCCGCCGCGCCGGCGGCTGATGGTTATGAGGCGGTGTACGTGGACACGCCGGAATGCACGGCCTGCGACGAATGCATCAACATCAACCCGAAAGTGTTCGGTTATGACGCATCAAAGAAAGCGGTCGTCCTCGACCCGAAGGCGGGCTCTTATCTGGATATCGTCAAAGCGGCGGAAAAATGCACCGCAGGCATCATCCATCCCGGCACGCCCTGGAACATGAACGAGGCGAACCTGGACAAGCTCAAACTGCGTGCGGCGAAGTTCAACTGAAGGTGAGTGCTGTGAAGGTCAACGACTTGTTGCTGAAGAGCGGGGAACGCGGGGAGAGGGCCGAGGCCGCTCCCGTCGCGGAGGCGCGCGCCGCAGTTGCGGGGCGTAAATCCGTCTTCTCCTTCTTCACTTCCCTCTTTTCGGGGAAGGCGACATTCCCGCACGGCATCCACCCGGAGTACCACAAGGAGACCGGAAGCCTGCCGATCAGGCGCATGGCGTTCGCGCCGCGCCTGATCGTGCCGCTGTCGCAACACATCGGCAAACCCGCCGTGTGTTGCGTGAGCGTCGGGCAGGAGGTGTCGCGCGGCCAGGTCATCGCCACGGCGGACGGTTTCGTCTCGCTGCCGGTGCATGCGCCGGCCACCGGCGTGGTCGAGGCCATCGGCGTGATGCCCTCGGCCAACGGCAAGATGGTGGAATCCGTCACCATCCGCGTGTACGAGGCCGACAGCCAGCAGGTGCTGGTGAGCGCGCCGCGCAGCGACGATGAGATCGCGGCAATGGACAAGCAGACACTGCTGGCCGCGATCCAGCAGACCGGCATCTCCGGTCTGGGCGGCGCCACCTTCCCAGCGCACGTGAAGCTCAGCGTGCCGCCGGAAGTCGCGATCGACACGCTGGTGGTGAACGGCGCGGAATGCGAACCTTNNCCCGCCGATGGCAGCATCGCGGTGCAGGCGCTGGAGACCAAATATCCGCAGGGCGCGGAAGACACCATCATCTACGCACTGCTCGGGCGCGAGATCCCGGCGGGGCAGCGCCCGGCCTCCATCGGCGTGCTGGTCAACAACGTGATGACGCTGGCCTATCTCGGCCGCCTGTTGCCCGCGGGCGAGGGTATCGTCGAGCGCGTGCTCACCGTGGCCGGTCCCGGCGTGGAGAAGCCCGGCAACTACATCGTCCCCATCGGCACGCCGTTGCGCTTCCTGCTCGAACAGGTCGGCGCGCGCAGCAACGCCGGCGAGGTCATCCTCGGCGGCCCGATGATGGGCATGACCATCTCGTCGCTGGATGTGCCGGTGACCAAGGGCACTTCAGGCGTGCTCGCCTTCGGCAAAGCGCAACTGCCGGAGGAAGCGCCGCGCGTCTACGCCTGCATCAAATGCGGTGAATGTCTGAAGGCGTGCCCCAAGTTCCTCAATCCCTCGCAGTTGGGATTGCTGGCGGCCAAACGCGAATACGAGGAGATGGCCGAGCGCTACAACCTGGACCGCTGTTTCGAGTGCGGCTGCTGCAGCTATGTCTGCCCGTCGCATATCCCGCTGGTGCAGCAATTCCGTATCGCCAAGGCCGTTAACAGAGAGAAGGCATCCACATGAGCATGGAACTTAGGACTTCTCCGCATCTGGTCGGCGATCGCAGCGTAGAGCGCATCATGAAACACGTGGTGCTGTCGCTGTTGCCGATCTGCGGCTTCTCGGTCTGGCAATACGGCCTCTCTGCGCTGGCCTTGCTGCTGACCGTGACCGCGACCTGTCTTGCCACCGAGCGTCTGTTCAATCGCGCCGCAAAACAACCAAGTACGCTCAACGACTGGAGCGCTGTAATTACCGGCGTGCTGCTGGCGCTGACGCTGCCGCCCGCTTTCCCCTTGTGGATGGCGGTCGTCGCCGGTTTCGTCGCCATCGCCATCGGCAAGGCGCTGTTCGGCGGACTGGGAAGCAACGTGTTCAATCCGGCGCTGATCGGCCGCGCTTTCGTGCAGGCCGCTTTCCCGGTCGCGATCACCACCTGGGTGCCGGCATTTTCGGCGCAGCGTTTCAGCGAGTTCGTGCCGACCACGCTGACCGCGCCGCTGATGATGCCGCCCGACATCGTCGAATGGGTCAAGCTGCAAGCCGTCGATGCCTTCACCGGCGCCACGCCGCTGGCGCGCTGGAAGTTCGAGAACGTGGTCGCATCGAGCCACGATCTGCTGACCGGCGTCGTGACCGCCTCCGCCGGCGAGACCTCGGCCATCCTCATCCTGTTGTGCGGCGCCTATCTGGCCGCGCGCAAATTCATGGACTGGCGCATTCCGGTCGCGGTGCTCGGTTCGGCCGCACTCACCGCCTGGCTGTTCCAGCTGTACGACCCGGCGCATTTCCCCGCACCCACCTTCGTACTGCTGTCCGGCGGCCTGATGCTGGGCGCGGTGTACATGGCGACCGACATGGCGACCTCGCCGGTGACACCGCTGGGCGTGTGGATCTACGGCGCGTTGATCGGCGTGGTGACGGTGATGATCCGTTACTTCGGCGGACTGACGGAGGGCGTGATGTACGCCATCCTGCTCGGCAACGCACTGACCCCGCTCATCGACCGGTACACGCAACCGCGCGTGTTCGGGACCCGCCAGCAAGGGAAGAAGAAATGAGCGAGCCTATCGAAACTCAAACAACGCCAAGCGGCAAGATGATCGCCACCATGGCGCTGGTCGCCAGCATCTGCGGCGTGCTCATCGTCGGCGCCTTCGAGGGCACGCAGGACGCGATCGCCGAGAACAAACGCATCATGCTCGAGCGCGCGGTGTTCAAGGTGTTGCCGGGAGCGGCGAGCGTGCGCGAATACGCCGCGACGAGCACGGGCATCCAGCCACTGGCAGCGGGCGCGGCCCTGCCTGAGGGCGGCGTGAAGTTTTACGCCGCTTACGATCAGGCCGGCGTGCTGAAAGGCGTCGCCGCCGAGGCGGCCGGCAAGGGTTACGCCGACGTGGTGCGCGTGCTGTACGGCTACGACGCGGAGCGCCAGGTCATCATCGGCATCGGCGTAGTGTCCATGCGCGAGACGCCGGGCATCGGCGACAAGATCATCACCGACCAGACCTTCCTGAAGAACTTCGAGGCACTGGATGTGCGCGTGAATGCCGAGCTGAGCGCGCTGGCCAACGCGGTAAAAGTGGTCAAGCACGGCAGCAAACAGAATGCATGGGAGATCGATGCCATCGCCGGTGCGACCGTGACGTCCAAGGCGGTCGGACGCGGCATCAACGAGAGTGCGCAAAAACTGATGCCGCTGCTTGTTCCACATATTGCGGAGTTGAAATCATGAGCCTGCCCAATCAAGCCGACCAAGGCATCACTTTCGACACCTTCATGGAAGGCGTCTGGCGCCAGAACCCGGTGTTCGTGATGGTGCTGGGCATGTGCCCGACGCTGGCGGTCACCGTCTCGGCCGTCAACGGCCTGTCGATGGGCGTGGCCACCATGTTCGTGCTGGTCAGTTCCTGCCTGCTGGTATCGCTGATCCGTCATCTGGTGCCCAAGGAAGTGCGCATCGCCACCTACATCGTGATCATCGCCACCTTCGTGACGCTGGTCGACTATCTGATCCAGGCGGCCAGTCTGGCCCTGTACGAGGCGCTGGGCGCCTTCATCCAGCTGATCGTGGTGAACTGCATCATCCTCGGACGCGCCGAGGCGCATGCGGCGAAGAATCCGCCGCTGCCCGCGATGCTGAATGCGCTGGGCATGGGCATAGGCTTCACCATCGGCCTGCTGGCGCTGGGCGGCGTGCGCGAGATATTGGGCGCGGGCCAGTTGTTTGGCGTCTCGCTGTTCGGCGCGAGCTTCCAGCCCTGGGTGGTGATGGTGCTGCCGCCGGGCGGGTTCTTCGTGCTGGGCGGCTGGCTGCTGCTGTTCGCCTGGTGGGCGAGAAGAAAGGAGGTGCGTCATGGAGCATGAGTCCCTAGGCCAGATCTTCGTCATCACGCTGCTGTCGAGCAACTTCGTGCTGGCGATGTTCCTCGGGCTGTGCCCCTTCCTCGGCGTGTCCGGCAAGCTGGAGACCGCCGTGCCTATGGGCATCGCGACCAGCTTCGTGATGCTGGTCGCCTCGCTGTGCGCCTACGGGCTCAACTGGCTGCTCGGCTATTTCGAGCTGGAGTTCCTGCGCCTGATCTCCTACATCGTGGTGATCGCTTCCACCGTGCAACTGGTGGAGATGGCGATGAAGAAGTTTTCTCCTGCCTTGTTCCGCGCGCTGGGTATTTCCCTGCCGCTGATCACCACCAACTG
>DMCN01000116.1 GCA_003445795.1 Gallionellaceae bacterium
CGTGAGTTCGAATCTCACCGCCTCCGCCAAGATCGAATCATTTTGCAATCGTTCAGGAGTGAAAATAATGCTGCGTAAAATCCTTGCAATCTCTTTGATGTCAGTGGCTACTTTGTCTTCTGCGGATACATTGGACATCGGCCTGAGCAATACCACGGCCCAGTTCAAATACGGCGTCGCCAGCGGCCTCGCCGGCAAGTCCGAGATGTATGCGGAATTGATGTACAACGACAAGAACAGCATCATCGGCGGTGTTGGCCTGCTGGTGGCGAACGACGAGATGAACGTGCCCGGTCTGACCATCGGTGTGGGTGGTAAGGCGGTTGTCGCCATCATCAAGGAGACCCCGGCTCGCAACAAGGCTTCCGCAATCGCCCTTGGTGCGCAAGTGCGCTACGAATTGCCGTCGGAACGCCGTCTGGCCTTTGCCGGAGAGCTGTATCTGGCTCCCAAGATCATCACTTACGGCGATGCCGACCGTTATCAGCAATACGGCGCGCGTGCCGAGTTCTCCATCTCACCGCAGGTGCAGGTCTACGGCGGATACCGCAAGACATGGTTCGTGCTGAAGAACACCAGTACCGAAGCAGTGCTGATCAACGGCCCGCATCTGGGTGTGCAGCTGTCGTTCTGAGATCGCGCTGTCCATGTTCAGAACGGCCCTGATCTTTGCCGCGCTTTTCTCGCTGACGTCCCTGGCGCAAGCCAAGGACGTCTCGGCCCAGCAGGTCGGGGTGGAATACGCCAGAGAGAATCAGGCCAAAGCTGAAACGGAGCATAAGGGCAACCTGCAACGGGTTGCCGAGTCCGAGAAGAGTCTGGCCGATGCGCAGAAACGTCTTGCGGAAGACAGGCAAAAAACGGAGGCTTCGAAAAAGAAGCTGGACGAAGCCAACGCAAAACTGCTCCGGGCGCAGGAACTACTCGACAAAGCCTGGAAAGAATAGACCACCTTTTGCCGCCACATCCTGTGGCGCACAATTGACTCAGTATCCCAAAGCGCGCGCGCCCTGATAGAACGCGAAGCTGACTCCCCAAGCCAATAGCAGCGACCACGAAAGTACGAACAGGGTGTAGCCCATATTCTTTGCCTCGCTGCGCAGGGTGGCGATGGCGGAGAGGCAGGGGGTGTAGATCAGGGTGAACAGCATGAAGCTGTAAGCCTGTACCCAATCCAGTTGCTGTCCCAGCGTGGTTCCCAGCGCATCCCCGCTCATGCCGTAGATCACGGCGAGCGAGCCGATGACGATCTCCTTGGCGACGAAGCCGAAGATCAGCGCGATGGTGAGCTGCTCGTTGATGCCGATGGGCGCGAAGATGGGGTGCAATGCGCTGCCTATCATTCCGGCCAGCGTGTCGGCGCTGGCCGGAACCGCCGACGCGGGCAGATGTGTCAACAGCCAGACCAGGATCACGCCGGCGACGATGAATTGCGTGGCGCGGCGCAGGAAGTGTTTCACCTCCAGCCAGCCGCGCAGCAACATCTGCCGGACGGTGGGGAAGCGGTAGGGCGGCAGTTCCAGCACGAAGGGCTCGTTGTTCTGGAAGTTCTTCCGGAACAACAGGGCGGTGACGATGGCGGCGGCAAAGCTGAACAGATACAGGCTGAACAGCACCACCGGTGCGGCGGAAGGGGAGAACAGTGCGGCAGTGATGAACACGAACACCTGCAGGCGCGCCGAGCACAGCGAGAACGGGATCACCAGCATGGTGAGCAGGCGCAGGGAGCGCGAGCGCATCACGCGCGTGCCCATCAGCGCGGGCACGTTGCAGCCGAAACCCATCAACAGCATGACGAAGCCGCGTCCGTCCAATCCCATCTTCGCCATCAGCGCATCCATCAGGAAGGCGGCGCGCGACAGGTAGCCGCTGTCCTCCACCATCGCCATGAACAGGAAGAACAGGATGATGATGGGCACGAACGCGGCGACGGTCGCCACGCCGTTGTAGGCGCCGTCGAGCAGCAGGCCGGAGAGCCAGGCGGGGGCGCCGGCAAGTGCCGGGTCGAGTGCGGTCTCGCGCAGCCAGCCGAGCGCCCCGCTTACCCAGCCTTGCAGCGGCTGGCCGAGCAGGAAGATGGCCTGAAACAGCAGATACATGATGCCGAAGAAGATGGGCAGACCCAGCCAAGGATGCAGCATCACGCGGTCCAGTTTGTCGGTGAGATTCTCCGGCAACTGCGCGGGCACCTGCACGGAGTGCTTCAGCACGCGCGCCATCTCGGATTCGATATGTTCGTCCTGTTCCAGCTGGCTGCGCAGTTGTTCCGCCATGCCGGGCGTGGGATAGCGCAGGGCCTTGGTGATGGCCTGCAGTGCCTCCTGGTAGCCGGTGCCATATTTTCCGCTGAGCAGGAAGATCGGCATGTCCAGCAGTTCGGTCATCTTCCTGCTGTCGATGGTGATGCCGTACTTCTTCGCCTCGTCGGCCATGTTGAGCAGCACCACGATGTTCATGTTGAGCTGCTTGAGCTGCAGCAGCAGGCTCATCTGGCGCTCGATCTGGGTGGCGTTGAGGATGACCAGCGCGAGGTCGGGCACGTTGTCGTGCAGGAAGTGGCGCACCACCTGCTCGTCGTCGGAGAAGCCGTGCAGGTCGTAGATGCCGGGCAGGTCGATGATCTCCACCATGTCGGAACCGAGCAGGATGCGGCCCGAGAGCAGCTCGACGGTGATGCCGGGCCAGTTGCCGACGCGCGCGGCGCCGCCGGTCATGCGGTTGAACAGGGTGGACTTGCCGGTGTTGGGCATGCCCAATAAGGCGATGCGTTTCATATTTTGCACACCGTGATCTTGGCCGCCTCGTTGCGGCGCAACAGCACATCGGTGGTGCCGACGCGCACTTGTACCGGGCCGGAGAAACTGGCCTTGCGGATCAGTTCAATCTGCTTGCCGCTGCGGAATCCCAACGCCAGCAGACGCTGGTGCAATGCTTCTTCGGCATGGATGGCGACGATGGTGGCAGTGTCGCCGGGATGAAGGTGGGCCAGGGTGATTGAAGGCATGATCGGTCGGATTCCAGTTGCCTGCATTATTTCACAGCGCCGGCGCTCTTGTCGCGTAACCGCATGCTAATGGGGTAGAATGCGGCCTTTATTTTTGTGGCAGCGAACATGATCAAGGGAAGTCTCGTAGCGATCGTCACGCCGATGCAAGAAGACGGCAGCCTGGACCTGGCGGCCTTCCGCGCGCTGATCGATTTCCATATCGCCGAAGGCACCGACGCCATTGTGGTGGTGGGCACGACCGGTGAATCCCCCACTGTGAATGTGGAAGAACACGAATTGCTGATCTCCGAGGCGGTGAAGCATGCCGCCAAGCGCATCCCCATCATCGCCGGAACCGGCGCGAACTCGACCAGCGAAGCCATCGAACTGGCTTTGTTCTCGAAGAAGGCGGGTGCAGACGCTTCGCTGACCGTGGTGCCCTACTACAACAAGCCTACGCAGGAAGGCCTGTATCTGCATTTCAAGGCCATCGCGGAGGCGGTGGACATGCCGCATATCCTTTATAACGTGCCGGGACGCACCGGCGCTGATATGAGCAACGACACCGTGCTGCGGCTGGCACAGATCAGGAACATCGTCGGCATCAAGGATGCGACCGGCGGCATCGAGCGCGGTAGCGACCTGTTGCAGCGCGCACCCAAGGATTTCGCCGTGTATAGCGGCGACGATGCCAGCACGTTGGCGCTGATGCTGCTGGGTGCCGTGGGAACGATCTCGGTGACGGCGAACGTCGCACCGAAGCTGATGCACGAGATGTGCGCCGCTGCATTGCAGGGCGAGGTCGCCAAAGCGCGCGAGATCAACTATCGCCTGCTCGGCTTGCACCGCAACCTGTTTGTCGAGGCCAACCCCATTCCGGTGAAGTGGGCCGTGGCGCGCATGGGCAAGATCAGGAACAACATACGACTACCGTTGACGCCGCTGTCTCCAGCTGCGCAGCCGGTGGTGGAAGCGGCGATGCGTCAGGCAGGAGTCATTTGATGGGAGCAGTCATGCAAGTCAGGAACATCGCAGTGGGATTGGTCGCCGTATCGCTATTGGCAGGATGCAGCTTTGAACGCAAACAGGTAGATTACAAGGCGGGGGCAGTCCAGACCCAGGCGCTGGAAGTGCCGCCGGACCTGACGGTGCCGGAGACGGATCAGCGTTACACCATACCCGGTACGGACGGCGAGAAGGTCGCCAACTATTCGGAATACACCAAGAAGAAGACCGAGCAACCCTGTGAGAATCCGGCGCCGGTGGCACCGCTTGAAGCCGATGCTGCGCTTGTGCTGAATGCAAAAATGCTGGAAAGCAAAGGGGTGAAGCGTATCCAGTTGGGTGAGCCGTTCGACAGAAGCTGGCGCAGGATCGGCATTGCGCTGGAACAGGCAAGCATCAAGGTGACCGACAAGGACAGAAGCAAGGGCATCTATTACATCGAGGAGTCGGTCAAGGACAAGAAGGCAGCCGAATATCGGGTGACTGTGCGCGAGACCAAAGCGGGCAGCGAGGTCGCCGTTGTCAATGCGGCCGGCAAGAGCGATGCGGAGACGGCGCGCCTGATCGGGGCGGTGTACCAGAACCTGGAAGAAAAAAAGCCTTACGGTATGCCGCCGTCCGACGGCTAAGCCCTCGGTGATGCGGTTCGCTCTGCTCGGTAGCGGTAGCGAGGGCAACGCCCTCGTCGTGCAGTCCGGAAATAGTACAGTCCTGCTTGATTGTGGATTCTCGCTGAGCGAGACCGTCGCACGTTTGGCACGCTTCAATCTTGTACCGGAGCACCTGTCCGGTATCGTCGTCACCCACGAGCACGGTGATCACATCTCTGGTGTGGCAAAACTGGCGCGCAAATTCTCCATCCCTGTATGGCTCACCCACGGCACCCTGCGCGCGCAAAGCGCGGCGTTCACCGGGCTCCAGTTCAACGAGATCAATACCCATATCGCATTCGCCATCGGCGACGTGCAGGTACAGCCATATCCTGTGCCGCATGATGCTGCGGAGCCGGTGCAGTTCGTTTTCGGCGATGGCGCGCGCAGGCTGGGTGTGCTGACCGATGCGGGGCATGTCACTCCGCACATCGAGGCGACACTGAGCGGTTGCGATGCGCTGGTGCTGGAATGCAACCATGATGCAGCGATGCTGGCCGGGGGTGCATATCCTTATCATTTGAAGCAGCGTGTCGGCGGTCGTTTTGGTCATCTGAATAACGAAGACGCGGCGGCTTTGCTGGGGCGTCTGGATAATTCGCGTCTGCAACATATCGTCGCAGCGCACCTTAGCCAAAAGAACAATCTGCAGGAGTTGGCGGTGCGGGCGTTGAGTGGAGCGTTGGGCTGCGGGGAGGATTGGATCGCTGTCGCTACGCAGGAGCAAGGCTTGGAGTGGCGCGAGATCGGGTGATGCGGAAATTCTTCAAAAAATAAAAAAAGCCGACGCAAGTCGGCTTTTTTATTCAGCCTGTTTGGCTTACTTTGCAGCAGCAGGTGCGGAAGCAGCTTCTACAGCAGGAGCAGCAGCCGGAGCGGAAGCTGCAGCAGCTTCAGCAGCGGCAGGAGCAGCAGCTTTCTCACCACAAGCAGACAGAGACAGGGCCAACAGAGCAGCGATCAGAGCGGAGAATTTCATTTGGTTTTCCTTGATTGAGTGAATTTACGGAAGTGTTTGAGCTACTTTATATCCATACGCAACAGCCTCCCCGTTGCGAAAGACGCGGCATTCTATCAACTCCCTTGGAAAATGCCAGACCCCTCTGGTGGGTTACAGGCCCAGTGTCGTGCCGGAGGCGCAGGGGTGGGAAGAGGCCCACATCTCGTGGAAGCGCAAATTGAGCCGGCGGGACTCCTCGGGGTCGTTCCTGGCCAGCAGGCCGCGCGTATCATCGAAGTGGTAGCGGCGCACGTAATGGTCGAGATCGGCGACCGCGAACGGGTCCGAGATATGCTGCAGGTTCTTGGGGGTCTGATGGATCGACATGCTGTGGCCGAACTGGCGTAGCAGTTCTATCATGCGCGGGCAGCGGCGGGTCAGGTATTGCGGGTCATGTACCAGCAGATTCAACCGGTTAGTGCTGTTGGCGAGCAAAAAAATGCGCAGGACATCGAAGCGTGCTGCGGAGTCGAAGCCGATATCCTCGAAATTCTTCTCGAAGATATTGAGGGTGTGTTGCGCCGAGGAACATACCGTGTCCAGTGCGGCGACATAGTCGGCCACGCCGTCGAATTGCGTATGTTGCAGGGTGTCGTCACTCATGCACGTTTCCTTTTTCCGGTTGTCGGGGTGAGATAACCATCTAGATACCATTGGTATATCAGATCGTTCGCCTCGCGCGGGAGTTTGAGCGCGGCGGGGAGGTCGCGTGCATCGGCCAGTTCGCGCAGTGCGCGATAGGCCGACGGGCCGACGGGGTGCGCATCGCCGTTGATGAATACCGTGCTGTCTTTGCACAGCATCTGGGTCTTGAGGTCGAGCGTCACGCCGCGCGATTGCACTGCCTGAGCAAAGCGCGTCTCGGACAAAGGGCGGACAGGTGCGTCGAAATAGATATGCGGTTTGGGTTCACTCAGGTAGCAGCCGAGGAAGTTGGCGATGTCCTCGTCGTCCCAGCGCACCTTGCGGATCGCCTGTGATACCTGCTGCAGCATGTCCGTGCTGATTTCGGAAGGATGCTTCTGGGTCTTGAGTTTTGGATCGGCGTAAGTGCCTTCGATCTCGATGCGGTCCTGCAGGTAGACGAGGAACTGCTCCGCCAGTTCCTGATACCAGGGCGTGCGGAAGCCGATGGAATAGGTCATGCAATCGTCTTCTGCGATGCCGTTGTGGGCGCAGTGCGGCGGCAGGTAGAGCATGTCGCCGGCTTCCAGCACCCACTCCTGCTCCACCCGGAAATCTTTCAGCAGGCGCAAGGGCGCCCCCTCGATCAGGGTCTGGTCTTTTTGCGTGGAAATCTGCCAGCGCCTGTGACCCAGTCCCTGCACCAGGAAAACGTCGTAGGCGTCGAAGTGCGGGCCAACGCCGCCGCCTTTGGGTGCGTAGCTCACCATCAGGTCATCGAGCCGGGTATGCGGGATGAAGTTGAACTGTTTGACCAGTTCGGCGCCCGAGGGCAGGAAGTGATTGACGCCCTGCACCAGCACGGACCACTTGCCTTTTTTCGACAACCCCCTGAAATCTCCAGGCACGAACGGCTCGTTGTGCAACGCCCAATTGTTGCCCTGGTTTGTCACCAGCCGCGCTTGCACATCGTCGCGACAGGCCAGATCAATCAGTTGTTGCGGATCGAGCAGTCCTTTGAAGCCGGGTACGGCCTGGCGGATCAGCAGGGGTTTCTTCTGCCAGTAATCGCGCAAGAATTCGTTGACGGACAAGCCGCCGAGTAGAGGGGATTTATTTTTCATCCGGTGATTATAATCCCCGCAAAATCATTTGGGACAAAATGAAACTCGGTTAGAATGACTCGGCAGGAGGGCGCTATGCCATTACAGGTTGTGCAGTTGCAAGCCGGAACAGATGCGCCGCCATTCGAGCTGGCCGATGCAGACATGCATATGTTCAGCCTGAGCGCGCAACTCGGCAAACAGGTGGTGTTGTATTTCTACCCCAAGGACGACACGCCCGGATGCACGATGGAGGCGAACGAATTCAGCGATCACGAGGACGAATTCGCCAGGTACGACACCATCGTGGTCGGCATCAGCCGCGACGACTGCATCAGCCATGCAACTTTCCGCGACAAATACGGACTATCGGTGCAATTGCTGTCCGATACCGACGGACGTATCTGCAAGAAGTACGGTGTGTTGTACGAGAAGGAGGCGGACGGGCAAAAGAAACTCGCCATTCAGCGCTCCACCTTCATCATCGACAAGAAAGGCAAGCTGCGCCATGTCCTGTACGGCGTCCATGCCCACGGACACGCGCAGGAGATTATTAAATTGATAAAGGAAATGAAATGAAGATCGAAAAGAACTCCGTTGTTTCGCTGACCTACGAACTGACCGATGCCGGCGGTGCACTGCTGGAGAAGAACAACGAGCCCATCAACTATCTGCACGGCGGATATGACGGCATCTTCCCGATCGTCGAAGAAGCGCTGCACGGCAAAGCGCTGGGGGATAAATTCTCTGTCACCATGGCGCCGGACGACGCTTTCGGCGAATACGAGCACGATCTCGTGCGCGCCGAGCCGCGCGGCATGTTCCCGGCGGATGTGGCGGTCGGTATGCAGTTCGAAGGCGGCGCGGAAGGCGACGATGATGAAGACTTCATGCTCTACACCGTCACCGAGGTCACCGACGACGAAGTCACCGTGGATGGCAACCATCCGCTGGCTGGCAAGACGCTCATCTTCTCCGGTGTGGTCACCGGTGTGCGCGCGGCCTCGGCGGAAGAATTGTCGCACGGGCATGTGCACGGCGACGGCGGGCATCACCACTGATTTTCAGTGTCGTGAATCAAAAAGCCCGCGCAAGCGGGCTTTTTTGTTCGCGTGAAGCCGCGGTTCAATCATCCTTTTCCTGTGCGGCAAGTATGTGGCACAGGCGTTCGTCGTTCGGCTCCAGCGTGCAGCGCGCCACACTGTCAAACAGCGCCTGGATCTCGGCCAGCGTGAAGTGCACCAGCAGGCGGTTCGCCATGTCGGTCTGCAGCGGCAGCATGCGTGATTCCCCGTTCGGCAGAGTGAAGCGAAATCCGGCCAGACGTTTCAGATCGCCTTCCGACTTGCTCAGGCTGGTCTGTTCGTCTTCCAGCGCCTCGTAATATTCCTCGAGCTTGTCCGCCAGTTCCTCCGGGATGTCCTCGGAAACTTCCACCACCAGCCCCAGATTGTCCTCGATAGCGTTGCAGGGCACTTCATGCTGTCTGGCATAACTGACGAACTTGTCGCGCAGTCCGGCATCGAAAAAGATGTATTCGATCATGGTGGGCAATCGGGAAGTTGATGACGGTCGTCATCCTGCCGTGCAGGGCTGCTGAAATCAATCACCCGAATGGGGAGAGCCAATCCATCAGCCAGTCTGCGGCCTGGGCGGTGCCGCCCGGAAGCGGAGGGGAGGGCAGAGGAGGGGCCGGCAGTTCAAACAAGCTTTTCCGGAGATCGCCATTCTGCAATTGTTCGCGCGAGACCTCGCGGCAAACGCCGTGTCGATGCAGCCACCCCACCAGTGCCGGCGTTTCCGGCCAGTCCGGACGGTCGACATAAAGCACGGGTGTGTCGCTGCATGCGGCTTCGACGAAGCTGCCGTAGCCGGGTTTGCCGAGCAGCGCGTCGCTGCTCGCGAGCAGGTCGCCGAAACTCAGCGGCAGTGACTCCAGCACGATGGCACCGGGATGTTTCACTTGCCAGCTTTTCTGCACCAGCCAGTGAACGCCATCGATATGCGGCCAGCATTCCATCGGCAGGCGGTTGGCGATGCCGCCCATGCTCACCAGAACCAGCTTCTCATCCTTCGAGAGTTTCAAGTGGCGGTCCAGTTCATCGCGCCGGTTCTCGCCCACTGCCGCGATGGGGGCGACCGTGACCAGGTTGGGCAGCGTCGCCATCGCCATGCCTGGCGTGGTGCGCAGGAAAGCGTCCGCACCGGCATAACAGGCAAATATCTGCGCGGCTGTCTCGTCGTCGCGCGTGTAGTGATGGTAGATGTCGAACCAGTTCAACGAACACATCGCCGCGTTGGCGATGCCCGCTCGCTGTGCTCCAGCCAGCGGCAGATAACCGACATTGGAGAACACGGCATCAGCCCCGAGTTCGCGCAACAACCTTGCTTCCCGCGCCACCCTTGCCTCCCAATCGGCATGGAACGCGCGATAAGCCGTGCGACTCTCCTCGACGCGCACGTCCAGGGCCGAGGACATCACCATGCCGATATCGCCCTCGCTAGGCAGATGGTCGAACGGCGCATGGATGCGTGAACGCAGGTGGCCAAGCGGGACGGAGGAGCGCACAGTCAGCCGCAACTGCGGCATGCGCTCGTGCAGCAGGTTAAGAACCGGCGCGGTCTGCGCGACATGGCCGAAACCGTGGCCGGTGATGGAAACGACGAGATGTGGATGGCGCATCGCGATGCGGCGGCGGGTTGCAAGGATGTGGCATTCTACAGCGGAAGATGGAGTACACATCCTTCTGCAATGATCCCGTCGCGAAATCGTCCCCTGAAACATCGGCTGCGGCTGATAAACTGTCGCCGAGTGAAAACGGAGCGGGGAAACAACTTCATGGCAGTGATCGTACAAGCAACAGGTCTCACCAAACAGGTGATGAGCGGCGACAGCCCGCTCGTGATCCTGCATGACGTCAGTTTTGAGGTGGAGGCGGGTGAGAGCCTGGCGATCATCGGCGCATCCGGCTCGGGCAAGTCAACTCTGCTCGGCCTGCTGGCCGGCCTGGATATGCCGAGCGGGGGCAGTGTACGGCTGAACGACACCGATCTTTTCTCGCTGGACGAGGATGGGCGCGCAAGATTGCGCGGCGAGCTGGCGGGCTTCGTGTTCCAGTCCTTTCAGCTGTTGCCCGCGCTGAACGCGCTGGAGAACGTGATGCTGCCGCTGGAATTGGCCGGCGCCAAGGATGCGCGCCAGCGTGCGGTCGACTCGTTGCATCAAGTCGGTCTGAGTGCCCGCGCCCATCACCTGCCCAAGCACCTCTCGGGCGGCGAACAGCAGCGCGTTGCGCTGGCACGCGCCTTCGTCACCCGGCCCCGGATTCTCTTTGCCGACGAGCCCACCGGCAACCTGGATGCTGCCACCGGTGCGCAGGTCATCGAACTCATGCTGGAACTCAACCGCGCGCAGGGCACGACCCTGATCCTGGTCACGCACGACGAGGCGTTGGCGCGCCGTTGCAGCAAGCAGTTGCGACTGGCTGCCGGAAAAGTGCAAGTAGGCAGCCACTGATTCGCCCGAATCACACAGCCTGGCCGGGCGCGTTTGCGGCGCGGTGAAGGGATGCGGCATAATGGGCCGGATCGCAAAAATTTAACGCAGGCGCACGATAATCGGCCTGTTCCCTAAATTCAGTTCTGCTTTTTGGATAAGAAAAAACCATGAAAATCGCAATCGCCGGAACCGGCTACGTCGGTCTCTCCAATGCCATGCTGCTGGCCCAGCACAACGAGGTGGTGGCCATCGACATCATTCCCGAAAAAGTGGAGATGCTGAACCGCAAGCAGTCGCCCATCGAGGACGTGGAGATCGAGGACTACCTGGCGCACAAGAAGCTGAACTTCAAGGCCACGCTGGACAAGCGCGAAGCCTACACCGGTGCGGAATACGTCATCATCGCCACACCCACCGATTACGACCCCGAGACCAACTACTTCAATACCAAATCCATCGAGGCGGTGATCAAGGACGTGCAGAGTATCAATCCGCAGGCGGTGATGATCATCAAGTCGACCATCCCCGTCGGTTACACAACCAAACTCAGGGAGCAGATGAAGTGCGACAACCTCATCTTCTCGCCCGAGTTTCTGCGCGAAGGTCGCGCGCTGTACGACAACCTGCATCCCTCGCGCATCGTGGTCGGCGAGCGCTCCAAACGCGCCGAGACCTTTGCCAACCTGCTCAAACAGGGCGCGATCAAGCAGGATATCGCGGTGTTGTTCACCGATTCCACCGAGGCCGAAGCGATCAAGCTGTTTGCCAACACCTATCTGGCCATGCGCGTCGCCTACTTCAACGAGCTGGACACCTATGCCGCCACCCACGGACTGGATACCAAGCAGATCATCCAGGGTGTGAGCCTCGACCCGCGCATCGGCGACCACTACAACAACCCCTCGTTCGGCTACGGCGGCTATTGTCTGCCCAAGGACACCAAGCAACTGCTGGCGAACTACAGTGATGTGCCGCAGAACCTCATTCACGCCATTGTCGAGTCCAACACCACGCGCAAGGATTTCGTGGCGGACAGCATCCTCAAGCGCAACCCCAAGGTGGTCGGCATCCACCGTCTGGTGATGAAGAGCGGCTCCGACAACTTCCGCTCCTCNNTTGGTCATGAAGAGCGGGTCCGACAACTTCCGCTCATCCAGCATCCAGGGCATCATGAAGCGCATCAAGGCCAAGGGCATCGAAGTCATCGTGTACGAACCGGCGCTCCATGAGGCCGAGTTCTTCCACTCCAAAGTCATCACCGACCTGACGCAGTTCAAGCAGTTGTCCGATGTCATCGTCGCCAACCGCATCACCGACGACATCCGCGATGTGGCGGACAAGGTGTACAGCCGCGATTTGTTCGGCAAAGACTGAATGACGACGTGCCACATTCGGCGGATATGAAAGTGGCGCCATGAATCTCCTTCGCTTATCCCTCAATCTTCTGCGTCGCGACTGGCGAGCCGGGGAATGGCGCGTGCTGTTGCTGGCGCTGGTGCTGGCGGTGGGCAGTCTCGCCACCGTCGGTCTGTTCGCCGATCGTGTGCGCCAGGCCTTGCAGCAGCAGGCGCAGAGCCTGATCGGTGCCGATCTGCGCATCACTTCCACCAGACCTTTTTCTCCCGCCTATCGCAAAGCCGCGGAAGCGCGCGGCTTGCAGGTGGTGCAGAGCCGTACCTTTCCCAGCATGGTGGCGCACGGCGAACAGGTATCGCTGAGCGAGATTCAAG
>DMCN01000042.1 GCA_003445795.1 Gallionellaceae bacterium
CACAAGCACGGCATCGTGCTGGGCAATCTGGTCGGGCTGATCGATTCCGACTATCAGGGCCAGATATTCATCTCGATCTGGAACCGCGGCCACCATCCGTTCAATCTGATGCCGATGGAGCGCATCGCGCAATTGGTCATCGTGCCGGTAGCCCAAGTGCAATTCAACATCGTGGAAGATTTTCCGATGAGCCAGCGCGGCAGCAACGGCTTCGGCAGTACCGGCAAACATTAAGGTCACACCACCAATGAAAAAGCCCGCTTTAAGCGGGCTTTTTCATTGCATCACTGCGATTTCATTTTTCCAGTTGCAATTCGAGTTCCGTCGTCTCTCCTTTGCGCACCGCGACCTTCTCCGCGACAGTGCCGTAGCCTTTCAGCTTGGCTTGAACGTTATGGATTCCGGGAGTCGCCTCGACATGGATGGGGGACATTCCGTAATACACGCCATCCAGATATATCTTGGCACGGGCAGGCTCGGTTCTGACCAGTAACTGACCATTCACAAACTGACTATTCCTGACCGCCGGCATCGTCGGTGTAGGCGCAGTCGGCACCGGTGTGCTGACACCCGGAGTCGAATAGACAGTCACGCCGGGGATAGCCTTGGTTCCCGGCGTCAGGCTGAACAGATCGCTGCGCGAGACCATCAAGGTTGCGCTGATCGCCTCTATGGTCTTGCCCGACACGACATCCAGCTCATGGTGCAGGTAATTCGCGATATCTTCCTTGTCGTTACCGGAGACCCCCGCGAAACGGTCGCTCTTCTGAGCCACTTCACCGGACCAGACCACCTTGCCGCTGGCGATCTCTTTCAGCGTCGTTTCCACCGAGATCGAGACATAGTCACGCTCCCTGGCGTCGAAGCTCAACTCCTTCACTACACCGCTCAACTCGAACAGGGCAGCTTTGTCATCGCGCGCCAATACCTGAAAACCGGTGTCATCCAGTTTTTTGGAGAGCGAGTCGGCCACGACTTGCGTGACATCTCGATCCAGCCGTATCTCGGTGCCGCTCAAGCCGGACACCCGCACTTTCGCGACCCCAACCTTGCGCGCGTCGCCGATCTTGCGTTCGTCGGTGTAAGCCGCGATGCGGACGGACGCGGCATACTTCACCTTGGGTGCATCCGGACTGGGCTGCTCGCTTTCGCGGATGCTGATGTCGTTGCTGCTATCCATCATGCCGGAACAACCCGCCAATGCGGCCATCGCTAGAATTGAAACCAGAAACTTGGCTAAACGACTCATCAAACCTCCATCCGGACTTGTGTCTTCTTGCCCATGCCCAAAATAGGCACCGGCACTGATCATGCTTACTTCGCGCTGACTTTGGCCTCGATCTCCGCGAACACTTTCACGATTTCGGTCGTGCCGATCTGCACACCCAACTGACGCGCAATCTGTGTCGCCGAGAACAGACCACACACAGTCTGGCTGCCATCGGCATTGTTATCCACCACTAGCGCGTGCTGGCGCCCTGCGACCTTCAACATGGCGAGGATGTTACCCACCTTGGCTTTGCGCACATCTTCCAGAGACGATGCCTGCATCTCGCGGGTCACCGACATCACATCGCGCACCAGGATATCGGCATGCGTTCCGCCCATCTGTTGCAGGAACAACACCGGTTTGTCGCCCAACACGTCTCTCGCCGTCAATACGCCGCACACTTTGTCCGCTTCGTCCGTTACCAGCAGCATCCTCACACCGTAGCGGATCATTTTTGCATTCGCTTTGTCCAGGGATGTTTTGGCGCGCACATTAAGTACCGAGACGCTGCGCAGATCGGTCATCACATTGATAGCCGGGTCGTCCAGAGTGACATGCTCGGGCAATACCTGCTTCGGCCTGGCGATATCCGTCCCTGTTTTGAAGGGGTGACCGGCCAACGGTGTGAAACTCTTTGTCATCATTACTCTCCTTGAATTGACTGCCTGGATTCTTCCATCTTCCTGCCCTGCTTCGCGACCGGCAGTTTGTACCCGCCACCTTTCAGTGCTGGCAAATAACGCACCAACTCGCTCAGCGCCAAGCGATACACCTCGCGCTTGAACTCGATCACCCCATCCAGCTCGATCCAATAATCCGTCCAGCGCCATGCGTCGAACTCGGGATGTTCACTCGCCCGCAGCGATACGTCGCAATCGCGACCCACCAGCCGCAGCAGGAACCATATCTGTTTCTGCCCCTTGTAGCTGCCGCGCGATTCGCGCTTGACCCAAGTCTGCGGTACCTCATAACGCATCCAATCGCGGGTACGTCCCAATATCTGGACGTGACAGGATTGCAGTCCGACTTCCTCGTGCAACTCGCGGTACATCGCCTGCTCCGGCGTCTCGCCGTGCTGGATGCCGCCCTGCGGAAACTGCCACGCATCCTGCCTGATGCGCTTGCCCCAAAAAACCTGATTCTTTGCGTTAGTCAGAATGATACCGACATTCGGGCGATAACCTTCTCGGTCTATCATGATTCGCCCCAATACTGTTTTTCGATGGCCGGATTGTTCCACATTTCAGCACCCCTGAAAAGAACAAAGGCTGCAGCGCCGCGCCAGACGGGCTTATTTCGCTGTAAAATCCGCGCCTCATCAATCAAGGAAGCATCATGCGCGTCTCACAATTCTTCATCTCCACCCTCAAGGAAGCCCCTTCCGAAGCCGAACTGCCCAGTCATCGCCTGATGCTGCGCGCGGGATACATCCGCAAGCTCGCCAGCGGCCTCTACACCTGGATGCCCCTGGGACTGCGCGTGCTGCGCAAGGTCGAGAACGTGGTACGCGAGGAGATGGACAAGAGCGGCGGCATAGAGTTGCTGATGCCCGCCGTGCAACCCGCCGAACTGTGGCAGGAGACAGGTCGCTGGGAAGTGTTCGGACCGCAGATGCTCAAGATCAGGGACCGCCACAACAACCAGTTCTGCTTCGGCCCCACGCACGAGGAAGTCATCACCGACATCGCGCGCCGCGAAGTAAAGAGCTACCGCCAGTTACCGCTGAACTTCTACCAGATCCAGACCAAGTTCCGCGACGAGGTGCGCCCGCGTTTCGGTGTGATGCGCGCGCGCGAATTCATGATGAAGGACGCCTACTCCTTCCACAGCAGCTTCGAAAGCCTGGAACAGACCTATCGCATGATGTACGAGACCTACTCGCGCATCTTCACGCGCCTCGGCTTGCAGTTCCGCGCCGTCGCCGCGGACACCGGCGCCATCGGCGGCTCCGGCTCGCACGAGTTTCATGTGCTGGCCGACTCCGGCGAAGACGGTCTCGCTTTCTGCCCCGACTCGGATTACGCCGCCAACGTGGAACTGGCCGAAGCACTCGCCCCGACCACGCCGCGCGCTGCCGCAAGCGAAGCCATGCGCGACGTCTCCACGCCCAGCCAGACCACCTGCGAGGAAGTCGCCGCGCTGCTCGGCATCCCGCTGCAACGCACGGTCAAGCTGCTTGCCGTCATCGCCGACGACAAGCTCGTCATCCTGCTGCTGCGCGGCGACCACAACCTGAACGAAGTGAAGGTCGGCAAGCTGCCGGGGCTGGAAGGCTTCCGTTTCGCGCGCGAAGACGAGATCCGCGCCTTCTTCAACTGCCCGCCCGGCTTCCTCGGCCCGATCGGCATAGACCGCAGCAAGACGCGCGTGATCGCCGACCGCACGGTCGCCGCGATGGGCGATTTTGTGGCGGGCAGCAACAAGCCCAAGTTCCACACCGCCGGGGTCAACTGGGGCCGCGACCTGCCCGAACCCGACCTGGTCGCCGACATCCGCAACGTGGTCACCGGCGACCCTTCGCCCGACGGCAAGGGCACGCTGGAGCTCTGCCGCGGCATCGAAGTCGGCCATATCTTCCAGTTGCGCACCAAATATTCCGAGGCGCTGCAAGCCACCTATCTCGACGAGAACGGCAAGGCGCAGATCATGGAGATGGGTTGCTACGGCATCGGCGTGTCGCGCATCGTGGCGGCCGCCATCGAACAGAACTTCGACGAACGCGGCATCGCGCTGCCCGCAGGCATGGCACCGTTCCAAGTCGCCATCGCGCCCATCGGTTACAAGAAGAGTGAAGCGGTGAAGCAGTCTGCCGACAAACTCTATGCAGACTTCATCGCTGCGGGCATCGAAGTCTTGCTGGACGACCGCGACGAGCGTCCCGGCGTTATGTTCGCCGACCTGGAACTGATCGGAATCCCGCACCGCATCGTCATCGGCGATCGTGGCCTGAAGGACAGTAATGTGGAATATCAGGGACGCAAAGACGATGCCGCCCAAGTCGTCCCATTGCAAGATGTGAAAAAGCTCGTACAATCCAAGCTATGAGACTGAAAACGTTCCGCAAATCCATGATCACGCTGTCGCTCGCGGCAGCGGGGCTGTGTTTTGCGGTCGCGGCGCAGGCGGGTGCGCAAAAAGAAGAGAAGCTTTCCGCCAGCGTGCGCAGCATGCTGCACCGCGCCGTGGCGGACCAGGCCGCACCCAAACTGGCCTTCTCCTCACAACAGGAAGCGCAGTTGTGGCTGGACGAGATGTCGCAACGGCTGGCCAAGCGCATCCCGGATGCGAACTACCGTTTTGATCTCCTGAGCACGGTGCACTATGAAGCGATGCGCGCAGGGCTTGATCCGCATCTGGTTTTAAGCTTGATCGAGGTTGAAAGCGGATTCAGAAAATACGCGGTATCGAAAGTCGGGGCGCGCGGCTATATGCAAGTGATGCCGTTCTGGACCAAGGCCATCGGCACCAGCGACCAGAACCTGTTCCACCTGCGCACCAACCTGCGCTACGGTTGCACCATCCTGCGCTATTACCTGGACAAGGAAAAAGGCGATCTCTACCGCGCCTTGGGGCGTTACAACGGCAGTCTGGGCAAACCGGAATATCCAAACCTGGTGAAGGCGGCCTGGCACAAGCACTGGAACAAGCCGCAGAGCAACGCCCCGCGCAGCACCAGTTAGTCTCGGCTATTTTTTGTTCTTGTTCTTGATGTAGGACTCGACGCTGGCCCGCGTCACCATCCCCTGCTGATAACTCACCAGCTTGCCCGCCGGATCGTACAGGAACGAGGTCGGCAGGGCTTCGACTTCACCGACCTGGGTCGCCATAGCGTAATCGCCATACACGACGGGATAGCTGACGCGTTTCTTGGCGACGAACTCGACCACCGAATCCTTGTCGGAATCCAGTGCCACCCCGATCACCACCAGATCCGTATTCTTGTGCGCCTCATGCAGCGCAATCAGATCGGGGATCTCCTCCAGGCAGGGCGGACACCAGGTCGCCCAGAAATTGACCAGCACCCATTTGCCGCGGTAGTCGGACAGGCGTTGCGCCTGCCCCTGCATATCCTTGAACACGAACCCCTGCGCGCCGGCACTGCCCGCTGCCAGCAACAGCACTGCCACAACCAGCGCGCGAAATTTCATCAATGCTTCGCCTTTTTGTCCTCGGCCACTTCCTCAGGCTCTTCTTGGTGCTTGCCTTCCGCAGCATGCGTCCAGTACAGCGCGAGTGCAATCAGCGCGATGGCGGCGCCGAAATAGACCAGGTCGATAGGTTGAGTGATATGCATATTCAGTGCTTCTTCGAAAAGCGTGACGATCATGATCATCAGGATCACCTTGGCCAGACGCGATTTCAGGTCGTCCAGGTTGTTAATCACCAGTATCTTGCTGGAAGACTTGCTGCCGTGCGCCTGATCGATGTCGCTGATGAACAATTCGTACAGACCCAGCGAAAAGATCAGCATCACCGTCGCCAGCAGATAGCCATCCACCACCTCGACGATATGCGACACCGTCGAATCGTGCAGCGCCTTACGCGCCTCTTCGGTCAGACCGGAATCGGCATAATGCATGGCATGCTGGAAGAGGATCACCACGTCCACGGACGCCATGTAGAAGATGGCAAATCCCGCGAGCAGGCTGCCGATCACCGCCGTCAGGATGACGAAGCGGCTGTTCCACAACGCCCCCTCGAACAGACGCTCAAAGAAATTGATCATGTATTTCCTCCAAATCAAGCAACGTGAAAGGCGCGCATTAAATCGTAAAAGCGCCCGGGCGGCAATATGTCATGCGGTCTTATTCCACAAGTCGTACAAGGTCGTTCCGCGGGGTTCGTTCATGCGGTTCTCCAGCGCGGTGAACCAAGCCCTGATGTCACCATCCCCGCTGCGCTTGGGCAGGGTCGCGGTGTCCAACATGAACAGTTTCAGCAGATCGCCCAGTTCCACCGCTTCCGGAGCGCGCAACAAGCTCCAGCCGGTGCCGGACAACTTGCCCACGATCTTGGCGACAGTCAGCTTGTCCAGCAGGCGCTCGACATCGTCGTAACCGATGTGCAAATGGCGCGACAATCCCTGCAGCGTCTGCACCTCGCCTTTTCCCAAGCCCTTGTGCATGAGTTTGAGGATGCTCACCGCATAATAGAGCTTGGCCGCCTGATCCAGCCGCAGCGAATGGGTGCTGCGCCAATGCGACAGCGAGGCAGTGATGATTGCGCCGAACAACACCGTGAGCCAGGAAAAATACACCCACATCAGGAAGATCGGCACGCTGGCGAAGGCGCCGTACACCAGTTTGTAGGTGGGGAAATGCGAGATGTAGAAGGCGAAGCCGCGATTCATCGACTCGAACGCCACCGCCGCGATCAGCCCGCCGATGATGGCGTGCCGCATCGGCACGAAACGGTTGGGCACGACGCGAAAAAGCAGGGTGAACGCCGCCGTCGTCATCAGCACCGGCATCAGCTTCAGTATATCCATGCCCAGCGACGGCATCCGTTGCGCGTGATCGGACGAGAAGCCCACCAGCCAGGAAGTGAGCGACAGGCTGCCGCCGACCAGCAACGGCGCCAGCGTGATCACCGCCCAATACACCAGCACGCGCTGCAGCAGGCTGCGTGGGCGCGACACACGCCAGATCATATTGAAGGCGTTATCTATGGTCAGCATCAGCAGCATCGCAGTGATGGCCAGAAACACCAGGCCCAGCGCCGTCAGGCGCGAGGCGCTTTCGGCGAACTGTTCCATGTAGCGCGTAATGATCCTGCCGCCGGTCTCCGGCATCATATTGGTCAGGATGAATTCCTTGATGTGCGTGGAATACTCGCTGAACACCGGAAAGGCCGAAAGCAGGGTCAGCGCGATGGTGATGAGCGGAACGACCGACAGCAATGTGGTGAAGGTCAGACTCGCCGCCATCTGCGTGCAGCGATCCTCCTGCAGGCGCACGGTGACGTAGCGCAAGAACCGCAGGGAATCGAGGATACCCAGATTCGGCCGTTTCAGTTTCAATTCAGGAAGTTTCATAAGCTTCGACAACTGAATACAATGCGCACATGATAACCGACAACAGCGCTCCGCAAACTACCGCCCTAGCAGCACGCCAACTGCTGCGCGCCCACCGTTATGGCGCCCTCAGCACCCTGTCGAAAAAATTCGACGGTCACCCGTTCGGCTCCATCACGCCCTATCTGGTGGATCACGACGGTAGCCTGCTCATCCTCATCAGCGCACTGGCCGAGCATACCAAGAACATCATGCACGACCCCCGTGTCAGCCTCATTACACACAATCAGGAAGACGCCCACATCCAGACCCAGGGTCGCCTCACCGTGATCGGCACCGCCACTCTGGAAAATGAGCGCGAACTAGCCGGGAAACGCTATCTGCGCTATTTCCCCGAAGCGCAGACCTATTACGACATGCCGGATTTCCAGTTCTACCGCATCGTGCCGCTGGCGCTGCGGTATATCGGCGGTTTCGGCGACATCCACTGGGTGAAGGCCGACCGCTATCAGGTACCGCCCAACACGCTCGCCGCCGAGGAGGACGCCCTGCTAGACCAAGTCAATGTCAAACGCGAAAAAGCACAGGGGCTGTTGGTCGGCATAGATTGCGACGGCTACGACCTGCGCCTGAGCGAACGCACCGTGCGCCACGACTTCCCGTCCCCGGCTCTGGACGGCGTGCAGGCACTGTCCATGCTGGGATCGTGACCAGAAAAAAGGGCATCGCGAACGATGCCCTTTTTAACTGCCGCAGACAACGGTTTTACCCGCGCACACCTTTGAGCTGAACCGACTGCTCCACCTGATCTGCGGGCGTTTCCATTGCGCTATCCTGCTTCTCTTTGGCAAGACTGGACGATTTTGACTTGGCGCCCGGCTTTTTGCCGTTAACCACCTTCTGCTGCTTCGCCTTCAGCCCACCTTGCTGAACTGACGCCACCTTGTCCTGCCCTTTGCCCAGTGATGGTTTGGCATCCGCATTCTGCTCAGCCGCATGCGCACCGCCTTGCAGCATCGCTCCGAGTAACGCCAACCTCACTGTACGTTTCATCTTGTATCTCCTCAGATCAAGGATACTACAACTGCGGATGGGCGCGCACCGCCCCCGCATCCAGTTTGTTCAGCGCATTCAGGTACGCCTTGGCCGAAGCCACCACGATGTCAGTGTCCGCGCCCTGCCCGTTGACCACGCGACCGCCCTTGGACAGGCGCACCGTCACCTCGCCCTGCGCATCGGTGCCGCTGGTGATGTTGTTGACCGAGTACAGCAACAGCTCGGTATTGCTCTTCACCACCTGCTCGATCGCCTTGAACGTCGCATCCACCGGCCCGCCGCCCTGCGCATCGGCCTGATGCTCCTTGCCGCCCACGCTCAATACCACGCGCGCCACCGGCATCGCCCCGGTCTCGGAATGCGCGCCCATCGCCACCAGGCGGAAATGTTCGCTCACTTGCGTGGCTTCCTCGTCGCTCACCAGCGCCTGCAAGTCCTCGTCGAAGATCTCGTGCTTCTTGTCAGCCAGTTCCTTGAAGCGCGCAAACGCCGCATTCACGGCTTCATCGCCGTCCAGCACGATGCCCAGTTCCTGCAAACGCGCGCGGAAAGCGGCACGACCGGAGTGCTTGCCCATCACCATCTTGTTCGCGCCCCAACCCACGTCCTCGGCACGCATGATCTCGTAAGTCTCGCGATGCTTGAGCACGCCGTCCTGGTGAATGCCGGACTCGTGCGCGAACGCATTGGCACCGACGATGGACTTGTTCGGCTGCACCGGATAACCGGTGATGCTGGAGACCAGCTTGGAGGTCGGCACGATCTGCGCGGTATCAATGGTCGTGTCGCAGGTGAAGATGTCGCGGCGCGTCTTGATCGCCATCACCACTTCCTCCAATGCGGCATTGCCCGCGCGCTCGCCCAGACCGTTGATTGTGCATTCCACCTGGCGAGCGCCGTTCATCACCGCGGCCAGGGAGTTGGCTGAGGCCATGCCCAGGTCATTGTGGCAGTGCGTGGACCAGATCACCTTGTCGCTATTCGGCACGCGTGCAATCAACTGCTTGAAGCGCTCGCCCCACAACACCGGAATGCTGTAACCCACGGTATCCGGCACGTTCAGGGTCTTCGCGCCCGCCTTGATGACGGCATCGAAGATGCGCACCAGGAAGTCCATGTCCGAGCGCACCGCGTCCTCGGCCGAGAACTCGACATCGTCGGTGTATTCGCGCGCCCACTTCACCGCCTGCACCGCGCGCTCGACCACTTGGTCTTCGGTCATGCGCAGTTTGTGCTGCATATGAATGGGCGAAGTGGCGATGAAGGTGTGGATGCGCCCGTGTTTGGCTGGCTTAATCGCCTCGCCCGCTGCGCGCACGTCCTTCTCGTTGGCACGAGCCAGCGAACATACCGTGGAATGCTCGATGACCTTCGCGATGCTGTGGATCGCATCGGCATCGCCGGGACTGGCCGCGGCAAAGCCCGCCTCGATCACATCCACGCCCAGCTTCTCCAACTGGCGCGCGATGCGCAACTTCTCTTCTTTGGTCATGGATGCGCCGGGGCTCTGTTCGCCGTCGCGCAAGGTTGTGTCGAATATGATTAATTTATCAGTCATGTTTTACTCCGTCGCAATTGTTCATCCACAGCTCACACCAACCGAGCCGCCTGCTTTGATACTTAATGGGGGTGGTTTAGTTTGCGCGCGAGCGCAGCTTCAGCGCCGCCAGCAGGCTGAAGGTGGAGTGCGATTGCGAGATGTGTCTTGAGAAGTGCATGGGCAGGAATATAGCGGCTTTTATCGGGTGGTGCAACAACGGCGGCCCGCCCGGCTGGTTCAGGATCGAAACTTTATCGCTGCCGCCCTGTCTTGAGGCTCGTGCGCCCTGCTATCATCGGCGCCGCCATCTCCATCCACCAGAAAGAGAGTCCCCATGAAGAAGCTGCTCCCGCTGTTCTGCATTCTGGGTTTTGCCGCCCAACCCGTCTTTGCGGCGAACGACCTCAACAACCTGCAGGCGTTGGCCCAAAGCGAATTCCGCGCCCTGTCCGAAGATCTGGGTTCTGCCCTGAGCTACAAACCACTCACCCCCGCCGAACCACTGGGCGTCAGCGGTTTCGACATGGGTATCGAAGTCACCAGCACCAAGATGAGCAAGAGCGAACAGGCCTGGAAGACCGCAACCAACAGCAGCAGCGGCCTTGGCACCATCTATGTACCCAAGCTGCATATCGCCAAGGGACTGCCGCTGGACATCGACGTGGCCGCGTTCTATTCCGCCATCCCCACCACCAATGTCAAACTGACCGGCGTCGAACTGCGCTATGCCCCCGTCCCGGGAGGCGTCGCCACCCCGGCGGTAGCGATCCGCGGCTCCTACACCAAGATGAGCGGAGTTAATCAACTGTCCTTCAACACCAAAGGGCTGGATGTCTCCGTTTCCAAGGGCTTCGCCATGTTCACTCCATACGCGGGTGTGGGTCAGGTGTGGGTCAGCAGCAAGGCGAACGTCGGCACGCTGGCTGCCGAGAACTTCACCCAGAGCAAAGTCTTCGTTGGCGTGAATGTCAATCTGGGTGTGACCAACATCGCGCTGGAAGGCGACAAGACTGGCGGCACTTCGTCCTATGGACTGAAGTTGGGCTTCCGCTTCTAAACGACCGCTCCAAGTCAAAAGGGCGGTGCCTTGCGGCATCGCCCTTTTCTATTCTCAACAGAGAATCCGGCTTATTTGAACTGCGAACGGATGATGCCCCACTGTTGCGGCCATTGCGCCATGGGATCGCGCGTGTAGCCGCTCTTGCCGAACTGGTTCCAGCGACCGACCACGAAACACAGCAACAGGCTGGCATGGGCGCCGATATCGTCCCCGGGCGCCAATCGCCCCTGCGTCTCGGCGATGCGCAGGGACTGCTTGAGCGTGGTCTCGATACGGTCGAGGAACTGGTTGATGCGCTGTTGCAGGCGCTCATCCTCGTTCACCAGCGCATCGCCGAGCAGCACGCGGGTCATGCCGCGGTTCTTCTGCGCAAAACCGAGCAACAGTGCGAGGATGCCTTCCACCTGCTTCAACCCGTCCTGTTCTTCTGTGGTGATCTTGTTGACCAGACCGAACACGGTCTGCTCGATGAACNNCGTGGTGATCTTCTCGCCCTTGGGCTGTTCCAGCATCTCGGCGACCGTCTGCAGGATCTGCAGTTTTCTTTCGCCCGGTTGTTTGGCTGCCATGATTCCCCCCTTAAAGTTTGGACACTGCACGCGACAGTTCCAGCACATTCCTGATCTTCACATCGACACAACCCGGCGCGCGCGGCGCCGTACTCACCCACACCGTCTTCATCCCCATGCGTTTGGCCGTTAGCAAGTTCTCAGCGCTGTCCTCCACCATCACGCACTGCTGCGCGTGCAGCCTGTGCTTGCGCAACAGGCGCTGGAAACCCGACATCTGCGGCTTGGGACGATAACGCGAATGTTCGATGGCGAAGACATCATCGAACAGGTCATCGATCCGCAGCAACTTCAATACTGCCTGCGCATAATGTTCCGGCGCATTGGAGAACACCACTTTCCGGCCCGGCAGGTGCTTGAGCATGTGGCGCAGGCGCGGCTCACGCAACACCATCTTGTTGAGCTCCGGAAACTGGTGCGTATTCCACAGAAAATGATCCGGATCGGTACCGTGATGCTTCATCAGGCCGGTCAGCGTCGCGCCGTAGCGTTGCCAGTAATCCACGCGCAGTTCGTTCGCCTCGTCTTCGCCCAACTGCAGGTGCTCCTGCAGATACGCCGTCATGCAGCGGTTGATGTGCGGGAAAATGTGCGGCGTCGCGTTATGCAGCGTGTTATCCAAATCAAAGATCCAGACCCGCTCGTTCACTTGCTTTTGATCAGCGTGCCAACGCCTTCATCCGTGAGAATCTCCAGCAGCAGTGCATGCTCCACGCGCCCGTCGATGATGTGCACCGAGCGCACACCGCCACGCGCCGCATCCAGCGCCGAACTGATCTTGNNGCCGATCTTGGGCAGCATGCCGCCGGACAGGGTGCCGTCCGCCACCAGATCGTCGATCTGCTTGGGCGTGAGACCGGTGAGCAGATTTCCCTTCTGGTCCAGCACACCCGGCGTATTGGTCAACAGCACCAACTTCTCGGCGCGCAACACTTCTGCCAGCTTGCCCGCCACCACATCCGCATTGATGTTCAGCGTGTCGCCATCGGGCGATACGCCGATGGGCGCGATAACAGGGATGAAATCGCCGGAATCGAGGAAAGTGATGATGGAGGGATCGATCTTGTTGATGTCGCCGACCAGACCGATGTCCAGCATCTTGCCCGGCTCGTCGTTGCTTTCGAGCAACAGTTTGTCAGCACGGATGAAGCCGCCGTCCTGTCCGGTCAGACCGACCGCCTTGCCGCCAAAACGGTTGATAAGGTTTACGATGTCCTTGTTGACCTTGCCCAGCACCATCTCGACCACGTCCATGGTCTCCTCGTCGGTGACGCGCATGCCCTGGATGAACTCGCCCTTCTTGCCGACCTTTTGCAGCAGGTCGTTAATCTGCGGGCCGCCGCCATGCACGACCACGGGGTTCATGCCGACCAGCTTGAGCAGCACGACATCACGCGCAAAACCTTCCTGCAGCTTGGGGTCGGTCATGGCGTTGCCGCCGTATTTGATGACGATGGTCTTGTCGAAGAAGCGCTGGATATAAGGAAGCGCTTCGGACAGGGTATGGGCTTTCTGGGCGGCGGTGGCGGCGGTCAATGGCATGGGGATCCCTTCAAAAATCTGCGCGCATTCTACCGCATAAAAAATGAAACGGGCGGCATGTAGCCGCCCGTTACCGTCGAAGTTAACGCTTCCTTACCGGTGGTCTTTTACGGTCGGATTGTTGTAGTGCTGGTAGCTCAGTTCCAGCGCTTTCACTTCCGCTTCCGCATTGACGGTGAGTTTTTTACCCGCCATTTCCATAATCAATATAATCGGGATACGGTCGCCCACATTCAGGGGTTGTTTCAGCCCGACCAGCGTCAGATATATGCCGCGTGTACCGAACAGAGTAGTGCTATGCGCGGCCAGCTTCATGCTGTCGACGACACCGGTCTGCGGCTTGCCGCGACGCATCACGACTCCCTGGATCTCCCCCGACTCGGCTGCCGGACTGCTCACCGACAACAGCCTTGCCGCCTTGGTGACATAGAGATTCATCTGCACCGTGGACGAGGTCTGTCCGGGAACGCTCTCGCGCATCCACACCTTGTCCACCATCACGTCGTTGGCACCCGCCCATGCATTACCCGCCAACAACAGACTCGCTGCACAGAAGAGGTTGCGCCACATGACTAACTCCTAATGATGATGTTCGTGCCCCTGATTATTCGTTGTTTCCAGGGGTTTGACCAGCGCTTCCGCCTTGACCGTCGTTTTGCTGCCGTTGGCGAATTTGATAGTCAGCGCGAACAGCACCTTGTCGCCCGCCTTGAGCGGTTTTTTCAATCCGATCAGCATGATGTGGTTGCCATCCGCACCCAGCGACACCGCTGTCTTGGCCGGTAGCAACAATTCCTCGATGGCGCGCATCTTCATCATATTGCCTTCCATGACCATGGTATGGATCTCCACGGTCTTGGCGATGCCGCTTTCTCCTGCGATCAATGCTCCGGCCTTGTCGCTGGTGATGACCAGTTGTATCGACGCACTGTCCTGCCCGGGCGCGGTAGCGCGCGCCCAAGCATCAGTGACTTTCACTTCGCCGGCGGATGCCGTTGCTGCACAAAACAATGCGACCAGCCCCGCCCACAGATACTTGCTCATTTCAAATCCTCCGAAAAAGTACGCGCCATACCCATGACGGCATGACGCGTTATTCTAGCCCAAATACCCCGATCAGAAATCGAAGTTGGCCTTCACCCAGGCATTGCGCCCCATCTCGCTGATTCGGGTGTTGGTCGGCATCGTATATCCCGACACCGCCCCGCCGAATCCGCGCGAAAGTGCTTCACTGTATTGCTTGTTGAACACGTTATCGACCCCGGCGGTGACCAGAATCGACTTGGCTGCATGCCAACCGCCGTTCAGCGAGAACACGCTGAAGCCGCCGGTACGGCCGTAGTCCATGCCATATGCCACGATATTGCCAGAACCGACGTCATAGCTGTTCTGCGCAGCTACCGTGCGCAGCAAGGCACCGAACAGGAAGGTCTTGTCGTCATAGTTCGCCCCCAGACGCAGTTCCAGTGGCGGCTGTTGCGCCAGCGGCTTGTTGTCTGTGTCATTGGTGGCATGCACATAAGCCAGGGTGACGTTGGACTGCCACGCATCAGTAACGCGGTAGGTCATATCGGCCTCGCCGCCCATGGTGGTGACGTTGATGTTTCGTGCCTGCGCTACCGCCAGCGGTGTCAGACCGTTCGCCCACTTCATTAGAATGTAGTCGGTGACCTTGCCGTAGAAAGCCGACACTGAGGTCGTCATCTCGCCGGCACGCCAGCTGGTGCCGATATCCAGTTGCGTGGTTTTCTCCAGCTTAACGAAGAACGAACTGTTCAACACCGCGGTCGATCCGGATACGCTGGTTGCCTTGCGCTCCCAATAATCAGGAGAGCGCTCCGCATGTCCCAAGCCGACATAGGACGTACCCTCATTGCTTTCACGATCCATCTCATAACGTCCGAAGTAGCTCTTCAGCGTTGTTTTGTCGGACTGCCCGGCAGTGGAAGAGGCGGCGGCCGTACGACTGTCATGCGCCTCGTGGAAATCAACACGCAGACCAGCGACCACTCGGTCCTTTTCGCTAACCACATGCGTCGTCTCGCCAAATACGCCGGTCTGCTTGAAGCGCATATCTTCGACACGGGCAGCATTCAGATAGGCGGAATTCGCGGCGGCAGCACTTCCGCCCATAGCCATCGACATACCGGTTCGAAGCGTATGGATATTGGTCTGATTATCCACGCCGATGGTCGCTTTCGTCGCTTCGCCCAGCAACAGAGTGGTCGCAACGCGCCCACCGGTAGTTTTGCGGTCGGGATTATTGACCATATAACTTGCCGCTGCGAAAGGACGTAATGTGAAGTTATCCATCACATGGTCGATGTAGTTGTAATAGACCTGCGCCTCGATGCGATCCACCAGCGAAGAGATGTGCTTCTTGTCGAATTTCAGGCCCAGGTTCTCCCGTGTGAACTTGATACCGTCCATGGCACGATCGGCATATGCGGCGTAACCATCGCTCTTGGCCGTCGAGACTTCCACTTTCGTGTCCGCATCGGGTGTCCAGCCCAGTGCGGCATTACCGCTCCAGCGCTTGTAATTGGATCGAACAGCATTGCCTGCGCCGTCCTTGTAATCACCTGCCTGAGTACGGGTCGCATCAACCCGTGCATAGGCGCTTTCAGCACCGAGACGACCACTCAGCACTTCGTCGTGGCGACCGAAGCTCCCCACGGTGAGCGCGGCATCGCCATGGAATCCGGTTTCAGCGCGATCATTGATCTGATCGAACATCACAACCGCGGCAGAGCTTCCTGCACCATGAACCACAGACTGCGGCCCCTTTAATACGGTGATGCTGTCATAGGCAGCAGGGAAAACGTAGGCCGTTGGCGGATCCATGCGTCCGCCGCAACCGCCCATGATGTTCTCGCCGTTCATCAGCACATTGATGCGCGAACCCGCCATGCCGCGGAACACCGGATCACCATCGGTGCCGCCCTTGCGAATGACTGAGAATCCGGGGATGGTCTTGAGGTAGTCGGCACCGTCATGGGCCGGCACCGGCTGGCGCGGCTTCTTGGGATCGGTCTTCACGGTCAGCGGCTCGGTGCTCTGCGGTGCGGTCACTACCACTTCGTCCAGCGAATCGGCGGCCTGTGCCAGATTGCCCATCGCCAGTGCAACGGCGATGACGCTCAATTTCAGCTTGATGCTCATTTCGTTCCTCTCTGTAGGTATCTTGTTGTAAGACTTGCGGCGCGAATTGTAGAGAATCTCATTCATCTCCCTGTGCGACATATTGCCGCACCCCTTGTACAAAGCGACTCCGGTAGAATCCCACCCCATGAATTCATCCCTGCTTGCCACCCAGACCGGTCACTCGCATCTGCGCCGCCTCTTCCTGCTGCGCTGCGGCGCCATCCTCGCGCAGTTCGCGACACTGATCCTGGTGCACCGCTTTCTGAGCCACGACTTCGCCTGGGTGCCGATGCTGGGGGCTGTGGGATTTCTGGCGGCGGTGAACGCGCTGACCTGGTGGCGACTTTCGCTCAATCTCCCGGTCGGCAATCTGGAACTGTTCCTGCAACTGAGCGTGGATGTGCTGGTGCTGACGGTGCTGCTCTACTACGGTGGCGGCTCGACCAATCCCTTCGTCTCGCTCTACCTGCTGCCGCTGGTGATCGCCGCCGCCACACTCACGCGCCGCCACACCTGGGGCATGGCCGCACTGACGCTGGCCTGCTACAGCCTGCTGATGGTGTGGTATGTGCCGCTGCCGAGCGGAAACACATCCGCCGAGCAGACCGTATCGATGCAGGAGATGGACCACTCGCATCACGACATGAGTTCGATGCAACCCCCGTCTGCGGCCTCATCCCCGATCGAAGACGCCTTCAATACGCATGTCCTCGGGATGTGGCTGGGCTTCGTCATCAGCGCCGTGGTGGTGGCCTACTTCGCCGTGGAGATGTCCCGCGCGGTACGAGTCCGTGATGCGCAGCTCAGACGTGTGCGCGAAGAGACCCTGCGCAACGAACGCATCGTCGCGCTGGGCACACAGGCGGCTGGAGCGGCACACGAATTGGGCACCCCGCTTGCCACCATGTCGGTCGTCATCGGCGAGATGCGTCACGACTGCACCTCGCCCGAACAGCAAGAGGATCTGAAAATCCTCGACGAACAGGTGAAGAGCTGCAAACGCATCCTCGGCTCCCTGCTTTCGCACGCACAGGAAACCAGCGACGAACTGTCGCTGGAGGAGTACATCCGCAACGTACTGGACGAATGGCAGCTACTGCGTCCCACGGTCCGCTACCGTTTCAGGCTCGACGGCATCCAGCCTTCGCCGCGCTTGCGCGCCGACCCGGCTCTGCGTTCCGCGCTGCTGAACCTGCTCAACAACGCCGCCGATGCCTCGGGCGCCTCGCCTGAGGAAATGACCATCCTGCTGCGCTGGAACGATGAACGCATCGTGCTGGAGATCCACGACCACGGCCCCGGCCTCACTCCCGAGGCCGCCGCCCGCGCCGGTTCCGCCTTCTTCACCACCAAACAGGAAGGCCGCGGCCTCGGACTATTCCTCGCCAATGCCACACTGGAGCGGATGGGCGGCAGCGTGCGTTTATCCAACCGAGAAGGCGGCGGCGCAACGACCGAAGTGATGATTCCGTTGCGCGGGAGAAAAACATGAACCAGTCGGAACGCGCCTCACTTCTCTTGGTGGACGACGACGCGACGTTCCGCACGGTATTGTCGCGCGCACTGGAAAAACGCGGATTCGCGGTGACTACAGCGAGCAGCGTGGAGCAGGCCCTGCCGCTGGCCATCGCCAACCCGCCGGAATATGCCGTGCTCGACCTGAAGATGGACGGCGTTTCCGGACTGGTGCTGGTGCAGAAGCTGCATGAACTCGACCCCGCCACACGCATCGTGATGCTGACCGGTTATGCCAGCATCGCCACCGCCGTGGAAGCGATAAAACTGGGCGCAACGCAATATCTATCCAAACCGGCCAACGCCGACGAGATCGTCGCCGCCTTTGGCCACAACGCCAGTACTGATGTTCGTTTCGAAGCACAACCCGCCACGGTGGAACGGCTGGAATGGGAACACATCCAGCGCGTGCTACGCGAGAACGGCGACAACATTTCAGCCACCGCGCGCGTGCTCAATATGCACCGCCGCACACTGCAGCGCAAACTGGCGAAACGCCCGACCGGTCTTTGACCAGCCATTTGCCCCCGCCTGCACCAAAGTTCGAGTTAGAATCGCGGGACTGAATCCACCGCAAAGAATCCGAAGGAAACCATGAACGATAAGCAAGTCGATTTGAGAGCGGCTGTCCGCAACCTGAACAGCCTGCCCGCGATGCCTGTCATCGCCCAGAAGTTGCTGGCGCTGAAACTGGACAGCGACGAAGGCGAACGCCAGATGATGCTGTTGATCGCACAGGACCCGATGATCTCCGCCAAGATCATCGGCCTGGCCAATTCACCGTTGCTCGGTGCTTCGCGCCATATCACCGCCGTCAAGGACGCAGCCATGATGCTGGGGTTGACCCGCGTTAAATCGGTCGCCACCGGCATCGCCGTCATGTCTCTGGTGAACAAGCCCATCGGCAGGTTCGATCCGCAGGAGTTGTGGATGCACAATCTTGGCGTCGCCTTCGCCATGCTGCCGGTGGTGCGCGCCATGCCCGTCAGGAACCGCCCCGCGGACGACCAGATCTTCCTGGCTGGCATGCTGCATGACATCGGATATCTTGCGCTGGCGCATCTGGACCCGGAACGCAGCGACGACCTGCACACCCGACTGGTGATCGAGGAAAGCAGACCCGCGATAGAAGTGGAACGTGAACTGCTGGAAGTGACACACGATGAGCTGGGAGCGGAACTGGCAAAGCACTGGAACCTGCCGGAAGAGATCGTCGCGGTGATCCGCTATCACCACACGCCGGATGCCGAGGAGGCAAGCGAGGCGCAACCGCTGGTACGCATCGTCAACATCACTGAGCGTTTGATCCCCTCATTCGGCCTGCGGGAATTCGTCGGTCACCAGATCGGTGCTGAAGAGTGGGAGGCGCTTGGCATCGACCCGGAAAAAGCCGAAGAGATCGCGGCGCAGGCCGCCGAACAGGCCGAACAAGCGACGCAGTTCGCCAGTACCTTCAGCTGACGCTCCACACCTGCTTGTTGATCGACTCGTTGAGTTCGGTGATGGTGATCAGCACGCGGCGCAGGGACTGGGACAACTCGCTCTTGCGCATACGCTCGGCAGCGATCCAGCTACCCGCCTGAATCATCGCCAATACCTCGGAAGCCAGCAGGTGGAATTCGGCATGCGCCTCGTGCAAACGGCCGAAGGAACGCAGCTGACCGAAACGCGATGCGCCTACGCCTTTGAGCCAGCGCTCCAGTTCGCAGCACTGCCCCAACTCGGTCAGGTCGGAAAGGGAATGCGGCAATTCGCCGTGCACGAAATCCTTCACCCTGCCGAAGAACAACACATGTGATTCGGCCACGCCCACAAAATCGATACCGATAGGCGAGTCGTCCGGTGCCTGCATCATGCTGCCCGGGATTCTGCCGATCTCTTGAACTGCTCTTTCGCTGGTTACTTGCATGGTCATCTCCTGAATGGATCGCTAAGATGGCCGCATTGTCTGCCCCAACGACTAGTCAAAACAATATGCCGTACGGACTAGACCGTGCCTATACCCCCCCGCAGCATATCTATACCTTTATCTAGTCCGCTGTCTGCAAGCCGCATGCCTGCTATAATCCAGCCACATGACAACACTAGTCATACAAGACTCGCGCCAGACACGAGCACAGCAAATCCTCATCACCAACCTATTGATCCCCCATGAAGTTATTTCTGACACTGATCATCACCCTGTTCTCGACACTGGCATTCTCGCAAGAAACCCCAGCACCTTCTTCCACCATCGCCGCCGATTCATACGCGCTGTATGATTACACCAGCGGCCAGTTCCTGGTCGAACAGAACGCGAACAAGCATATCCCTCCCGCGCACCTGACCAAGCTGATGACAGCCTATGTCGTGTTCGGCGCGATCAAGCAGGGCAAACTGTCGCTCACCCAGCGTCTCACTCCTTCGGCCTATGCCACCCGCATCCAGAGCGAAGAGTCGCGCATGTTCCTGAGCACGGNNCCGTTGAAGAATTGCTGCGCGGGTTGATCGTGCAATCGGCCAACGATGCCGCGCGCGTGCTGGCCGAAGTGATTGCCAACCACGAGATGGCGCTGGCCGACACGATGAACAGCGAAGCGCAACGCATGGGACTGAAGGACACCCACTTCGTCAACGCCACCGGCCTGCCCGACGCGCAGCACTACAGCAGCGCGCACGACCTGGCCCTGATCTCCGCCGCGCTGATCCGCGACTTCCCCGAGTTCTACTTCATCTTTGCGCAGCGCGAATATCAGTACAACAGCATCAACCAGTTCAACCGCAACCGCTTGCTGTGGCTGGACCCGTTCGTGGACGGACTGGCGACCGGCTATAGCGAGACCGACGATTTCTACCTGGCCGCTTCCGCCAAACGCGACGAACGCCGCCTGATCTCGGTGGTGATCGGCACCGACACCGAGAAACTGCGCAGCAGCGAAAGCCAGCGCCTGCTGAACTACGGCTTCCAGAATTTCGAAGCCATCAAACTCTATTCCAAGGACCAGCCCGTCAGCGACAAGCGTATCTGGAAAGGCACCGACAAGCACCTCAAGCTCGGCTTCCGCGCGGATCGATACATCACCATCCCCAAAGGCCAGCGCGCTGCACTCAAAGCGACACTGGAGACCCGGCAGCCCATCCTCGCGCCGGTCAACCGCGGCCAGCAGATTGGCACACTGCACCTGACCCTTGGCGATGCCCCCTATCTCGACCTGCCTGTCGTGGCACTGGACGATGTGCGTCTGGCGAATGTATTCTCCCGAGGAGTGGATAACATCCGATTGCTGTTCCAATAAGGAGCAACACATGACTGTGTATCTGAACGGCCGATTCATGCCGATCGAAGAAGCCAGCGTCCCCGTGCTGGATCGCGGTTTCATCTTCGGCGACGGCGTCTACGAAGTCATCCCCGTCTACTCGCGCCGCGCCTTCCGCATGTCGGAACACCTCAAGCGCCTGCAACACAGTCTCGACGGCATCAAGTTGCCGAACCCGCACAGCGAGAGTGAGTGGACCGGCATCCTCAACGAGCTCATCAGGCGCAACTCGCCCGAAGACCAATACCTTTACCTGCACATCACGCGCGGCGTCGCCAAGCGCGACCATGCTTTTCCCAATCCGCCCGTGCCGCCCACCGTGTTCGTGCTGAGCAACCCGCTCACCACACCGCCGGCCGAATTGCTCGCCAGCGGCATCGCCTGCATCACCGTCGTCGACAACCGCTGGCTGCGCTGCGACATCAAGGCCATCGCGCTGCTGCCCAACGTGCTGCTGCGCCAGGCTGCCGTCGAAGCCGGCTGCGCCGAAGCCATCCTGATCCGCGACGATGCATTCCTCACTGAAGGCGCTGCCAGCAACATCTTCGTGGTGAAGAACGGCAAATTGCTCGCACCGCCCAAAGACAACCTCATGCTGCCCGGCATCACCTACGACGTCATCCTCGAACTCGCCGCCGCGAACAACATCCCGCATGAAGTGCGCAAAGTGACCAAGGCGGAAGTATTCAGCACTGACGAACTGCTGCTCAGCTCCAGCACCAAGGAAGTGCTCGCCATCACCTCGCTGGATGGCAAACCGGTAGGTAACGGCAAACCCGGCGCGATGTTCGCGAAACTGCATCCGCTGTATCAAAACTTCAAACGGGACGTGATGCGCAAATGACCGACCCCAAAGACTCCCTCATCGAATATCCCTGCGACTTCCCGATCAAAGTGTTCGGCGAAGCCAAACCCGGTTTTGCGCAAGCCGTCGCCATCGTCGTGCAAGGGCATGCGCCGGACTTCGACGCCGCCAGCATCGAGACGCGCAGCAGCAGTGGCGCGAAATACATCAGCCTCACCTGCACCGTGCACACCACCTCGCGCGAACAGCTCGACAACCTGTACCGCGACCTGAGTTCGCACCCGATGGTCAAAATGGTGCTCTGAAGCCCATGCAACATCCCCCGATTCACATCAAGGCACTGGGCATGGTCGACTACGAGCCGACCTGGCGCGCCATGCAGAAGTTCACCGCCGAGCGCACCGCCGAAACCGTGGACGAGATCTGGCTGGTGCAGCATCCGCCCACTTACACACAGGGCCAGGCCGGCAAACCGGAACACCTGCTGCACCAGACCCACATCCCCGTCGTGAAGATCGACCGCGGCGGCCAGATCACCTTCCATGGCCCCGGCCAGATCGTCGCCTACCTGCTGCTCGACCTGCGCCGCTGGAAGATCAACGTGCGCGAACTGGTGCGCCTGATGGAGCAGGCCGTCATCGATCTGCTCGCCGAATACGGCGTGAAAGCGGAAGGCCGCGAGGATGCGCCCGGCGTGTATGTCGGCGATGCCAAGATCGCCGCACTGGGCCTGAAGATCAAGAACGGCTGTAGCTACCATGGCCTGTCGTTCAACGTCGACATGGATCTCTCCCCCTTCGACAACATCAACCCCTGCGGCTATCAGGGCCTGCGCGTCACCCAGGCCATCGAGTTCGGCATCGCCGTGCCATGGGAAGAGCTGCAAGCGCAACTCACGCAGAACCTGGTGCATGGCATGCAAAAACATCTGGATAGAAAGCGGCAAACCGAACAGTGATGACGGCTTCTGCAGCCAATCCTTTCAGCGCCAAATGGACCGCGACAGGCAACAAGCTCTGTCTCGGCAAATGGGAGATCAGCCACCTCGGCAAACCGCTCAAGCTCGACACTGCGCGCGCCGAGGAAGACATGGGGACCTATGCCATCTACAGCTTCATCTATCCAGACGACGACATCTTCGCCGAGGGATTGAAGGAAGATGAGTGGATCATCGAGAACCTCGACTGGCTGACACAGATGTTCCTGGCGCACGACATTCCCACCGACGAGGCGCACTTCCGCTTCTTCTATCGGGCGGTGAACAGGCAGGATTGGCGCTGCGGCAGTTGCGGGGGATGCATGTAGCTGGCCCGGCACCATTCAGCAGGAGGCGAATATGAGTAAGCAAACGAATCAGGATGATATTTACGCCGGACTGCGCCAGTTGGCGGACTCGGCCTTCCCCAAACGCTGCAAGTTCTGCGGCCGCGAATACCTGAACTCCGCCGAGTTCCTTGCCGCCACCCGCCCCTTGCGCACGAACGCCAGCGGACTGAAACAAAGCCATGACGATGACGGCCACGAAATCGTGGAACTGTTTCGCAACTGCGTCTGCGGCTCCACCCTGCTTGAAAGCTTCTGGAACCGCCGCGACCTCAGCGATGAGGGACTCACGCGCCGCAAGCGATTCCGCGACATGACCGACAAACTGGTCGCCGGGGGCTGCCCCGCAGAAACAGCCCGCGACGAGCTGCTCAAATTCATGCGCGGACAACCGAACGAGCTGATGAACCTGGCGAAGCGCATGGGCGCCGAAAAGCAGTAGCGGATTGCAGACGTCATGAACTGGATGAACAAACTGCTTAGTGCAGCAGCCCGCGAGACCTTCCACCTGCGTTGGTTCGACTACACCATTTACTACTTCAACACCCCCTCCGAAAACACCAGCGCACACCTGACAGCCTTGCCTGCAAAGACAGATTGCATAGCCGTCTGATATTCCTGCATCTGTGTTTGATAACGCTCAGCATCCTCTGAATCGCCCAATTTGTAGTCCAGCACCCATACCTCGTCGTCGAACTCCACCAGACGGTCGATGCGCTTCAGCTCGCCCTTGGCATTGATGTAGGGCATCTCGTTGTATGCCGCCAGGTATTGCGTCGAATCAAAGAAGCGGGCGAGTTGCGGCAGGGTGAGTAGGTGTTGGGCTTGTTGCCAGAGCGAGGGCATTTCGTCTGGAGGGATGGCAAGATGCTGCTGAAGACCAGCTTCATCTACGGTCCCTTCAGTAAGATTCTGCAGCAGCGCATGCAGCCAGATGCCGCGCTGTTGCTGAACGGTGTTGCGGGCGGCGCGTTTGCCGGTGGGAAGAATGGCTGGCAAGGCAACCTCAGCACCACCGTCATTCCCGCGCAGGCGGGAATCCAGCAATTGAATATCACCGCGTAGCGAACTGCATAAAGGATTTGTCTCGCCACTCGAGGCTTGTTTGTCTATCTGGATTCCGGCCTGCGCCGGAATGACAGCTATGGCTGCCGCTATGCGGTCATACCACGATGGTATTTTCTTCTTTTCTTCCCTGTCTTCACCCTTGCTGTTACCGCTGACGATGAGCGCCTGCTGCGCGCGGGTCATGGCGACGTAGAGCAGGTTCATCTCTTCGCGCGCCTGTTCGGCGGCGTCCTGCTCGAACAGCGACATGCGCTTCTTGCCGCGCGAGGCCTGGTCGGCGTATAGCGAGAAATGCAGCGGTAGCGCTTCGTGGGTCGGCCAATCCAGCAGCACATCGCTGCCGTCGCGGCTCTTCTTTTCCGCGTTCGCATCCAGCAGCCAGACGATGGGGGCTTCCAGACCTTTCGATTCATGCACGGTGTAGATGCGCACCGCATCGCCTGCGGTACCAAGCTTGCCTTCGTCCGGCGCATCGTCTGTGCTGTCGCGCAGTTCGCGAAGCTCTTGCAGGAAGCGCGGCAGGCTGGGGTAGCGGCCGGCATCCACGCTCAGCGCGATCTCCATGAAGGCGTGCAGGTTGGCTGTAACTTTGGCACGCATCTCCGGCGGCATTACGGCGCTGTAGCGCGCAATCACATCACCTTCGAAATAGATGCGGTCGAGCAGGTCGTGCACTGGGAGTTTGTCGGCGAGGGCTAGCCAGCGTTGCAGCAGTTCGGCGGCGCGTTGCAGAGCTGGAGATGATTCGGCGAGGTGTTGCAGACGTTGCCACCATGACGAACATTCCCCTTCGACATCGCCTTTAGCCCTGAGCTCAGTCGAAGGGGCAGGGCGAACGGCTGTTTTACTTCCGGACTGGGCAATCAACATCAGGTCTTCATCTCTGCACGCAAACACCGGCGTGCGCAGCACCTGTGCCAGCGCGAGATCGGCGAAGGGGGTGATGAGGAACATCAGCAGCGCCTGCACATCCTCCGCCTCCAGCGTGTCGAGCAGTCCGCCGCGGCGCGAGCTGATGAAGGGGATATGCCTTGCGCGCAGTGCTTCTTCATAGATGGCGAGATGGGTGCGGGTGCGCACCAGCACCATGATGTCGCCGTAGCTGGCGCGGCGGGTTTCGCCCTCGTCGCTCACCGACCAATCGCGGGTGATGGTTTGCAGTTGTTCGGCGAACTGCTGCGCTTCAATGTGGCGAGCGCCCTCGCCCGCCTCGGCTCGCGGCGTGGAAAGCGGGTTGCGCAAAGCCAAAGGCGCATCTTCCGCCGCAGCTTCCTCCGAATGCTCCACCTCCGCCAGCGGCAACACCAGCACGTGCCCCGGCAACTCCTTCTGATGGGTCTGGTGTTCGACGAATTCGAAACCGTCCGGTTGCTCGCGGAACACGGCGTTCACCGCATCGACCACGGCCTGCGAATTGCGACGAGTAAGGCTGTTGCCCAGCGTCGCGGCGTTGAAATACTCTTGCAGATATTCGCGCGCCACGCCGAACAGACGCGCATCGGCACGGCGGAAGCGGTAGATGGATTGCTTGGGGTCGCCGACGACGAACACGGTGGGCTGCGACTCCACCGCCACCGCCGCATCGAACCACGCGCGCATGATCTGCCATGGCAGCGGATTGGTGTCCTGGAACTCGTCGAGCAGCACATGGCGGTAGCGGCTGTCGAGCTTGTACTGCATGGTCTCGGCGTGCTCGCTCTGTTGCAGCAGGTGGCACAACTGCCATTCCA
>DMCN01000060.1:0-3747 GCA_003445795.1 Gallionellaceae bacterium
CAGCGGCAACCTCAATGCGATGGAGATCGAGAACCTGATGGATCTGGAGATCGAGACGCATCACCACGAAGGCATGCTTCCCTCGCATACCATCGCCAAGCTCGGTGACGGTATGCCCGCGTTCGGTATCGTTGCGGCGGTGATGGGCGTGGTGCATACCATGGAGTCGGTCGGTATCCCGCCGGCCGAGCTGGGCATCCTGATCGCGCACGCGCTGGTGGGTACCTTCCTCGGCATTCTGCTGGCCTATGGCTTCGTCGGACCGCTGGCCGGTTTGATCGAGCAAAAGGCCGAAGAGTCGTCCAAGATGTTCCAGGCGATCAAGGTCGTGTTGCTGGCCAATCTGAACGGTTATGCACCGGCGATGGCGGTCGAGTTCGGCCGCAAGGTGCTGAACTCGACCGAGCGACCGGGCTTCGCCGAACTGGAAGAACACGTCAAACAGAAACGCTGATCGTCATCAACGAGAATCGATAGAAGCCGCTTATGTCCAAAGAAGACAAAAGACCCATCGTCATCAAGCGCATCAAGAAGGTGGCGGGNNTTCAAGACGCCGCTCAAGGTGGCATTGATGGGCGGCACCGGCAGTGGAGACAGCTCCAGCATCATCAAGGGCGGCGGACAGGATCTGACGCGCAGCGAAGGTCAGGTGAAATCCGGCGAGTTGCCGCCGGAAAAGAAGATCATCAACCTCAAGGCGACGCGCGAGGAGTTCCTGCGTCTGGAGCGAATCAAGGAGCTGGAAAAGCTCAAGGAGCTGAAAGCCAACCTCGAGAAAGTGATCGAGGCGGACGCAAAGCTGAAGAAGTTCAAGGACCAGATCCTGCTCGACCTGACCTCGGAAGGATTGCGCGTGCAGATCGTGGACGAGAAGAACCGGCCCATGTTCCAGAGCGGTAGCTCCGATCTGGAGCCGTACACCAGGGATATCCTGCGCGAGATCGGCAAGATGTTGAACGAGATGCCGAACAAGATCAGTCTCTCCGGGCATACCGACGCACAGCCCTACGTGACGGCGGACCGCAAGTACAGCAACTGGGAATTGTCGGCGGACCGCGCCAATGCGTCGCGGCGCGAACTGATCAAGGGCGGGCTGGTGGAGGACAAGATCGTGCGCGTGGTCGGCCTGTCGTCGGCGGTGCTGTTCGACAAGACGCAGCCGCAAAATCCGATCAATCGCCGTATCAGCATCATCGTGATGAACAAGCGCGCCGAAGAGGCCGCGCAGAAAGATGGCGGCAGCGTCGACATCGACGCCGAGACCGGCGATCCGCTGGAAGAGAATCTGGATGCCGGATCCGGCGTGGCCACGACGGCTTCGGCGGAGGAGGCGGCCGCGGCGATGGCAGCGGAAAGTGCGACCCATTCCGGGGTGGCGGCAGCAGGGCATTAAAGGTTCGCGGCGTCTTGCCGCTAAGGAACATGAGCGCCGGCAACAACAAGAACGGCCGACGATAGCTGAAGGGAAGAGATATGAAAAACTGGTGGAGCAAACTTTCGCTGAAGAACAAGTTGCAGATCCCGATCCAGCTCATTCTGCTGGTCATCATGATCACGGCGCAGCGCACGGCGTTGAACCAATTCGAAGAGCGCGTGCTGGAAGAGGCGCGGCAGAAGGCTGTGGTCTCCGCCGACGGCGTGTTGAACGGCCTGAACATGCTGATGCTGAACGGCATCATCAGCGATGGCGACCAGCGCAAACTGTATGTGGACAAGATGGGGGCATCCGACCGGGTGCTGGAATTGCGCGTCATCCGCAACAAGCCGGTGCAGGACCAGTTCGGTCCCGGCCTGCCGTCCGAACAGCCCAAGGACGATGTGGACCGCGAAGCGCTGTCCTCCGCCAAGGAACAGACCAGATTGAACGACCAGAGCGGCAAGCACACGCTGCGCGTGGTCGTTCCGTTCATCGCCAAAGCCGATTTCCGCGGCACCAATTGCCTGATGTGCCACACCGTGCCGGAAGGGACGGTGAACGGCGCTGCCAGCATCACGCTGGATATCACCGAAGAGTATGACGTGATGCACAGGGCGAACCTGGTGTTGTGGATAGCCCAGGTCGTCGTCCAGATATTCCTGTACTTCGGCATCGGCTGGCTGATCAGTTTCGTCACCGGGCCGACCCGCGAGTTGCAGCAGGCCATGCAGACCATGCAGAACGACGGCGACCTGTCCAAGCGCGTTGTGATCCACAGCGAGGACGAGATCGGCCAGACCGCCAAGGCGTTCAACGAACTGACCGGCAGCTTCCAGATCATCGTCACCCAGGTGGACGGACATGCCCATCAGGTGGCCAGCGCGGCACATTCGCTGGCGCAGGATGCTGAACAGCTCTCCAAGAGTGCGCAGCAGCAGAGCGACACGGCAGCCTCGACCTCGATCGCGGTCGAGCAGGTCAGCGCCAGCATCGCCCAGGTCGCTGAAGGTGCCGACCATGTTTCCAAACTGTCGAACGAAAGTCTGGAGCGCGCCAACCGCGGCCAGCAGAGCCTGCAGGAGATGATGCAGGAGCTGGAGCGCGTGGAAGGTTCGGTACGCGAGATCGCTACCGCCGTTGGCGAATTCGTCAACAATACCCAAAGCATCACCAACATGACGCAGCAGGTGCGCGACATTGCCGAGCAGACCAATCTGCTGGCCTTGAANNAGTGCGCAAGCTGGCGGAGAAATCCGCGCAGTCGGCAACCCAGATCGACGAGGTCACCAAGTCGCTGGGCGCACAGTCCGGCCAGGTCGAGAAGACCGTGCAGCGCGGTATGGGGGCTTTGCAGAGCAGCCAGGAACATATCCGCGAAGTGACCGCCGTGCTGGTCGAGGCGAACGCTTCGGTGGGCAGCGTGAACAAGGGGCTGGAGAGCATCTCCGATTCGATCAACAAGCAGCGCGATGCGAGCAAGGATATCGCACGCAACATCGAACAGATGGCGGTCATGGCCAGCAGCAGTAACGATGTGGTCAAGCGTACCGTGCTTGCGGTGAAATCGATGGAAGACCTTTCCGAGAATCTCAACCAGACCGTGGGCAAGTTCAAGGTCTGACGCCGGTATCGGATGAATAACCTGAAAAGGTGGACGAAATGAGCGAATGGTGGAGCGGGTTGTCGATCAAGAACAAGTTGCAGATCCCCATCCAGTTGATACTGCTGGTGGTGCTGGTGTTCGCGCAACGCTGGGCTTTCGACCGGTATGAGATGCGGGTGCTGGAAGACGCCAAGAACCGCGCGGTGATTCCGGCGGACGGCGTGTTCAACGGTCTCAATATGATGATGCTGAACGGCAGCATCACGGATGTCGAGCAGCGGCGCCTGTTCGTCAAGAAGATGGCGGTGTCGAGCAAGGCGGAAGAGTTGCGCATCATCCGCGGCCGGTCGATCGAGACGCAATTCGGCGCCGGCGCAGCCGATGAGCAGGCGAAAGATGATATGGACCGCGCAGCGCTGAACAGCGGAAAACAGCAAAGTGTATTTTTTGAAAAGGACGGCAAGCACATCCTGCGCGTGGTCGAGCCGGTCGCAGCGGCCAAGGATTTTCGCGGTACCGGCACCAATTGCCTGATGTGCCACACCACCGAAGACGGCGCAGTGGTCGGGGCGGTGAGCGTAAGTCTGGATATCAGCGATGAATATGACGCGATGAACAAGGCCAGCGCGGTACTGTGGATAGGTCAGATATCGATCCAGGTGATCCTGTTCTTTGTCATCGGCTGGCTCATCAACCAGGTGACGCGACCGACCCGTGAACTGCAGCA
>DMCN01000060.1:3764-6021 GCA_003445795.1 Gallionellaceae bacterium
GGCCGATGGGGACCTTACCCGCCGTGTCGCTGTGCGCAGCAAGGACGAAGTGGGGCAGACCGCAGTCGCTTTCAACGCGCTGATCGACAATTTTGGCGCCATCATCCGCCAGGTGCTGGGCGGTGTGGACAAGATCAACAAGACCACCAGTCACATCGCAGCCACGTCGGCAGGGGTGGCGGACAGTTCGCGCGCGCAAAGCGAGGCGGTGTCGTCGACGGCTTCGGCTGTCGGTGCGGTGACCGCCAGCATCAATTCGGTGGCGGAGAACACCAGCGTGGTGCGCGACCTGTCGGAAAAGAGCATGAAGCAGACCGAGCAGGGCAACCGCAGCGTGGCCGAGATGGTGCGCGAGATCCAGAGTATTGAGAGTGCCGTGCAGCAGATCGCCATGTCCGCCAACGAGTTCGTGCAGAGCGCCCGCACCATCGCCAACATGACCCAGCAGGTGAAGGATATCGCCGACCAGACCAATCTGCTGGCACTTAACGCCGCGATCGAGGCGGCGCGCGCTGGCGAGCAGGGACGCGGTTTCGCGGTGGTGGCGGACGAAGTGCGCAAACTGGCGGAAAAATCCGCACAGTCGGCCAGCGAGATCGACAAGGTCACCAGCAAGCTGGACGAGAAGTCCGCCCGCGTGGAACAGTCCATCGCTTCCGGCGTGCAATCGTTGCAGACCACGCACAAGCATGTCGACCTGATGTCCGCCGTGCTGAATGAAGCCGGGGCTGCGGTCAAGGAGTCGAATGTCGGGGTCGGCCAGATCGCCGAGTCGGTCTCCGAGCAGGGAGTCGCCAGCAACGAGATCACGCGCAACATCGAGCAGATAGCCAAGATGGCGGAAAAGAATCATGCCGCCATCGAACAGACCGCGCACGATATCGGCGAACTGGAACGCATGGGTGTCGAGCTGCAGAACGCGGTTGCGAAATTCAAGGTGTAGGAAAAAAAGATTGAGGTTCCAGGAGGAAAAATGTTCGACAAATTGACAATCAAAACCCGGCTGATTGCCCTAATGGGTGTCGTGCTGGTGGTGATGCTGCTCATCGTATCGGGCAGTTACTATGCATTGACCAACATGCAAACGGCGATGGAGGATGTCGCTGATCGCCGTATCCATAAGGTTCGCACGGTCAACCGAATCATGTTCACACTGGCAGATCAGCGCAGCGAATTGCTGGCCGCGATGCAACATGACCCCTCGTCGCCGACCAGCAAGATGCATGAGCACCCGACCAGCAAGCACCTGGACAAAATGGGCGAAAACAAGCTGAAGCTGGACGAGTACTTTGCTTACATGGGACAGAACACCCACACCGAGAAGGGCAAGGCGGTGCTCAAGGATTTGGTCGAAGCGCGTGATGCTTTCGTGCGTGATGCCCTGCAACCGACGGTGGATAGCATCAAATTGGAAGACTGGACCGAAGCTGAGAAACTATTGCTGCGCAAAGTGCTTCCACTGAACGCGGCGGCGATCGATAAAGGACGCGCGATGGCCGATTTTGAGGACGGCCGGGCCAAGGAGGCGCTAGAAAAGACCTTGGCTACCGCGGCCAGGGTAGAAGCCGTCATGATGATCGGCGTGTTGCTGGCGCTTGCCGGATGCATCTGGATGGGATATTCCATCATCACCAGCATCGTGCTTTCGACCAATGCCATCCGGGATGTCATGGCGCGCAGCGCTGCCGATGGTGATCTGACTCGTGTGGTCGAGGTGCGCGGTGACGACGAAGTGGCGCATGCCGCAGAGGCGTTCAACAAGCTGATGGAAAGTTTCCGCCAGACCATACGCCAGGTGCACGAAAGCGCGGACAGCGTGCTCGCCTCGGCGACACAATTATCGACCTCGTCGGAACAGATCACACAGGGTTCCCTGGTGCAGAGCGAAGCTGCCGCCTCGACAGCGGCGGCGGTAGAAGAGATCACGGTGAGCATCAACTCGGTCGCCGCGAACACAGAGGAGGTGCGCAAGGTCTCCGAGCAGAGTCTTAAGCAGGCTCTTGAGGGCAACGTCAGCGTCACGGTGATGATGGTCGAGATCGACAATGTGCAGGAGGCGGTGAACCAGATCGCCAGTTCGGTCAAGGAGTTCGTCGACAGCACCCGCGCCATCGCCAGCATGACGCAGCAGGTGAAGGATATCGCCGACCAGACCAATCTGCTTGCCTTGAATGCCGCGATCGAAGCGGCGCGCGCGGGTGAGCAGGGTCGCGGTTTCGCCGTGGTGGCGGATGAGGTGCGCAAGCTGGCGGAGAAA
>DMCN01000121.1 GCA_003445795.1 Gallionellaceae bacterium
TTAGTCGCGATGGGAATGGCGAGGCGCAACGTGTCTATCGCGGCTGAAGCCTGTCCTGAGTGTGTCGAAGTGGCCGCTCCTACGAAAACCAGGAGGAATCACTATGAAGCTATCGGCGATCACTTTGAGCGGTTTGCTGTTTTGTGCAATGTCTGTGCGGGCGGCGGAGTTGCCCAGGACGCTTTTCGAAATGGCGGGCGNNCCGAAAATCCGGCGCACCGGTCATCCATATCGTTCATAGAGGGAATGTGGCGCTGTTCAATCCGGCCGCGGTTGGCTTTGAAATCGTCGCGGCATTGCGGCCGCTGCCCAACGAAACCGTCGTCGAGAAAAACAGGGTGAGCGCTTTCGCAGGTACCGAACTGGGGGCTGCATTACAACGAGCCGATCACAAGAACTTGATCATCGCCGGCTTCATGACGCACAACTGCGTCAGTTCCACCGCACGCGCCGCGCGCGATCTGGGTTATGCGCCCACCGTTGTTGCCGCCGCCACTGCCACGCGCGACTTGCCGGATGGTCGGGATGGCGTCATCGCGGCATCCGTGCTGCAAGCTTCCAGTCTGGCCGCGCTGGCTGACCGGACGGCAATCGTCGTTTCTGCGCAGCGCGATATTTTCGACTGACACTCGTGGCTCGCAAAGAAAGGTTTGACTCGGCGAAGGTGCAACGTCCGCCCCACCTAAAACAGGACGAACCGGAGCTGTAGGTCGGGCTATGCCCGACATGGTGGGCGGAGCCCACCCTACGCCGGGCCTGATCAAGCGCAAATTGAAACTTGAACTTAACCGAACGCCATGACCGGCTGACTCCCGATAATCCCGCATTGCCCATACCGACCCCGCGTCAATTTGCGATAATCCCGCATCGACGAATTTCTCCAGAGGGAACGGCATGAAAATTTGCTTCATCGGCGGCGGCAATATGGCCAACGCGCTCATCGGCGGCATGCTCGGCAAGGGTTACGCCGCGGCGCAGATCGACGTAGTGGAAATCAACGAGGAGAACCGCGCGAAGCTGCAATCGCAGTTCGGCGTGCGCGCGACGGACAGCCTCGCCGAGGGCGTGGCCGGCAGCGATGTCGTCGTGCTCGCGGTGAAGCCGCAGCAGTTGCGCGAGGTGGCGCAAGCGCTGGCCGCGCTGCTCGAAGGTCAGTTGCTGATCTCCATCGCCGCCGGCATACGCGCGGGCGACCTCGCGCGCTGGGCGGGCAGCCAGGCCGTGGTGCGCGCGATGCCCAACACCCCCGCGCTGGTGCAGAGCGGCATGACCGGGCTGTACGCGCTGCCGGCGGTGAGCGCGGCGCAACGCGGGCAGGCGCAAGACATACTCGCGGCGGTGGGCGAAACCCTGTGGGTGGACGACGAACCCATGCTGGACGCGGTCACCGCGATCTCGGGCAGCGGCCCGGCCTATGTGTTCTATTTCATCGAGGCCATGCAGCAGGCGGCCTACGAGCTGGGCGTGGAAGAATCCCAGGCGCGCCAGATGGTGCTCGATACCTTTCTCGGCGCCACCAAGCTGGCCGAGAACAGCAGTGATGAGGTCGCCACTTTGCGCGCGCGTGTCACTTCCAAGAACGGCACCACTGAACGCGCACTGCTCACCATGGATGCTAACCGGGTGAAGCAGGATATCGTCGATGCCATCCATGCCGCGGCGAAGCGATCGAAGGAGATGGGCGACGAACTGGGGAAGGACGCGTGATGTTGGGACAGGCACTCGCTTTCCTGCTCGATGTGGTGGTGCAGCCCTTTGCGGCCGTGCTGCTGTTCCGCTTCCATGCAGTGTGGCTGCAGGTACCGATGCGCAACCCGCTCGGCGAGTTTGTCATGGCGATCACCGATTTTGCGGTGCTGCGGGCGCGCCGTTTCGTACCCAGGCTGCGGGGGCTGGATACGGCTACCCTGCTGCTGGCATTCGCGGCCGAGTTCATTTATCTCGCTCTTTTCGTGTGGTTGCAGCAATCGGCTGTGACATTTCCGCTGGCCGGGTTGCTGGCCTGGACGGCGGTCAAGCTGCTGCAACTGAGCATCTACCTGCTGATCATCACGCTGCTTGCCGAAGCCATCCTGTCCTGGGTCAATCCGCATACGCCGCTCGCGCCGATGCTGCATGCGGTCAACAGTCCCTTTCTGCAACCCCTGCGCCGCCGCATCCCGCCGGTCGGCAACGTCGACCTTTCGGTGCTGATTCTGTTCATCATCTGCCAGCTCATCCTCATCGTGCCAGTCGGCGCATTGGAACAGGCGGCCCAGAGTTTGTTGTGACCGAGTGGTACCGTCGCAACGGCGACATCCTTACCCTGACCCTGCATGTCCAGCCCGGTGCCAAACGCACCGAAGTGGCCGGTCTGCATGGCGATGCCCTCAAGCTCCGCCTTGCCGCACCGCCTATCGAAGGCCGCGCCAACGAAGCGCTGCTCAGGTTCATCGCCGATACCTTCGGCGTCCCGCTGCGTCAGGTCGAGCTCAAACAGGGCGGTCAATCCCGCCACAAGGTCGTGGCGATCAGCGGCAGCAAAGTCGAGCCGGGCAGCTTGCTGCTCTAAGATTCACCCGGCCGTCATAGCCGCGTCACAAAGCTTCTTTATAAGGTCGCTGCATGATGAAGCGCATCCTGTTCACGCTGCTTTTGCTGACAGCCTTTCCGGCCTGGCCGGATACGCCTTACCCCGGATTGCAGGTGGAGGTGAAGCGGGAGGGGAGTCAGTACAGCTTCGTCGCCAGCTTCGACACGCCGTTGCCGGGCTGTGCCGCTTACCGTTATCTGACCGATTACGAAGCGGCGAAGGAATTGCCCGGCATGGTCGAATCGCTGGCGTCCCGCGAAGCGCCGGGCAAGGTCAGGGTCGAGCGTACCGCCGATGAGCGCGTGCTGTTCTTTCATGTCCGCCTGCATTCGGTGATGGAATACACCGAGCAACCCTATGAACGCATCAGTTTCACCCAGCTGAGTGGCGACTCGAAGATGTTCCAGGGCAACTGGGAGATCGAGCCGAATGCACAGGGCAGCAGACTCAAGTTCCGGGGGCTGTGGGAACCCGACACCCTGATCCCGCTCTTCATCATCGACCACTTCGCCCGTAACGGGCTGATCGATCGTTTCAGCGCGATCGCGCTTCTGGCCGAGCAGCGCAAGGACAAACCCGCGGAGAGTTGTGAAGCCGCGCAACTGGCGATGGGCGGGGAGCAGGAAGCGAGATGACGTTCACGTCCGGTTTCGCTTCCCTGCTTAGCCACTCGCACAGCCGCCGTCAATAGGCCAAACGGCCTATATATCCCGCTATTACTTTAATGCGCAGGTGCATTTTCATGATGTTGTCGCCTGCCATGATTTTGCTCGATCCGCCGCTCGGTTTGCCCGGGATAACGGTAATACTGTTACATGAGAGCGTTGCGCGCCCCGGTCCGCGGCGCGCGGCGGGCGGCAGGGGGATGGTCACGGAAGCCTTTGTTTACAAGGAGGTGGAGGATGTTCGCGCTGCCCGGGAATACCGCCGGACGGAGTTTTGCCGCCGCCGCCGGGGGAGGACAGGGCCGTTTATTGCAGGCGTAGCAGGCTTTTCGGGCCGACCGGCCTGTTGCAGGTTTGCTAAATCATTTGCATGCAACCCCTTGCCATTCCGCCAAATATCTACAACAATCCGCTCCGGTACTTTGACTACACGGTACTTCAACCATCAACTACAGGGAGTTTACTCATGAACCGCAAAGAACTGATCGACGCACTGGCAACCAAGACTGGCAGCAGCAAGGCAGATGCAGACCGCAACATCGCGGCACTGATCGACATCATCACTGCTTCCCTGAAGAAGGGCGACAATGTTGCGCTGGTTGGCTTCGGCACATTCGAAGTGCGCAAGCGCGCAGCCCGCAACGGCCGCAACCCGGCTACCGGCGCAGCGATCAAGATCAAGGCTTCCAAGCAGCCCGCATTCAAGGCAGGTGCTACTCTGAAGGCTGCAGTCAACGGCGCCAAGAAGTAATCACCCAAGCCGTTCAGGCTTGTAAAAACGCCGCTCAATGAGCGGCGTTTTTTATTGGGCATTGATCCGGTCTAGTGGTGTGCTGCAGCTGCCGGTGCAGCGGCGGGCTTGCTTGCCACGGGCTTCTTGGGCGCTGCTTCGGGTGCTGCCTTGGGTTTTAGTTTGGCCAGCAGGGCGCTTACATTTTCCAGCTTGGCGGGATCGGTCTCGCCGTTGATGTTGACGATGTGCAGTTTGCCCGCGCCCTGATGCAGGTCGTCGGCAAAGTCCATGACCGCACCGATGACCAGGAGGCGGCCGGCGCCGATCTCTTCGGCGAACTTGAGCCTGGCACCGGTGACCTGGTTATGCACGTTGGCCTTCACGCCGTCGATGTTGTTTAGATCTTTGGAGATGGTGATAGTGTCCAGTTCGCGCCTGATGGCAGCTGATTCCTTGGAGTAGTTGCCGCTCACTGCGGCAATGGCACCGCAGCGGGAGTGACCTATGAACAACAGTACCGGGGTGTGCAGGTGATGCACGCCGTATTCGACCGAGCCTTCGGCGGTCGCCATCTGGTTGCCGATGTTGCGCACGGTGAACAGATCGCCTTCAGGGGAGCGGTCGAACATGTTGGCCTGTACGCGCGAATCCGAACAGGTGACCACCGTGGCTACGGGGGTCTGCCCCTTGGAGAGCGCAGCAAAGAATTCGATCTTGCGCGAGCTCATGTACACGCTGTTGTCGGCTTTCAGATTGTTCAGAAAGGCGACGATGATCGCGCTTTGGTCAACGGCAGCCTCGTGCCCGTGCGCATCCAATGCGCAAGCGGGTCTGGTCAGTGCCAGTAAGGCGATCAATAGCGGCAAGAACAGTCGATTCATGGAGCACCTGTATGTCGATGGATGTGGAAGCGTAGCCTAACAGGCGGAATGTCTGAACAGGCAGGAAAAAGAGCGGCAAATACAGCTCTTTTCGTGGTGACGGGGTATTTTCCGATGCCGTTTCGTGATGCGGGAATGCGCTACATCAGGATGACATCGTATTGTTCCTGCGAGTACAGGGTCTCTACCTGCAGCGAGACCGGCTTGCCGATGAAGTCTGAAAGCTGGGCGAGGCTTTGCGATTCCTCGTCGAGGAACAGATCGATGACCTGTTGCGAGCCGAGGATGCGGTATTCGCGGGCGTGGAACTGGCGGTCTTCGCGCACGATCTCGCGCAGGATCTCGTAGCAAACGCTCTGTGCGGTCTTCACCTCGCCGCGCCCCTGGCAGGTGGGGCAGGGTTCGCACAGCACATGCGCCAGGCTCTCGCGCGTGCGCTTGCGTGTCATCTCCACCAGTCCCAGCGAGGAGAAGCCGCTCACGCTGATGCGGGTATGGTCGTGTGCCAGCATCTTCTTGAACTCTTCCAGCACGGCGTCGCGGTGCTCGGCCGTATCCATGTCGATGAAGTCGCAGATGATGATGCCGCCCAGGTTACGCAGGCGCAGTTGCCGTGCGATGACTTGCGCCGCTTCCAGGTTGGTCTTGAAGATTGTATCGTCGAAATTGCGCCCGCCAACGAAGCCGCCGGTGTTGACGTCCACGGTGGTTAGCGCCTCGGTCTGGTCGATGATCAGGTAGCCGCCGGACTTCAGGTCGACGCGACGCGACAGGGCGCGCTCGATCTCCTCGTCCACGCTGTAGAGGTCGAACAGCGGACGCGCACCGACATAGTGTTCCAGTTTGGGCACGGCGTCGGCGATGTAGTCGCGGGCGAAGGTCAGCAGGCGCTCATGTGTCTCGCGCGAGTCGACCAGGATGCGGCCGGTCGACTCGTTCACGCAATCGCGCAGCACGCGCAAGCTGATGTCCAGTTCTTTGTACAGCAGGGCGGGGGGCGCGACCCGCTGTGCCTGCTGTTGCAGGTTGCTCCATAGTTTGTCGAGATAAGCGATGTCAGCGCGCAATTCGCAATCGGTCGCCGACTCGGCCAGCGTGCGGATGATGTAGCCGCCCTTGTGTTCGGCCGGCAGTATCTGCTGAAGCTGGGCGCGCAGTGCTTCGCGTTCAGCTTCGCTCTCGATGCGCTGAGACACGCCGATGTGCGATTCCTGCGGCAGGAACACCAGCAGGCGTCCGGCGAAACTCAGTTGTGTGGAAAGGCGCGCGCCCTTGGTGCCGATCGGATCTTTGATGACCTGCACCAGCAGGCTCTGTCCCTCGAACAGCACTTTCTCGATGGGTTTGGCGGCATCGCCGTTGATGCTGTTCTCCCAGATATCGGCGACATGCAAGAAGGCGGAGCGCTCCAGGCCGATGTCGATGAAGGCAGACTGCATACCGGGCAAGACGCGTTTCACCTTGCCGATATAGACGTTGCTGACGAGGCCGCGCTGGCTGCCGCGCTCGATGTGCAGTTCCTGCACGACGCCCTGTTGCATCACTGCCACACGGGTCTCCTGCGGGGTGACGTTGATCAAGATCTCATCTGTCATGGTGCGGGATATCCAAAAAGTTTCAGCAATTCTACCGTTTCGTACAGCGGCAGTCCCATCACGCCGGTGTAACTGCCCTCGATCTGTTTCACAAAGGAGCCGGCATGGCCCTGGATGCCGTAGGCGCCGGCCTTGTCGTGTGCCTCGCCGGTGAGCAGATAGCGGCGGATGCGCTCCTCGCTCAGCGTGTCGAAGGTGATAGTGGTCGCCGATAACCGCGTCTCCAGCCGTTCGCCGTAAATGACTGCGATGGCGGTGAGCACCTGATGCTGTCTGCCCGAAAGCATGCGCAATATCTCGGCGGCGTGTTCATTGTCGTCCGGTTTGCCGATGATGTGGCCGTCCAGAGTGACCGTGGTATCCGCAGCCAGCACCGGGTGCAGCGGCTGTTCGCGCAATTCCAGCGTCTCCCAGCCTGCCAGCGCCTTGTCGCGGCAGACGCGCTGCACGTAGTCCAGCGGTGCCTCGCCGTCATGCGGCGTCTCGTCCACTCCGGCCTCGCGGCGCAGGCCGTGGCGCAACAGCAGGACTTCGTAATGCACGCCGATCTGCTTGAGCAGTTCGCGGCGGCGCGGACTCTGCGAGGCGAGATAGATGTGCGGGTGTCTGGCGACCATGGTTCACTCGCGATGATACGGGTGGTTATGCATCAGGCTGTGTGCCCGGTACAGTTGTTCCGCCAGCAGCACGCGCACCATGCCGTGCGGCAGGGTGAAGGCGGACAGTGCCAGCAGCTGTTGTGCCTGCTGTTTGACCGATTCGTGCAGGCCATCGGCGCCGCCGATGACGAAGGCGACATCGCGGCCCTGCCGCATCCAGTCCTGCATCTGCTGGGTAAGCTGTTTGGTGGTGGGGGTGGCACCGTGTTCGTCGAGCGCGATGCACAAGACCCCTGCGGGCAGTGCGGCCTTGATGCGCAGGGCTTCGGCTTCCATGATCTGCGCGGCGGTCTTGCCGCTGTTGCGGGTTTCCGGCTTGATCTCGACCAGCGTGATTGTTGCCTCGCGCGGCATGCGCTTGGCGTATTCGTTGAAGCCCTCGGTGATCCACGACGGCATCTTGTTGCCCACCGCGAGGATCAACAGCTTCATTTGCCCGCTTGGGCGCGCAGCTTGGGTTGGACGCCCCAGAGTTCTTCAAGGTTGTAATAGGCGCGGACCGCGGGCTGCATGATGTGCACCAGCACCTCGCCGAAATCGACCAGTATCCATTCGCCGCTGCTCTCGCCTTCTGTGCTGAGCGGGACTTCGTTCAGTTCCTTGAGCTTTTTTTCGACGTTGTCGGCCAGCGCTTTGGTCTGGCGCGTGGATTGGGCGCTGGCGACGATCATGCGTTCGAACAGCGGACTGAGTTTGCTGGTGTCGATGACCTGAATGTCGAGTGCTTTGACGTCTTCCAGTGCGGCGACGATGGCTTGGGTCTTTTCTTGTGTGCTTAGCATGTACGGTAGAGTGAGTTGGTGTTGATGTGATTGACGACGGCGTCCGGTACCAGATAACGAACGCTTTTCTTTTCTGCGCAGCGGCGACGGATGTCTGTGGAAGAGATCTCCAGTGCTGGCATGTCGGCGACGAAGATCGTCCCGGCGGGCGACTCATGCAAGGCATCCGCGCCGGGGGCGAGGCGTGCCTGATATTCGGTTTGCAGCGCGGCGTCGGCCTTCTGCATCGCATTGCCCAGCGGCAATCCGCCCGCGCGCTGCAACACCACGATGTGCGCCAGGGCGAACAGGCGCTTCCATTCGTGCCAGGTGTGCAGTTGCAGGAAAGCGTCGCCGCCGAGGATGAGGCATATCGGTTGCTGGTCGCCCAGTTCGGCGCGCAGCGCGGTGAGCGTGTCGACGGTATAGCAGGGGTCGCTGCGGAACACTTCGCGTACGTCGACGAGGAAATCAGGGTGGCCGTTCAGCGCGAGGCGCACCATCTCCCAGCGCATCTTGGCCGATGCCTGCGGCGCGGGCCGGTGCGGCGGCGTGCCGCAGGGGACGAAGCGGACTTGCGCCAGCTTGCACTGCTCCAGCGCTTCCTGTGCGATGCGCAGATGCCCATGGTGGATGGGATCGAAGGTGCCGCCGAGGATGCCGATGGGGGCAGTGCTCATATTGTGAGGAAAATACGGTTAGCCACGGATGGATACGGATGAAGCATGGATAAGAACGGCGGCAAGTTTAACCGATATTTCCTGCCGCCGCCGATACGGCGGGTCTGGCAGGGCTCATCTGTGGCTAGTGAGGGATTAAAAATTACAGCGCCAACCTGCGCATATCGGACAGTACATGCGCGAGGTAGGTGGTGAAACGGGCCCCGGCCGCGCCGTCGATCACTCGGTGATCGTAGGACAGTGACAGCGGCAGCATCAGTCGCGGCACGAACTCGCCGTCTTTCCACACCGGTTTCATGCTGGAGCGCGAAACGCCCAGAATGGCCACTTCCGGTGCATTGATGATGGGCGTGAACGCCGTGCCTCCGATGCCGCCCAGGCTGGAGATGGTGAAACAGCCGCCCTGCATGTCGGCGGCGGTGATCTTCTTCTCGCGCGCCTTGGCGCTGACTTCGCCCAGCTCTTTCGCCAGCTGCACGATGCCTTTCTGATCCACGTCGCGAATCACCGGCACCATCAGGCCATCCGGCGTATCCACGGCGACGCCGATGTGGATGTATTTCTTCACGATCAGATTCTCGCCGCTGGCATCCAGTGAGGCGTTGAAATCCGGGAAGTGCTTGAGCGTGATCGCGCAAGCCTTGAGCATGAAGGCGAGCGGGGTGATCTTGATGTCCTGCTTGGCGTATTCCGCGCCCAGTTCCTTGCGGAATGCTTCCATCTCGCTGATGTCGGCCTCCTCGAACTGCGTGACATGCGGGATCATCACCCAGTTGCGGTGCAGGTTGGCGCCGGAGATCTTCTTGATGCGTGACAGCGGCTTGGCTTCGATGGCGCCGAATTTGGCGAAATCGACATCTGGCCACGGCAGCAAGCCGGGCAAGGCGCCGCCCGTGGCTGCGCCGCCACCGGCCAGCGACTTCTTGACGAAGTTCTGCACGTCGTCCTTCGTGACGCGCCCTTTCTCGCCACTGCCGCCGACTTTCACCAGATCCACGCCCAATTCGCGCGCGAAGCGGCGGATGGAAGGGCTGGCATGGGCGCTTGCACCGGATGAAACGGGTGCGGGCGCTGCGGCGGCAATGGGTGCCGCGACAGGGGCTGGTGTTGCGACGGGAGCAGTCGCTACGGGGGTCGCAGTCTGCGCGGGTGCGGCTGCCGGAGCCGTTGAGGGTGCCAGTGTAGCGGCTTCACCGCTTGCCTCGATCGTCACGATCAAAGCGCCTTCCGACACTTTGTCGCCGACCTTGACCTTCACTTCCTTGACCACGCCGGCAAATGGCGTGGGGACATCCACGGTCGCCTTGTCGGTTTCGAGCGAGATCAGTGTCTGCTCGGCAGACACCTTGTCACCCGCCTTCACCGCAACATCGATGATGGCCACGTCTTTGAAATTGCCGATATCCGGCACCACTACATTTTTGATTTCTGCCACGCTGGTCTCCTCGGCTTAAACCGTGACTGGGTTCGGTTTGTCGGGGTTGATCTTGTAAAGCTTGATCGCCTTGCTCACTTCACTCGCCGGGATGGTGCCCTCGTCGGCCAGCGCCTTCAGCGCGGCGACGGCGACGTAGAAGCGGTCCACCTCGAAGAACTGGCGCAGCTTGACACGGAAGTCGGAACGGCCGAAACCGTCCGTGCCCAGCGTCTTGTAGCGTGCTTTGACGAAAGGACGGATCTGGTCGGAATAGGCACGCATGTAATCGGTTGCTGCGATCACCGGCGTCTTGGCATCCAGGCAGGCATCCACATAACTTGTGCGCGGCTGCGCTTCGGGGTGCAAGGTGTTCCAGCGTTCGCAGTCGATGCCGTCGCGACGCAGCTCGTTGAAGCTGGTCACGCTCCACACGTCGGCGGCGACGCCGAAATCCTTCTCCAGCAACTCGGCGGCGGCGATCACCTCGCGCAGGATGGTGCCGCTGCCCAGCAGTTGCACTTTGGCTTTTGCCTTGGACTTGCTTGCGCTGAACTTGTACATACCCTTGATGATGCCTTCTTCCGCCCCTTTGGGCATGGCCGGGTGGGTGTAGTTCTCGTTCATCACAGTGAGGTAATAGAACACGTCTTCCTGGTTCTGGTACATGCGGCGCATGCCGTCCTGCACGATTACGGCCAGCTCGTAGGCGAAGGTCGGATCGTAGGAGATGCAGTTGGGGATGGTGGCTGCCATCAGGTGGCTGTGGCCGTCCTGGTGTTGCAGACCTTCGCCATTCAGCGTGGTGCGCCCGGCGGTGCCGCCGACCATGAAACCGCGCGCACGCAGGTCGCCCGCCGCGTAGGCCAGGTCGCCGATGCGCTGGAAGCCGAACATCGAATAGTAGATGTAGAACGGGATCATTGCCTTGCCGTGGTTGGCATACGATGTCGCCGCAGCGATCCAGTCGGCCATGCCGCCCGCTTCGTTGATGCCTTCCTGCAGGATCTGTCCGGTCGAAGACTCCTTGTAGAACATCAGTTCTTCGGCGTCCTGCGGCGTGTACAGCTGACCCACCTGCGAGAAGATGCCGAGCTGGCGGAACATGCCTTCCATACCGAAGGTGCGCGATTCGTCGGGCACGATTGGCACGATCTGCTTGCCGATGTTCTTGTCCTTCAGCAACATCCCCAGCATGCGCACGAAAGCCATGGTGGTGGAGAACTCGCGGTCCTCGCTGCTTTTTAACAGAACGTCGAACGTGGAAAGATCGGGAATCTGCAACGATTCCTTACCCTGCGCGCGTGCCGGCAGGGTGCCCATGGCCGCGCCGCGTTCGCGCAGGTACTTCATCTCCTGGCTGTCTTCGGCGGGACGCACGAAAGGCAGGCTCGGCAATTGTTCGTCGGAGACGGGGATGTTGAAGCGGTCGCGGAATTTGCGCAGTTCTTCCAGTCCCAGCTTTTTCTGTTGGTGCGTCGGGTTCTGCGCTTCGCCCGCTTCGCCCATGCCGTAACCCTTCACCGTCTTGGCGAGGATCACCGTGGGTTGGCCTCTGTGTTTGTTGGCTGCGGCGTAGGCCGCGAACATCTTGAACGGATCATGACCGCCTCGGTTCAGGTGCCAGATCTCGTCATCCGACATGTCGGCGACCAGTTCCAGCAGCTCCGGGTACTTGCCGAAGAATTCCTTGCGCACGAACGCGCCGTCTTTGGCTTTGTAGTTCTGGTATTCGCCGTCGACGACTTCTTCCATGCGTTTCATCAGCAGCCCGCTCTTGTCCTTGGCGAACAGGCGATCCCAGCGGCGTCCCCAGACCACCTTGATGACGTTCCAACCTGCGCCGCGGAAAACGCCTTCCAGTTCCTGGATGATCTTGCCGTTGCCGCGCACCGGTCCGTCCAGGCGTTGCAGGTTGCAGTTGATGACGAAGATCAGATTGTCGAGTTTCTCGCGCCCGGCCATCGAGATCGCGCCCAGCGATTCCGGCTCGTCGGTCTCGCCGTCGCCGAGGAAGGCCCACACCTTGCGGCCATCGGTCTGCGCCAGTTCACGGTGTTGCAGATAGCGCATGAAGCGCGCCTGATAAATAGCCATCAGCGGCCCCAGGCCCATGGAGACCGTGGGGAACTGCCAGAAATTCGGCATCAACCAGGGGTGCGGATAGGAGGATAGTCCGTCGCCATCAACTTCCTGACGGTACTTGCGCAACTGCTCTTCAGTCAGGCGGCCTTCGATGTAAGCGCGGGCATAGATGCCGGGCGAGGAGTGGCCCTGGAAATACACCAGATCGCCGCCGTGATCGTCGGTCTTGCCATGGAAGAAATGGTTGAAAGCAACGTCATACAAGGTCGCGGCCGAAGCAAAGCTGGCGATGTGGCCGCCCAGCTCCGACGACTCCTTGTTGGCGTTCATCACGATGGCCATCGCGTTCCAGCGCGTCAGCGCGCGGATGCGGTGTTCCAGTTCAAAATTCCCCGCCGAACGTTCTTCCTTATCGACCGGAATGGTGTTGATGTATGGCGTGGTCGCGCTGATCGGCATGTCGTCGCCGGCCATGCGTGCGTGATGGATCAGCTGATCCATCAGGAAGTGGGCGCGTGCCGCACCTTCCTTGTCCAGCACGGATTGGAGCGCGTCCAGCCACTCCTGAGTCTCTTGCGGGTCTTGATCTGGTATTTGTGTCGCCATCGCTTACTCTCTCCCTTTGATGCAGTGTATCGTTTCATTCTCCGTCACCAACCATTCCACCTTTTGGTCGGTACTTTCCAACGGAATCTCTTGCACTATTTGCAGCGCAAACGCACCGGCGACCAGTGTTGGTCGATGCGGCATACGTGCCAGCAGCTTGTCGTAGAACCCGCCACCGTAGCCCAGGCGGTCGCCCGACCGGGTGAATGCAACTCCCGGCAGCAGGATGAAGTCCACGGTGCCAAGTGCGTCGAGTCTCGTGCAGCGTTCGGCGACCGGCTCGCGTATGTCCCATGCCCCAGGTGCCACGTCATGTTGCAGGTCGTGCACCTTATATATGTCGAGGTGGCCGCTCGCCCGGTTCACCCGCGGCAGCAATACTTGCTTGCCGTCCGCCAGCGCCTGGTTCACCCACAGTTCGGCAGCCAGTTCAGCTCCAAAATTCAAATAGCCCAGTACGACAGTTGCCTGTTTGTAGCCGGGCAGGCCGCAGATTCCGCCGGTGATGGTGCGGCTCAGGCGCAGGTTCTCGGCGCTACCCAGCTTTTCGCGGGCGGCGATTATACTTTGCCTGAGGACCTGTTTTCTAGCGCGGATATCCATTCCCAACTCGCCCCTTACTTAAGATTCGTAAATTTGCGCTCTATTTTGCGCATATATATCAAAAACACATCTAACGCCCATTAATAATTATTATTGGCGGGAGCAATAAAGCAACTCTTTTGTGCTCGAAATCGACAGGAAGCGCCCCAGCCTGCCCGAAAATGTAGCGGAGGGACGCGTTGGGTGCTGAAGTGGGAGACGCTGAAACGGGGAGCGTAGCCGGCTGGGGCGGATCGCCAAGGCTGAATCACGGACAAGTCCGTGACCATTCGCTGATCAGCCCAAAAATAGCCGATAGGCCGGATTGTCACTCTCGTCCCAGTACGGATAACCGAGGGTGTCGAGGAAGGTCTTGAGCGCCTTCTTGTCGGTGCGCGGCACCTGCATGCCAACCAGCACGCGACCGTAGTCGGCGCCGTGGTTGCGGTAATGGAACAGCGAGATGTTCCAGCTGTGGTCCATGCTGTTGAGGAAGTTCATCAGCGCGCCGGGGCGCTCCGGGAATTCAAAACGGAACAGGATCTCGTTTTCGGCCGCGGCATGGCCGCCGACCAGGTGGCGCAAGTGCAGCTTGGCCATCTCGTTGTCGGAGAGGTCCAACGTCGGCAATTTGCCACGTTGCAGCTTGTCCACGAGGTCGGCCGTCTCCGACTGGTCTTTGACCTGGATGCCGACGAACACCTGCGCCGCTGTAGGGTCGGCGTAGCGGTAGTTGAACTCGGTGATGTTGCGCTTGCCCAGCAGCGAACAGAATTTTCGGAAGCTGCCGGGCGTCTCCGGGATGGTGACAGCGAGCAGGGACTCGCGTTTCTCGCCTATCTCGGAGCGCTCGGCGACGAAGCGCAGGCGGTCGAAGTTCATGTTGGCGCCGCTGCACACGGTCACCAGCGTCTCGCCCTTGAGCTGTTCGCGTTTGGCATACAGTTTGGCGCCCGCTACGGCCAGCGCACCTGCCGGTTCCAGTATCGAGCGCGTGTCCTGGAACACGTCCTTGATCGCCGCGCACACCTCGTCGGTATCCACCAGCACGACTTCATCGACGTATTGTTTGCAGACGCGGAAGGTCTCCTCGCCCGCGAGTTTCACTGCCGTGCCGTCCGAGAACAGGCCGACGTCGTTGAGCGTGACGCGCTTCTTCGCCTTGAGCGAACGCGCCATCGCGTCCGAGTCGGTGGTCTGCACGCCGATGACCTTGATATCGGGGCGCACCTGTTTGACGTAAGCCGCCACGCCCGCGATCAGTCCGCCGCCGCCGATGGCGCAGAAGATGGCGTGGATGGGGGCCTGGTGCTGGCGCAACACTTCCATGCCGATGGTGCCTTGTCCGGCGATCACATCGGGATCGTCGAAGGGGTGCACGAAGGTGAGATCCCTTTCTTTTTCCAGCTCGTACGCGCGGGTACAGGCGTCGCTGTAGCTGTCGCCGTGCAGCACAATCTCTACCGAACGCTGGCCGAAATGCCGCACCGCATCGATTTTCACTTGCGGCGTGGTGGTCGGCATCACGATGATGGCCTTGCAGCCGAGACGGTGTGCGGAGAGGGCCACGCCCTGCGCATGGTTGCCCGCCGAGGCGGCGATCACGCCGCGCTTGAGTTGCTCAGGTGTGAGTTGCGCCATCTTGTTGTAGGCGCCGCGCAGCTTGAATGAGAACACCGGCTGCATGTCCTCGCGTTTGAACAGGATGCTGTTGCCGATGCGCGCCGACAGATTGGGCGCGAGTTCAAGCGGCGTTTCGACCGCCACGTCATAGACGCGGGCGGTCAGGATTCTCTTCAGATAACTTTGCATGATGATTCACGGACAATTGAATTGTCCGCAAGATTAGCAGGAAACCGGGCTTGTTGCTTAAGCGCGCAGCCCGATCAGCTTGTAGAAACGGGGCAGGTCACCCAGATCCTCGAGTACTGCCGCAGCGCCGGTGAAGTCCTGCTTGCAGGTGTACGGGTTGGTTGTGATGTAGGTCTTGATGCCCGCCGCAAGGGAAGAGCGCAGGCCGTTGTTGGAATCTTCCAGCGCGATGCAGTCCTGCGGTGCAAGCTTGAGCTCGTTCAACACCCAATTGTAAATGTCCGGCGCCGGCTTTTTGTGAGGCACGATATCGCCGCAGCCGTTGGCGGAGAAGTTGCTTGCCCAATCCTTGCCCAGTCCTACCTCGAGCAGGGCGGAGACGTTCTCCGGCGATGTGGTGGTCGCGATGGCGAGCTTGAGTCCTGCATCGCGCGCATCGCTGATGAGCTGCTTGACGCCGGGACGCAGCGGGATCTTGCCGTCGCGCAACATGGCTGTGTAGTGGCCTGTCTTCACGACATGCAGATTCTTGACGAAACCTTCGTAATCATCGGGCTTGCTGAAATCCGGCAGCCAGTCTTGAACGTAGTATTTGATGCGCTCTTTGCCGCCGGTCACCTTGAGCAGCTTGTCGTACAAAGCGACATCCCAATTCCAAACCAGGCCGTTCTCGGCAAAAGCCATGTTGAATGCGATGCGGTGCGCGTCCTCGGTGTCGGCTAGGGTGCCGTCGACGTCGAATATGATGGCTTTGAGTGTCATGTCTGCTGTTCTATATTTAAGTGAGGGTTAGCGCATTCCCGGCAACTTGCCGGCCATGCCGCGCATCATCTTTGCCATGCCGCCCTTACCGCTGATCATCTTCATCATCTTCTGCGACTGTTCGAACTGGTTCAGCAACTGGTTGACGTGCATCACCTGCACGCCGGCGCCTGCCGCGATGCGGCGCTTGCGCGAGGCCTTGATCTGTTCCGGATGGCTGCGTTCCCACGGCGTCATCGAGTTGATGATGCCCTCGGTGCGGTTGATCTGGCGCTCGTCGATGTTCGCGCCGGCGGCCGCCTTGGATAGTTGCGCGGGCAATTTGTCCATCAGTGCCGAGACGCCGCCCATCTTCTTCATCTGCACGATCTGCATCTTGAAGTCGTTGAGGTCGAAGCCCTTGCCGGTCTGCATCTTCTTCGCCAGCTTTTGCGCCTCGCCCATATCGACGTTGCGCTGGGCTTCTTCCAGCAGCGACAGTACATCGCCCATGCCGAGGATGCGCTGGGCCATGCGCTCTGGATGGAATGCTTCCAGCCCATTCGGTTTCTCGCTGACGCCGACGAACTTGATCGGCTTGCCGGTGATCTGCCGCACCGACAGCGCGGCACCGCCGCGCGCATCGCCGTCCATCTTGGTGAGGATGATGCCGGTGAGCGGCAGTGCATCGCCGAAGGCCTTGGCGGTGTTCACCGCGTCTTGGCCGGTCATTGCATCGACCACGAACAGCGTCTCTATGGGTTTTACCGCAGCATGCAGATCCTTGATCTCCGCCATCATCGCTTCGTCCACGGCGAGGCGACCGGCGGTGTCAACGATCAGCACATCATGGTGGTGCTTGCGTGCCCAGTCGAGCGCGGCGAGGGCGATGTCCTGCGGCTTCTGGCTGATGTCGGAGGGGAAGAAATCGGTGTCGAGTTGCTGGGCCAGCGTGCGCAGCTGTTCGATCGCGGCGGGACGGTACACGTCGCAGCTCACCAGCAATACTTTCTTCTTGTTCTGATCGCGCAGCAGTTTGGCCAGCTTGCCGCTGCTGGTAGTTTTACCGGCGCCCTGCAGACCGGCCATCAGGATCACGGCGGGCGGCACGGCGGCGAGGTTGAGCGCATCGTTGTGCTCGCCCATCAGTTTGGTCAGCTCGCGGTTCACCACGCCGATCAGCGCCTGGCCCGGTTGCAGGTTGCCGATGACTTCTTGGCCCAGCGCGGCTTCCTTTACTTTGGCGATGAAGTCTTTGACGACCGGCAGCGCAACGTCGGCTTCCAGCAGGGCGAGGCGCACTTCGCGCATCGCGTCCTGGATGTTGCTTTCGGTCAGGCGCGCTTGGCCGCGCAGATTCTTGACGATGCCCGAGAAGCGTTGAGTTAAGTTATCCAGCATGATTTAAAGCCCTGAAGTTTTGATGGGCGCCGATGCAGACACATTGGAGGCGCTTCCTGTAGAATCCGCACAGTCTAAAACATCTGCACTCCCCATGTCGAACCAAGCCTTGCATCTGCTCACGTTTGTCCTTTATGCCGTTCTGGCTATTCTGTTCTGGCGCGCCCAGTCCGCGGGCAATGCCGAGCAGCAGAATCGCGGCGCGCTTGGCTTCGCGGTGATCGTGCCGCTGGTGCTGCACGGCTGGCTGCTGTACGACACACTCTTTATATGGGGCGCGCTGAACCTTGGCCTGGTCTACGCCTTGTCGCTGATCCTGTGGCTGACCGTACTCGTGTACTGGTCGGCACGCTATTTCTATCCGCTGTCGAGTCTGCAAACTCTGGTATTGCCGCTGGCTGCCGTCAGCACGGCGCTGCCGGCGATCTTTCCCGATGCGCACATCCTGTCCCAGCCTGCCTCCGGTCTGTTCGATACCCACGTGCTCATGGCAATGCTGGCCTATAGCCTGTTCACTATCGCGGCCTTGCATGCCGGACTGATGTCGCTGGTCGAGAAACGCCTGCATCACGCCAAAATGCCCAAGGTGCTGCAGAACCTGCCGCCCCTGCTGACCATGGAGACACTGTTGTTCCGTGTCATCGCCGTCGGTTTCGTGCTGCTGTCCATCACCGTGGCCTCGGGGATGCTGTTTTCCGAGCAGATCTTCGGTCACCCCCTGCAATTCAGCCATAAGGTATTGTTTGGAATGGCTTCATGGGTGATCTTTGCAATATTGTTGTTAGGCCACCGTTTCTACGGCTGGCGCGGCCATACGGCGGTGCGCTGGACCCTGAGCGGCTTCGGCTTCCTTGTCTTGGCCTATCTGGGCTCCCAATTCGTGCTGGAAGTGGTCCTGCACCGCTAAAATCCCCTCCGAAACAGTCCTTGCCAGAGGTTGGCAAGGTATCGTAGAATTCGCGCCCTTTTGGCATTGGCCGAAATTTAATCTATTGGGTAATCACTATGGTAGTCATTCGTCTTTCTCGTGGCGGCGCTAAGAATCGCCCGTTTTACAACGTGGTGGTCGCGGATTCCCGCAACCGTCGTGATGGTCGTTTCATTGAGCGCGTCGGTTTCTATGATCCGCTGGCAAAAGAAGGCTCCGAAGGTCTGCGCATCCAGCTGGATCGCGTGACACATTGGCAAGAGCGCGGCGCACAGCTGAGCGAGACCGTAGGCCGCTTGGTCAAAAAAGCCGGTGCAGCAGTCAAGGCCTGATGAGGCAAGCCCCATGGTCGTCATGGGGAAGATCGTAGCGGCGCAGGGCATCCTCGGTTGGGTAAAGGTGCAGACCTTCACCGAATATCTGGACAGCCTGCTCGATTACGACACTTGGTATGTGGGCAACGAGCAAGCCTGGCGTCCGCTGGAAGTTCTGGAAGCGAACGTGCATGGCGGCAAGGTAGTCATCGCCAAGCTGCAGGGTATCGAAGACCGTACGGCAGCAGAGAGCTACAAAGGCCAGTTGATCGCTGTTCCCCGCGCGGAATTGCCGGAGCAGGAAGAAGGCGAATACTACTGGTCGGACCTGATCGGACTGTCGGTTGAGAATCTGCAGGGTGAGAGCTTCGGTACGGTGGATTCATTGCTGGAGACCGGTGCCAACGACGTGCTGGTGGTCAAAGGCGAAAGCGGTGAGAAATTGATCCCGTTCATCGCCAGCGTGATCCAGCAGGTGAGCCTGAAAGACAAGATGATCCGGGTGGATTGGCAGGCGGACTACCTCAAATGAGGTTCGACGTCGTAACGCTGTTCCCCGAAATGTTCGAAGCGATCACCAAATACGGTGTGACGCGACGGGCGGCAGAGCAGGGCAAGTTTGAGTTGCAGACGTGGAATCCGCGTGATTTTACGACCGACAACTACCGCACCATCGACGACCGACCCTACGGCGGTGGGCCCGGGATGGTGATGTTGGCGGAACCGCTGGAAAAGGCGATCAGCGCAGCGAAAGCAGCGCAGGCGCAAAGCGGAGCGAAAAAGAGTTGTGTGATTCACCTCTCGCCGCAAGGCAGGCAGCTCACCCACGAAGTGGTGATGGAACTGCTGGCGCGGGATGAAGGATTGATATTGCTGGCGAGTCGTTACGAAGGCGTGGATGAGCGTCTGTTGCGCCAGCAAGTGGATGAAGAGCTTTCCATCGGTGATTATGTGTTGTCCGGTGGCGAGTTGGCAGCGATGGTGGTGATGGACAGCGTGGTGCGGCAGATCCCCGGCGTATTGGGCGACGACGCATCGGCGCAGCAGGATTCCTTCGTACAGGGCCTGCTGGATTGCCCCCACTACACGCGGCCCGAGGTTTATAACGGTGAGGCGGTTCCGGAAGTATTGATGTCCGGGCACCACGCCGAGATAGAGAAGTGGCGATTGAAGCAGGCATTAGGCAGGACTGCGGAACGTCGCCCGGATTTGCTGGCATCACGCCAGTTGACTAAACAGGAAGCTCGGCTACTGGCAGAGTACCAGCAGGAACAAGCCTCCGCACAAGAAAAGGAAACAAAATGAATCTGATCGGCATTCTTGAAAAAGAAGAAATCGCGCGTCTGAACAAGACGATCCCCAATTTCGCACCCGGCGACACCGTCATCGTGAACGTGAACGTGGTCGAAGGCGACAAGAAGCGTACCCAGGCTTTCGAAGGCGTGGTGATCGCCAAGCGCAACAAGGGGCTGAACTCCAGCTTCATCGTGCGCAAGGTATCCTCCGGTGAAGGCGTGGAGCGTACGTTCCAGACTTACTCCCCGAGCGTTGCCAGCATCGAAGTGAAGCGTCGCGGCGATGTACGCCGTGCCAAGCTCTACTACCTGCGCGACCGTTCCGGCAAGTCGGCACGTATCAAGGAAAAGTTGCCTGCACGCAAGGCTGCAGCAGTTTAAGCAGCGGCAGCAAGCAACATGTAAAACGGGAGCCTCGGCTCCCGTTTTGCATTTCAGCTATCATGTGCGCATGAAATTCCAGGCCATCATTTCCGCACCCTTCGGCAAACTCGGCATCCGTTGTTCAGATACGGATCTGCTGGGTATCGAATTCCTTTCCGGTAAGACAAAAGTGCAGCCGCCAACGAGCGCAATGGCAAAAACGATCTGTGTGGAGCTGGAAGCTTATCTGGCCGATGCAAGCCATGAGATCGACCTGCCTTTCGAGCTCGACGGCTCACATCACCAGTGCAACGTGTGGCAGGCGATGCTGGATATTCCCAGCGGACAGACACTGACCTATGGTGAGCTTGCGAAGAAGATCGGCTCAAGCGCGCAGGCGGTGGGACAGGCCTGCGGCAGCAATCCGATCCCCGTCGTTATTCCCTGCCACCGCGTGGTGGGTAAAACGGGGTTGGGCGGGTTCATGAAGCATGCCGAAGGCGATGCGCTCGATATCAAGCGCTGGCTGCTTGCCCATGAGCGACGTTGAGCTTCTCGACGAATTCAGCGACGCACTCTGGCTCGAAGACGGCCTCTCCCGCAATACCCTCGAAAGCTACCGGCGCGACCTGAACAAATTTACCGAGTGGCTGCAAAAGCAGCGCGGATGCGGCCTGCTGGCCGCCAGCCATGCCGATATACAGGGCTTTCTCGCGCATCTGGTGAGCGGAGAGAAAGCCAAGGCCACCTCCACCTCGCGCGCTATCTCCAGTCTCAAACGCCTGTACCGTTACCTGCTGCGGCAAAACAAAGTCTCCGCCGATCCGACCCTGCAGATAGCCACGCCCAAGCTGCCGCGCAGTCTGCCCAAGAGCCTCACCGAGGAAGATGTCGAGTTATTGCTGAATGCACCCGATGTCGATACCCCGCTGGGCATGCGCGACCGTACCATGCTGGAAGTACTGTATGCCAGCGGGCTGCGTGTTTCAGAACTGGTAGGCTTAAGCGTGGCGCAGGTGAGTCTGGACATGGGTGTGACGCGGGTGATGGGCAAGGGCAGCAAGGAACGTCTGGTGCCGCTGGGCGAAGAGGCGCTGGATTGGGTCAAGAAGTATCTGGTCGAGGCCCGTCCCGCCTTGTTGCTGGGTAAATTAACCGATGCGCTGTTCGTCACTCAGCGCGGCGAAGGCATGACGCGGCAGATGTTCTGGTATCTGATCAAGAAACACGCGAAGCATGGCGGCCTGCACAAACCGCTGTCGCCGCATACTCTGCGCCATGCTTTTGCCACGCACTTGCTCAACCACGGCGCAGATTTGCGCGTGGTGCAGATGTTGCTGGGGCATTCGGATATCTCGACGACGCAGATCTACACGCATGTGGCGCGGGAGCGCTTAAAACAGCTGCACGCCACGCACCATCCGCGCGGATAAAGAAGGTTTGGAGTGGTGGAGGTGATCAGGATCGAACTGACGACCTTCTGATTGCGAACCAGACGCTCTCCCAACTGAGCTACACCCCCACGGCAGGTGCATCCTAAAGGCAAATCGCCGCTTTGAAAAGAGTTTGCTGGAATGGGGCTGGAAGGTTTCTAAATTAGCAATTTCCTGCAATAATCGCCGTGCAAAACAATAATACTGATTAAGAACTGGGGAAATGATGGCTTTGTCACAAGATGATTTGAAACGCGCGGTCGCCCAGGCGGCGATCGCTCATGTACCGACCGATTGCATCGTGGGTGTTGGCACCGGCTCCACCGCCAACTTCTTCATCGATGAGCTGGCCAAGATCAAGCACAAGATCCGCGGCGCCGTCGCCAGCTCAGAAGCCTCGGCCAAGCGCCTGCAAGGCCACGGCATCGAGGTCTTGTCGCTGAACGATGCCGGAGACCTGCCGGTGTACGTCGACGGTGCGGACGAGATCACACGCCATATGCACATGGTCAAGGGCGGCGGCGGCGCGCTGACGCGCGAAAAGATCGTCGCAGCCGCAAGCAAGAAGTTCATCTGTGTGTGTGATGCCAGCAAGCTGGTGGACGTGTTGGGCAAGTTCCCCCTGCCGATCGAGGTGATCCCTATGGCGCGCAGCTACATCGCGCGCGAAGTGGTCAAGCTGGGTGGCCAGCCCAAGCTGCGCGAAGGGTTCACCACCGACAATGGCAACGTCATTCTCGATGTGCACGGGTTGAGCATCATGAATCCGGTCGAGTTGGAGACTGCATTGAACCAATTGCCCGGCGTGGTGACCAACGGCTTGTTCGCGCGTCGCGGAGCCGATGTGCTGCTGTTGGGCACACCGGACGGCGTGAAGACGCTGACGGCCTGAGTCGCGGCGTAACAAAAGTTTAACAGGGTGTGGTTAACATCCTGCATTTGCAATAATCCTTTAAGGAACCATCATGGTCGGTAGCGAACACACCTCGAAACAGTTTGACGCGGAACTCGAAGCAGTTCGTGCGCGCGTGTTGCAGATGGGCGGACTGGTCGAGAGCCAGATACGACTGGCCGTCGAGTCACTGACCTCGGGTGACGTGGCACTGATGAATCGCGTGATCGACGACGATCATCGCGTCAACGCCATGGAAGTCGAGATCGACGAAAGTTGCAACCGCATCCTGGTGCGCCGCCAACCGGCCGCCGGCGACCTGCGCATGGTGATGACCGTCATCAAGACCATCACCGACCTGGAGCGCATCGGCGACGAGGCCGAAAAGATCGCGCGCATGGCCAAGCTGCTGTCGCAGAAGGAACGCCTGAACATGCCGCGTTTCCACGAGATCAAACATGCCTCCGATATCGCGCTGGACATGTTGCGCAAATCGCTGGATGCGTTCGCCCGTCTCGACCTTTCGACAGCTGCACAAGTAGTGCGTCAGGACGAACTGGTGGACGAAGACTTCCGCGCCATCATGCGTTACCTCATCACTTTCATGATGGAAGACCCGCGCACCATCTCCACCTCGCTGGAGATTCTGTTCGTGGCCAAGGCCATCGAGCGCATCGGCGACCACGCCAAGAACATGTCCGAGTATGTGGTGTACATGGTCAAGGGCCGCGATGTGCGTCACGTCACCGTGGAAGAGATCGAGCGCGAAGTACAGGAACAGTGATTCCCTCATCACCGTGCAACAGCAACCCCTCCTTGCGGCAGTCGATCTAGGCTCGAACAGTTTCCGTTTGCAGATAGCCCGTGTGGTCGACGACCAGCTCTACATGCTGGACGGCCTGCGCGAGGCGGTGCGCCTGGCCGCCGGACTGACCGAGGACAAGCGCCTCGACAAGGCTTCGCAGCAACGGGCGCTCGTCTGCCTGCAGCGTTTCGGCGAACGATTGCGCGGGCTGCCGCGCGAAGCGGTGCGCGCGGTAGGCACCAACTCGCTGCGCGTCGCCAAGAACGCCCCCGAATTCCTGAAGCAGGCCGAAGAGGCCCTCGGTTTTCCCATCGAGGTCATCGCCGGTCGCGAAGAGGCGCGGCTCATCTATCGCGGTGTCGCGCAGACACTGCCGCAATCGGACAGCAAGCGCCTGGTGATGGATATCGGCGGCGGTTCTACCGAATTCATCATCGGGACAAGCTTGCAACCTCTCAAGCTGGAAAGTCTGTATATGGGCTGCGTCAGCTACAGCGTGCGCTACTTCCCCGATGGCAAGATCACCAAGTCCAATCTCAAACAGGCAGAGCTTGCCGCGCGCAGCGAAGTACAGGCCATCGCTTCCGAGTTCTCCGTCGGCCACTGGGACATCGCTTTCGGATCGTCCGGTTCGGCGCGCGTGCTGTGCGACATCCTTGAGCAGAACGGATTCAGCGATGGCGGCATCACGCGCGCGGGGTTAGAGAAGCTGCGCGAGATACTGCTCAAGACCGGCGACGTGAACCGACTCGAACTTCCGGGCTTGCGGCCGGATCGCGTTCCGGCATTTCTGGGCGGATTCGCCATCATGTACGCCGCCTTCTGCGAACTTGATATCGAGGTCATGCAACCCGCCATCGGTGCGCTGCGCGAAGGCGTGCTCTACGACCTGCTCGGGCGTATCCATCACAACGACATGCGCGAAGTCACCGTGCAGCAATTCATGCGCCGCTATCACGTGGACACGCGCCAGGCGGCCCGCGTGGCGCGGCTGGCGGACAAGCTGGCCGGACAATTCCTGGCAGGACTGATCAACGAAGAGGAGTCGCTTCTGCTCGACTGGGCGGCCAGGCTGCACGAGATCGGCATCAGCGTCGCGCACAGCGGATACCACAAGCATACTTCCTACATCCTGGCCAACGCTGACATGCCGGGCTTCTCGAAGAAGGAACAGGCGCAGTTGAGCCTGCTGGCACTGGCGCACCGCGGGGGGCTGGAAAAACTGCGCGGCATGCTGGGCGCCGAAGAACAGATGGCTCAGGTCATGGCACTGCGATTCGCCGCACTCTTCTATCGCAGCCGCAGCGAAGTCGCGCTTCCCGAGATGCAGGGCAGTTTCAGCGGCACCAAATTCCATCTTGCCATCGCCCCCGGCTGGCTGGCGCAGAACCCGCTCACCGAGACGGCGTTACTGGAAGAGATGAAGCAATGGAAGAGCCTCGGCGTCGGCATGCAAGTGATCGAAGGATAAGGCAGAATCCACAACTGCAACGACACTCAGCAACCAACAGGAGACATCCATGACCCAGCAGCTCAAAACCATCTTCATCAGCCTGATTATCGGCGTGCTCATCGGCATGGCGCTAGGCGTCAATATCGGCCGCGAAAAACCGCTGCTCTCCAATCCGTTCGCCAAGCAGGAATCCCTGCTCGACAAGGCCAAGCGCCTGGGCAGCGAAACCGTGGAAGAGAGCGGCAAGGCCCTGGAGAAGGCCGGACAGGCGCTGCAGGACAAAGCCAAGTAAACCTATCCCGCGTGATAAACTTCGTTTCGAAGCTGGCTAGACAGTCGCTACGCACCTCGTGCTGCGTAGAGGAAAGTCCGGGCTCCGCAGAGCAGGATGCCGGTTAACGACCGGACGCCGTGAGGCGATGGAAAGTGCCACAGAAAATACACCGCCGATGGCTGCGCAAGCAGTACAGGTAAGGTTGAAATGGCGAGGTAAGAGCTCACCGCGCTGGTGGCAACATCAGTGGCAGGGTAAACCCCATCCGGAGCAAGACCAAATAGGCTGGCTATGACGTTGCTCGCGTCGCCAGCGGGTAGGTTGCTTGAGCGTCAGGTAACGAAACGCCTAGAGGAATGACTGTCCACGACAGAACCCGGCTTACCGGCTGGCTTCACCTTTTTTCCGCAACAACAGATTCGATGAGCATCAAATCTCTTGCCAGTTCTTGGTGGGCAAATTCGCGCGTTCCCCTGCCCTGCATTACAAACAACTTTAGCTTAGCTTTCCAATCCATTGCTTTTTAAGCAAATTTGATTTGCATTAACGAAGTGCGCTAACTCATTGTCCCATAAAGAAAAATCCCATTTACTTGCTTGACCCACTAGTTGTTTTTCAATATAGTACGTGCAAGTGGTAAAAAGTGGGTAAAGGTGGGGAATCGGGATGTTTCAGGGAGCGACGCAACTAAATCTGGATAGCAAGGGCAGGCTCGCGATACCGGCGCGGTATCGCGACATGCTGCTTGCGCATTGTGCAGGTCAGCTAGTGCTGACTGCCGATGCCGACGGTTGCCTGCTGGTCTATCCGCAACCCGAGTGGCAGCCCATACGCGAGAAGCTGATGAAGCTCTCCGCTTTCGACCCGCGCATCCGCGCACTGCAACGATTCCTTGTGGGCCATGCCGAAGACTCGGTGATGGATGCCGCCGGCCGCGTGCTGGTGTCGCCAACGCTGCGCACATTCGCGGTGCTGGACAAGCGCGTGATGCTGGTGGGGCAGGGCAACAAGTTTGAGTTGTGGGACGAGGCGCGTTGGCAGGCTCAGAACGAAAAGATGACCGGATTCACTGCGGACAATCTGCCGCCGGAACTTGAAGGTTTCACGTTGTGAGCGAAGGACTGGTTCACGCGACCGTCCTGTTGAGCGAAGCAGTCGAAGCGTTGGAGATTAAGCCGGAGGGCGTCTATGTCGACGGCACGTTCGGGCGCGGCGGACACAGCCGCCTGATCCTGGAGAAGCTGGGCGAGCGCGGCAGGCTGATCGCGCTGGACAAGGATCCGACGGCAGTGGCAACTGGACGCGCGATCAAGGACGCGCGCTTTCAACTGGAACATAGCGAGTTCGAGAATCTGGGCGCTGTGCTGGGCAGGCTCGGTATCGACAAGGTGGACGGGGTGCTGCTGGATCTGGGCGTGTCGTCGCCGCAACTGGACGACGAACAGCGCGGTTTCAGTTTTCGGTTCGATGCGCCGCTGGACATGCGCATGGATACCAGCAGGGGGCAGACGGCGGCGGAGTGGCTGTCAACGGCGGATGAGGGCGAACTGACGGAGGTGATATTTGATTACGGCGAAGAACGGTTTGCTAGGCAGATTGCAAGGACGATTGTTGCTGCGCGCAAAGAGCAAGCGATCCTCACCACGAAACAGCTCAGTGACATCGTCGCTCAGTGCGTCCGTACGCGCGAACCCGGCAAAAATCCGGCGACTCGTACCTTTCAGGCTATACGGATTTATATCAACCGCGAGCTCGAAGAACTCGAGAGCGTGCTGCCGCAGTGCGTGGATCACCTGAAACCGGGCGGACGCATGGCTGTGATCAGTTTTCATTCGCTGGAAGACCGCATGGTGAAGCGCTTCATGCGTGACATGGCGCAGGGCGACAAGTTGCCCAAGGGGGTGCCGATCCGCGCCGCCGACGTGCCGGAGGGCAAGGTGCGCCTGGTCGGCAAGCCGATCTATGCATCGGATGAGGAGATATCGGCGAACCCGCGCGCGCGTAGCGCGGTGTTGCGCGTGGCGGAGCGTTTAGGTGGCTAGGCTCAATGTCCTGTTACTCATCATAGTCATCGCGTGTGCGTTGGGGGTAGTCACCTCCCAACACAAGGCGCGCAAGTTGTACGTGGAATTGCAGAAAGAAAAAGACAGGGCGCAGCAGATGGATGTGGAGTGGGGGCAGTTGCAACTGGAGCAAGGTACTTTGGCGATGCCCGCGCGGGTAGAGAGACTCGCCGCCGTCCAATTGCTGATGCAGACGCCGCAGCCGCGCCAGATACGCTATATCCGGCTGGAGTCGGGAATGGTGACGCAGCCGTGAACTACGCCACTCAACCCATACAAACAACGGGGCAGATCGAGTTGCCGGCCTGGCGCTCACGCGTGCTGTTCGTGCTGCTGCTGGCGGGCCTCGCCACGCTGCTGGTGCGCGCGGTTTATCTGCAAGGCATCAACAACGACTTCCTGCAGCAAAAGGGCGACGCGCGCTACGGCCGCGTCGTCGAACTTCATGCGCACCGCGGCATGATAACCGACCGCCACGGCGAACCGCTGGCGGTGAGCACGCCGGTGGAGTCGGTGTGGGCGAGTCCGGCGGATACCGCGGTCACGACCCGGCAGATCATCCAGTTGGCGAGCATCGTCGGCCTGTCGCCCGAGGAAGTGAAAAGCAAACTCAAAGACACCTCGCGAGAATTCGTCTATCTGAAACGCCAGTTGCCGCCGGCGCAGGCGGCCAGAGTGGTCAAGCTGGGCATCCCCGGCATCTCCCTGCAGCGCGAATATCGCCGCTACTATCCCGGTGGTGATGTCACCTCGCATCTGATCGGCTTCACCGATGTGGACGATAACGGTCAGGAGGGCATCGAGTTGGCCCTGCAGGCGCAACTCGGCGGCAAGGCCGGCAGCCAGCAGGTGATCAAGGACAGGCGCGGATTCATCGTGGAGGATGCTGGCAGCATGCGCGCACCCAAGGCGGGCGGCGATGTCGCGCTCAGCATCGACAGCAAGATACAGTCGATGGCATTCCGCGAGATCAGGCAGGCGGTCGAGCGCAACCGCGCCAAGGCCGGCTCCATCGTGGTGCTGGACGCCAGGACCGGCGAGGTGCTGGCACTGGCGAACTGGCCTTCCTTCAACCCCAACAATCGTGCCAAACCATCTGTCGGCGTGCTGCGCAACCGCTCGGTCACCGACTTGTTCGAGCCGGGCTCGACCATGAAACCGTTCACCGTGGCAGCGGCGCTGGAAGCGGGCAAAGTCTTCCCCGGCACCCTCATCAACACTGCGGGCGGCAAGTTCACCATCAACGGCCGTACGATTCACGACACTCACCCTTCCAGCGCGCTTACGGTCAGCCAGGTCATCCAGCGATCCAGCAACGTCGGCACGGCGCGCATCGCGCTCGGTCTGTCGCCCGAGGTGTTCTGGCGCAGTCTCAACGAGAGCGGCCTCGGTTCGGTCACCGGCTGCGAGTTCCCCGGTGAGGCAGTCGGCAAGCTGCGCGACTACAAGACCTGGCGTCCGATCGAGCAGGCGACCATGTCCTACGGCCACGGCATCTCGGTCAACCTGCTGCAGCTTGCGCGCGCCTATACCGTATTCGCCAACAACGGCGAGTTGCTGCCGGTGACGCTGCTAAGGCAGGAAGTGCCGAGTGTGGGCGTAAAGGTCTTTTCGGATGCCACAGCGCAATCCGTGCGCGACATGATGGAGACCGTGGTGCGTCCTGGCGGTACCGCGCCGCTGGCGCAGATCACCGGCTATCGCGTGGCGGGCAAGACCGGCACTGCGCACAAACTCGAGAACGGCAAATACATAGACAAATATGTGGCATCGTTCGTCGGCATGGCACCGGCTTCCGATCCGCGCCTGATCGTTGCGGTGATGATCAACGAGCCGGGCGGACGCGACTACTACGGCGGCCTGGTGGCGGCGCCGGTGTTCAGCAATGTGATGGGTTCGTCGCTGCGCATCCTCAACGTGCCCAATGATGCGCCGCTGGACAATGTGATCATGGCGCCGGGCGAAGTGATCGGGGAGGAAGTATGAGCGCCTCCGCGATCAAGCCCCAGACAGGTTTCCGTTTTGAAGAACTGGACGAACTGGGCGTGAAGTTCACGCGACTGGTGTCCGACAGCCGCGCCGTGCAACCGGGTGACACCTTCGTCGCCTATCCCGGCACGCAGGCGGACGGTCGCCAATATATCGCGCAGGCCATCGCGCGCGGCGCCAATGCAGTGATCTGGGAGCTGCACGATTTCAAGTGGAACAACGAGTGGGTGCTGCCCAATCTGGCGGTGCATGATCTGCGCTACAAGGCGGGCATGATCGCCGACCACATCTACGGCCAGCCATCGCAGAAGCTGTGGATGGTGGGTGTGACCGGCACCAACGGCAAGACTTCTATCAGTCACTGGCTGGCAAAGACCTTTAGCGCGCTGGGACGCAAGAGCGCCCTGCTCGGCACATTGGGCAACGGCTTCCCCAGCGCCCTGCATGCAACGCTCAACACCACACCGGATGCTTTGCTGGTGCACGGGCTGCTCGCTGAATACGCACAGCAGGGTGCGCGGGCTGCGGTGATGGAAGTGTCCTCGCACGCACTGACCCAGGGACGCGTCAATGCGGTGCATTACGATGTGGCGCTGCTCACAAACCTGACACGCGACCATCTCGACTATCACGGCGACATGCAGAGTTATGCCGCCGCCAAACGCAGCCTGTTCGACTGGGCGAACCTCAAGCATGCGGTGCTCAATCTGGATGATGCCTTCGGTGCGGAGCTGGCAGAGCAACTGCAGGATTCAGCAGCCGAAGTGATCGGTTACGGCATGGAAGATGAATCGCTGAAACTGGCGGAGCGGCTCGGCATCCGCATGGTGTACGGCACGCTCATGCAGATGGATGCGCAGGGATTGTCGTTGCAACTGCACACCAGCTGGGGATCGGCCGCGCTGCAGAGCAAACTCATCGGCCGCTTCAATGCCTCCAACCTGCTCGGCGCGCTTGCGGTGCTGCTGGCGAGCGAAATGGACATCGACGATGCGGTGCGAGAACTCGGTTTGCAAAAAGCCGTTGCGGGTCGCATGCAGACACTGGGCGGCAAGGATACGCCGTCGGTGGTGGTGGATTACGCGCACACGCCGGATGCACTGGAAAAAGTGCTGATGACATTGCGCGAAGTGACTGCGGCTTCCGATGGCCGGGTCATCTGCGTGTTCGGCTGCGGCGGCGACCGCGACCGCGGCAAACGCCCGATGATGGGCACGGTGGCGGCGCGGTTCGCCGACGTGCGCATCGTCACCAGCGACAACCCGCGCAACGAACAACCGCGCGCGATCATCGACGCCATCATCACGGGCATGCAGGGCGAGTACCAGATCATCGAGGACCGCGCCAAAGCCATCGCTCACGCCATCGCCAAGGCGCAGGCGAACGACACTATCCTGCTGGCGGGCAAGGGGCACGAGGATTACCAGGAGATAGCGGGTGTGCGCCATCCTTTCTCCGATGCCGAGATCGCGCACCGCGCGCTGAGCATGTGGAAGGCCGAGGAGCACTGGACATGATGCAGCTCTCGCAAGCCTCCCGGATATTGGATGCGCAGCATGCCGGCGCGGATGTGCGTTTCAACGCCGTTTCCACCGATACGCGCACGATCGGGAAGGGCGACCTGTTCATCGCGCTCAGGGGCGAGAACTTTGACGGTGCGAAGTTCGTCGCGCTGGCAGTGCAGGCGGGAGCAGTGGCGGCAGTGGTCAATGCGGACAGCAAGATCGCGAATGCCCTGTGCCCCGTACTGTATGTGTCCGACACCCGCCTTGCGCTGGGGCAACTCGCCGCGCACTGGCGTGCGCGGTTCGACATCCCGCTGGTCGCCATCACCGGCAGCAACGGCAAGACCACGGTGAAAGAGATGCTGGCTGCCATCCTGCACGCGGCCACCGGCGCCGAGGAGAGCGTGCTGGCGACCAGGGGCAACTTCAACAACGACATCGGCATGCCGCTCACCCTGCTGCGCATGAATGCGGCGCATCGCTACGCAGTGATCGAGATGGGTATGAACCACCCAGGCGAGATCGACTACCTCACCCGCATCGCCAGACCGGATGTGGCGCTGATCAACAACGCGACCGGTGCACATCTACAGGGGTTGGGATCGGTGGAGGGTGTGGCACGCGCCAAGGGCGAGATATTCGGCGGACTGAAAAGTGACGGCACGGCGGTCATCAATGCCGACGATGCGCACGCCTTGCTTTGGCGGGAACTGGCCGATCCGCATCGTGTGCTCGACTTCGCACTGGAACGTGAGGCCGCAGTGAAGGGCGAATGGACAGGGCAGGGCTATGGCGGAACATTGCTGGTCCACTCTCCCTTCTGCGGACTGAAGATGACGCTGCAAGTGCCGGGCGAGCATAACGCCCGCAATGCGCTGGCGGCAGCGACTGCAGCGTTGATGCTGCAAGTGACGCCGGAAGCCATCATCGAAGGGTTGGAGACATTCGGCGGTGTGGCCGGGCGTTTGCAGCGCAAACAGGCCCTGCACGGCGCTATGTTAATCGACGACACCTACAACGCCAATCCGGCATCGATGCATGCCGCACTTGAAGTGCTGGCGCAAACCCGCGGCAAGCGCATCTTCGTGCTTGGCGATATGGGCGAACTGGGCGACGGCGCCGCGCAGTTCCATCGCGAGATCGGCATCACGGCGCGCGAGCTGGGAATAGAGAAGATGTTCGCGCTGGGTTCGCTCAGTGCAGGTGCGGTGCAGGAGTTCGGCGCCGGAGCGCGGCACTTCGAAAGCGTCGAAGAACTGAATGTGGAACTGGACAAAGAGATGGATGCGCAAACCACGGTGCTGGTCAAAGGCTCACGATTCATGAAGATGGAACGGGTCGTGCAATTTTGCGCGCTACAAAAGGAGGAAGCATGCTGCTCGCATTGACCCAATGGCTGGCGCAGGACGTGCGCGCATTCAGCGTATTCAACTACATCACGCTGCGTGCGGTGGTGGCGGCGATGACCGCGCTGGTCATCTCGTTCTTGCTGGGGCCGTGGATGATCCGCAAACTGACCGCGATGAAGATCGGCCAGTCGGTGCGCAGCGACGGTCCGCAGACCCACCTGGTCAAGGCCGGCACACCGACCATGGGCGGTGCTCTCATTCTGGCATCGGTCGCCATCACCACGCTGCTGTGGGGCGACCTGCACAATCCCTATATCTGGGTGGTGCTGCTGACCACGCTGGGCGTGGGTGCAATCGGTTGGGTGGACGATTACCGCAAGGTGGTGAATCGCAACCCGGACGGTTTGTCCGCGCGCGCCAAGATGTTCTGGCAATCGCTGATCGCGCTGGCAGTGGGCATCTATCTGCTGCAGCATGCCACGCTGCCGCAGCAGACAGAACTCATCGTGCCCTTCTTCAAGAACCTGGTGTTCCCGCTGGGTGGCATCGGTTTTGTCGTGCTGGTCTATCTGGTCATCGTCGGCAGCAGCAACGCGGTGAACCTGACCGACGGTCTCGACGGCCTCGCCATCATGCCGACGGTGATGGTGGCTGCCGCGCTGGCGATCTTCGCCTACGTTGCGGGCCATGCGGAATTCTCAAAATATCTGGGTGAGCCTTCAATTCCCGGCGCGGGCGAACTTGCCATCTTCTGCGCGGCGATCTCCGGCGCGGGGCTGGCCTTCCTCTGGTTCAACGCCTATCCGGCGGAAGTGTTCATGGGCGATGTCGGCGCGCTGGCTTTGGGTGCCGCCTTGGGTGCGGTCGCGGTGATCATTCGCCAGGAACTGGTGCTGTTCATCATGGGCGGCGTATTCGTGGTGGAAGCAGTGTCGGTGATGCTGCAGGTGTCCTGGTTCAAATACACCAAGCGCCGCTATGGCACGGGCCAGCGCATCCTGCTGATGGCACCGCTGCATCATCACTTCGAGCAGAAGGGTTGGAAGGAGACTCAGGTCGTGGTGAGGTTCTGGATCATCACGATGCTACTGGTACTCATTGGATTGGCAACACTGAAACTCAGATAAAGAATGAATCGACTGCGCGGACAATCGGTGTTGGTACTCGGTCTCGGTGAGACCGGGTTGTCGCTCGCCCGCTACCTGCATGCGCAGGGTGCGCGACTGAGCGTCGCCGACAGCCGCATGGACCCGCCGGGCATCGCAACGCTGCGCGGCGAACTGCCGCAGGCCGAAGTGTACTGCGGTCCGTTCGGCGACGAACTACTACAGGGTATAGACCGCATCGCTATCAGTCCCGGTGTGCCGGTGGCCGAGCCGCTGGTGCAGCGCGCCATCGCGCGTGGCTTGCCCGTCGAAAGCGATATCGAGTTGCTGGCGCAGCAACTGGCAAGCAACGACTATCGCCGCAACACCAGAGTCATCGCAATCACCGGTGCAAACGGAAAGACCACCGTCACCAGCATGGTGGGCGCGATGTGCGCGTCGGCAGGACTGGATACGCAAGTGGCAGGCAACATCTCGCCTGCGGTACTGGATGCCTTGCGTGCACGCAAACAGCAGCCGCAAGTGTGGGTGCTGGAGCTCTCCAGCTTCCAGCTCGAAACGACTTACACGCTGGCCGCCGATGCCGCCGCCGTGCTCAACGTCACCGAAGACCATCTCGACCGCTACGCGGGAAGCATGGATAGCTACGCGGCCGCCAAGGCACGCATCTTCCAGGGCGAGGGCGTGCAGGTGCTGAACCGCGAAGACGAGCGCAGTATCGCGATGAAGGCCAAAGGACGCAGGCAGATCAGTTTCGGCCTGAATCCGCCGGCGAGCGACAACGATTGGGGTATCACGAAAGAAGGCGCGATCACCTGGCTGATGCAGGGTGAGCGGAAGATCATGCGTGCCGACGAGTTGCAGGTCAGCGGCCTGCACAATGTGGCTAACGCGCTGGCCGCGCTGGCCTTGTGCCGTTCGCTGGACATACCGCTCGCACCACTGGTGCAGGCACTGCGCCATTTCAAAGGATTGCCGCACCGCGTCGAAAAGGTTGCGGAAGTGAACGGCGTCACCTACTACGACGACTCCAAAGGCACCAACGTCGGCGCGACTGAGGCGGCGCTGAAGGGATTGGGCAAGCCTGCCGTGGTGATCCTGGGCGGCGACGGCAAGGGCCAGGACTTCTCGCCGCTGAAAGACGCCGTGTCCAGACACGCGCGTGCCGTGGTGCTGATCGGGCGCGATGCGCCGCTGATCGAGCGCGCCATCGCCGGCTGCGGCAAACCGGTGCTGAAGGCGCGCGACATGGACGATGCGGTGCGCATCTCTACTGCCAATGCGCAACGCGGCGATGCGGTGCTGATGTCGCCCGCCTGCGCCAGTTTCGACATGTTCAGGAATTATCTGCACCGCGCGGAAGTGTTCATCGCGGCGGTGAAGAGAACGGAGGCGGCATGTTCAGTGCGACACTGACCGCACCGCGCCGTGCTGTGGCGGAATACGACAACGTGCTGGTGTGGATCATCACGGCGCTGCTCGCCATCGGACTGGTGATGGTCTACTCGTCCTCGATCGCGACGGCAGAAGCTGGAAAATACACCGGCCATCAGGCGACCTATTATCTGATGCGTCACGGCATCTTCATCATGATCGGCATAGTTGCCGGGGTGATTGCCTTCCAAGTGCCGACGCAGATGTGGCAGAAATATGCGCCTTATCTGTTCCTGGCCGGCGTGGTGCTGCTGGTGCTGGTGCTGATCCCCGGCATCGGTCGCTCTGTCAATGGCAGCCGCCGCTGGATATCGCTGTTCGTGGTAAATCTGCAACCGTCCGAACTGATGAAACTGTTCGCGGTGTTGTATGCCGCCGACTATGCGGTGCGCAAGGGCGCAGTGAAAGATCACCTGCTCAAACCGTTCCTGCCGATGTTCGGTGTGATGGCGCTGGTCGGTGCGCTGCTGCTGCTGGAGCCGGACATGGGCGCGTTCGTGGTCATCTGCGCGATCGCGATGGGCACGCTGTGGCTGGGCGGTTTCAACCTCAAGATCTTCGGCGGACTGCTGCTGCTGCTGCCGCTGGCCTTTGCCGCGCTGATCTTCTCGTCCGAATACCGCATGCAGCGCGTGATCGGCTTCATGGACCCGTGGTCCGATCCCTATGGCAAGGGCTATCAACTCAGTCATGCGCTGATCGCCTTCGGCCGCGGTGAATGGATCGGTGTCGGGCTGGGCGGCAGTGTGGAAAAACTATTCTACCTGCCGGAAGCGCACACCGATTTCCTGCTCGCGGTGATCGCGGAAGAACTGGGACTGTTCGGCGTGTGTACCGTCATCCTGCTATTCGGCTGGCTCATCGTGCGTGCCTTCACCATCGGCCGCCAGGCGGCGATGTCCGACCGCCTGTTCGCCGCACTGGTGGCGCAGGGCATCGCCGTGTGGCTGGGTGTGCAGGCGATGATCAACATCGGCGTGAACATGGGTGTGCTGCCGACCAAGGGGCTGACCCTGCCGTTCCTGAGTTTCGGCGGCAGCGGCGTGGTGGTGAACCTGATGGCGATCGCGGTGCTGCTCAGAATCGATTACGAGAACCGCAGAGTGGCCAAGGGGTTGCCTATATGAGCCGCACCATCCTCATCATGGCAGGCGGCACCGGCGGGCACATCTACCCGGGACTGGCCGTGGCCGATGTCTTGCGCGCGCAAGGTTGGAACATCGTCTGGCTGGGCGCGCCCAACAGCATGGAAGCGGAACTGGTACCCAAACATGGCTATCCGGTGGCGTGGGTGAACTTCTCCGGTCTGCGTGGCAAGGGGCTGGTGCGCATGCTGCTGCTGCCGCTCATGCTGCTGCGCGCGTTCGCACAGAGTATCGCGGTGTTGCTGCGTCATCGACCCGATGTGGTGTTGGGCATGGGCGGCTACATCACCTTCCCCGGCGGGATGATGGCTGTCCTGCTCAATCGTCCGCTGGTAGTCCACGAACAGAACTCAATCGCCGGGCTGAGCAACAAGGTGCTGGCAAAAGTGGCGGACAGGGTATTGAGCGGTTTTCCCGACGTGCTGAAGGGCGCGCAGTGGTGCGGCAATCCGGTGCGCGCGGATATCGCGGCATTGCCCTCGCCGCAGGAACGCTTCGCCGGCCGCAGCGGAAAATTGAACGTGCTGGTGGTGGGCGGCAGTCTCGGTGCGCAGGCATTGAACGAAGCGGTGCCAAAAGCGTTGGCGATGCTGAGTGAACAGGAGCGCCCGCATGTGTTGCACCAGACCGGAAAGAAACATTTTGATGCCGTGCAAAAGCTGTATGCACAGGCTGGAGTGAGCGCCGACATCCGCGCCTTCCTCGACGATATGGCGAACCAGTATACAAAAGCCGATGTGGTGATCTGCCGCGCGGGTGCGCTGACCATCGCCGAGCTGGCGGCGGCGGGCGTGGCGAGCGTGCTGGTGCCGTTCCCGTTCGCGGTGGACGACCACCAGACGCACAACGCGCGCTTCCTGAGCGAGCACGGCGCGGCGCTGCTGCTGCCGCAGAAAGAATTGAGTGCGGAAAAGCTGGCGCAACTACTGCGTGAACTGAACCGCGAAAAACTGCTGGCGATGGCGCAAGCCGCGCGCAGCCTGGCAAAACCGGATGCGACACAACAAGTGGCGCAAGTGTGTGTCTCTCTCGCAGGGTGAAACGAATATGAAACACAAGATCAAAAACATCCACTTCGTCGGCATCGGCGGCTCCGGCATGAACGGCATCGCCGAGGTGCTGCTCAACCTTGGTTTCAAGGTGAGCGGTTCCGATCTGGCCGACAGCGCGGTCACGCAGCGTCTGCAATCGCTGGGTGCGACGGTTTATCAGGGGCACAGCGAAAAGAACCTGCGAGATGCCGATGCGGTGGTGACTTCCACTGCGGTGAAAGCGGACAACCCGGAAGTGGTGGCTGCGCGTGAGCAGCGCATCCCCATCGTGCCGCGCGCGGTGATGCTGGCCGAGTTGATGCGCCTGCGCCAGGGGATCGCCATTGCCGGTACGCACGGCAAGACCACCACCACCTCGCTGGTCACCAGCGTGCTGACCAAAGGCGGGTACGACCCCACCTTCGTGATCGGTGGGCGCCTTAACAGCAGCGGTGCCAACGCGCGGCTGGGCACGGGAGAATTCATCGTCGCCGAGGCGGATGAGTCCGATGCCTCGTTCCTGTTCCTCACCCCCATCCTGGCAGTCGTCACCAACATCGATGCCGACCACATGGAGACCTACGGTCACGACTTCAACAAGTTGAAGCAGGCCTTCATCGATTTCGTCGAGCGCTTGCCGTTCTACGGTCGCGCCATGATGTGTGTGGACGACGAGAACGTGCGCGAGATATTGCCGCGCATCAGCAAACCGGTGACCACTTACGGTCTGACCGAAGAGGCGCAGATCCGTGCGGTCAATGTGCGTCACGAGAATGGAAAGATGCGCTTCACCGCGCAATGCCGCCATGACGAAAAATGCCTGTTCGAGGGCAAGCCGCTCAATCTGGAGGTGACGCTCAATCTCGCGGGTGAGCACAACGTGCTCAACGCGCTGGCCGCCATCGCGGTCGGACTGGAAGTCGGCGTGGCGCCTGCTGCCATCGTTGCGGCACTGGCCGAATTCGAGGGCGTGGGCCGGCGCATGCAGCGCTATGGCGAGATCCCGCTGCCTTCCGGCGGATCGTTCACGCTCATCGATGACTACGGCCACCACCCGGTGGAGATGAAAGCGACGCTGGCTGCGGTGCGCGGCGCCTTCCCCAAAAAACGCCTGTTGTTGGCCTTCCAGCCGCACCGCTACACGCGCACGCGCGACCTGTTCGAGGATTTTGTCAAAGTGTTGTCCGGTGTGGATGTGCTGGCATTGGCTGATATCTACGCGGCGGGTGAAGCTCCCATCGTTGCGGCGGACGGTCGCGCGATGATGCATGCACTACGCGTGGCGGGACAGAGCAATGCGGTGTTCGTGGAGAACATCGCCGATATGCCGCAGACCATCATGCAGATGGCGAAGAACGGCGATGTGGTGCTGACCATGGGCGCGGGCTCCATCGGCGGCGTGCCGAATCTAGTAAAGCAGATGAAATGAAGATGAGCGAACCGGCACAGTTCAGTGACTATGGGTTGCGTGGGGAGATGCTCCACGACGAGCCCATGTCGCGCCACGTGAGCTGGCGTGCGGGCGGTGTCGCGCAGCGGTTGTACCGTCCGGCCGATCTCGCTGACCTGCGGCAGTTTCTGCGGCAGACACCGGCAAACGAAGATCTGATCGCAGTCGGTCTCGGCAGCAATCTGCTGGTGCGCGACGGCGGCTATCGCGGCACGGTGCTGCAGATGGTGGGTGCACTGACCGAACTGCGCATGGACGGCGACCTGATCTACGTGCAGGCCGGCGTGCCGGGCGCGAAGCTGGCGCGCTTTGCTGCAAGCAACAATCTGTGCGGTGCGGAATTCTTTGTCGGCATCCCCGGCACGCTGGGCGGCATGCTGGCGATGAACGCGGGCTGCTACGGCGGCGAGACTTGGCAAAAGGTGCAGCGCGTGCAGGTGCTGTCGCGCAGCGGCGAGTTGCTGGAGCGCACGCCGCAGGAATACGACATCGGCTATCGCCATGTGGCGTTGAACGAGGCAAGCGAGGAGTTCTTCGTCGGCGCGTGGTTGAAGCTGGAGACGGGTGATGTGGAAAAGGCGCGCCAGGACATCAAGGCCCTGATGGAAAAGCGCAGCGCCAGCCAGCCTTTGCAGTTGCCGAACGCGGGCTCGGTGTTCCGCAATCCCGAGGGCGGCCATGCGGCGAAGTTGATCGAGGGTTGCGGATTGAAGGGCCGCAGGATCGGCGGCGCCGAGGTGTCGCAGAAACATGCCAACTTCATCGTCAATACGGGCGGTGCGACGGCGACAGATATAGAGGATCTGATCAACGAAGTGCGGGCGACGGTGTTGCAGCAGACGGGTATCGAATTGCATCCGGAAGTGAGAATCGTGGGAGAACGGATTTGAACAATTTTGGGAAAGTGGCGGTGTTGTTCGGCGGGCGTTCGGCAGAGCGCGAGGTGTCGTTGAAGAGCGGCTCAGCCGTGCTGGCCGCATTGCAGCGCAGCGGTGTGGATGCGCACGCCTTCGACCCGGCCGAGCGCGACTTGTCCGAACTGAAGAAGGAGAAGTTCGAGCGCGTGTTCATCGCGCTGCACGGCCGTTTTGGCGAGGACGGCACGGTGCAGGGCGCATTGGAGCTGTTGGGCATCCCCTACACCGGCAGCGGCGTGATGGCATCGGCTATCGCCATGGACAAGTGGCGCACCAAGCTGGTGTGGCAGGCGGCTGCTTTGCCCATTCCCGAGTACGAAGCGCTGACCGGGCCGACCGACTGGAACGCCGTGGCCGACCATCTCGATCTGCCGCTGTTCATCAAGCCTGCGAGCGAGGGCAGCAGCGTGGGCGTGACGAAGGTAAAGACGGTGGAGGAGCTGCCGGTGGCCTATGCCGAGGCGGCGAAGCACGACAAGGTGGTGATTGCCGAGAGCTTCATGAGCGGCGGTGAATACACCGTGGCGATCCTGAACGGCCGCGCCTTGCCGGCGATCAAGATCGAGCCGGCCAACGAGTTCTACGACTACGACGCGAAGTATCTGCGCGACGACACGCGCTATCTGTGCCCGTGCGGACTGGGACTGGATGAAGAGGCGGCGATGCAACATCTGGCGTTGCTGGCTTTCCAGCTCATCGGTTGCCAGGGCTGGGGGCGCGTGGACTTTTTGCGCGGAGATGACGACAAGTTCTACCTGTTGGAGATCAACACTTCGCCGGGCATGACCGACCATAGCCTGGTGCCGATGGCGGCCCGCCATGCCGGCATCAGTTTCGAGCAACTGGTGGTGCAGATACTGGAGGGGGCACATGTGGGATAACGCACCACTGTTGCGCAGTATCGCCAATGCGCTGTTCGGCATCAGCCTGGCGCTGGTGCTGTACGGCGTTGCGCGCTACGTGCTGCAGTTGCCGGTGTTCCCGCTGCGCGCAGTTGAGCTGACCGCCGCGCCGCAGCGCGTCCCCGTCGAGGCGCTGGAAAAAGTGGTGCGCGAGAAAGTAAGCGGGAATTTTTTCACGGTGGATCTGGAGCAGACGCGGCAGGCGTTCGAACAGCTGCCCTGGGTGCGCAAAGTGAGCGTGCGGCGCAAGTTCCCGTGGAGCCTGGAAGTGGAAGTGGAAGAGCAGGTCGTGCTGGCGCGTTGGAACGGCACGGAACTGGTGAATACGCATGGCGAAGTGTTTGCGGGCGAGTGCGAGAGGGTGATGCCGAAGGCATCGGGTACCCGTCGGCATCCCCCTTGCGGGGAGGTGGAGCAGGTCCTGCCGGCTTTCATCGGCCAGCCGGACAGCTCGCTGCAGGTGGCGCAGATGTATGCCGAGTTGGGCGCGGTGATGCAGCCGCTGCAGCAGCAGATCGTGCAGCTCAGCCTGTCACCGCGCTACGCCTGGCAGGTGAAGCTGGATGACGGCATGGTGATCGAGTTGGGGCGCGAGGAGATGCAGCAGCGACTGGCACGCTTCGTCGCCGTGTATCCGTACAGTCTGGCTGCGATGGCGCGGTCGGTGCGCCACGTGGATCTGCGTTATCGCAACGGGTTCGCGGTTTATCTGCCCGGCAGGGAAGTTTAGGAAGCAAGGGGACACGATGAGCAAGAACAGAGAGAGCAAAAATTTGATCGTGGGACTGGACATCGGCACGTCCAAGATCGCGTGCATCGTCGCCGAGATCAGGCCGGAGGGCACGCTGGAAGTGATCGGTGCGGGCATGCACCAGTCCTCCGGCATGAAGAAGGGCATGGTGGTGAACATCGACGCCACTGTCGCCGCCATCCAGCGCGCGCTGGAGGAGGCCGAGCTGATGGCCGACTGCAAGATACGCGAGGTCTACACCGGCATCGCGGGCGGCCACATCAAGAGCTCCAATGCCAACGGCATGATCAAGATCAAGGACAAGGAAGTGGCGCACACCGATATCGTACGCGCGGTGGAGACGGCCAGTTCGATCAGTCTGCCGGGCGACCAGCAGATCCTGCATATCCTCGAGCAGGAGTTCAGCATCGATGGACAGGAAGGTATCAAGAAGCCGCTCGGTATGAGCGGCATGCGGCTGGAGGTGGAGATCCACATCGTCACCGGCGCGGTGTCGGCGGTGCAGAACATATTGAAGTGTATCCACCGCTGCGGGCTGGAAGTGAACGAGATGATCCTGCAGCCGTTGGCGTCGAGCAAGGCCGTGCTGGCGGACGACGAGAAGGAGCTGGGTGTGTGTCTGGTGGATATCGGCGGCGGCACAACCGACGTGGCGATCTTCACCAACGGCGCGATACGCCACACCGCAGTGATCCCGATCGCGGGCGATCAGATCACCAACGATATCGCGATGGCTCTGCGTACGCCGACCAAGGATGCTGAGGATATCAAGATCAAATACGGCTGCGCGCTGCGCCAGTTGGCCAACGACGCGCCGATCGAGGTGCCCGGCGTGGGCGAGCGCGGTTCGCGCATGCTGTCGCGCCACACGCTGGCCGAGGTGATCGAGCCGCGCGTGGAAGAGTTGTACTCGCTGGTGCAGCAGGAGATCCGTCGCAGCGGCTTCGAGGATCTGCTGTCCTCCGGCATCGTGCTGACAGGCGGCAGCAGCGCCATGCAGGGCATGGTCGAATTGGGCGAGGAGATATTCCACATGCCGGTGCGCATGGGCGTACCGCGCAACATCGCCGGATTGTCGGATGTGGTGAAGACGCCGCGCTTCGCCACCGGCGTGGGATTACTGTTGTACGGGCTGGATAGACACCAGCGCGAAGAAGTGTCGCGGGTTAATTCGGGGTCGTTCGGTGATGTGTTGGCGAGTATGAAGACGTGGTTTCAGCGCAATTTTTAATTCGGGTTCAGGGTCGGTTTGATTTTAGAAAAGGAGAAACACTATGTTTGAATTGATGGATGCACAGCCGCAAGGCGCGGTGATCAAGGTGGTAGGGGTGGGTGGTTGCGGTAGCAATGCCGTGGATCACATGATCGATCAGGGCGTGCAAGGCGTCGAATTCATCACCATCAATACCGATGCGCAGGCGCTGCGTCGCAGCAAGGCGCGCGTGCAGTTGCAGATCGGGTTGAATCTGACCAAGGGGCTGGGCGCCGGCGCCAAGCCGGAGATCGGCCAGGCCGCGGCGATCGAGGACAGGGACCGTATCGCCGAGATCATCAGCGGCGCAAACATGGTGTTCATTACTGCCGGCATGGGCGGCGGCACCGGTACCGGCGCCGCACCGATCGTGGCACAGGTGGCCAAGGAGATGGGCATCCTGACGGTTGCCGTTGTCACCAAGCCGTTCGTGTTCGAAGGCAAGCGCATGTCGCTGGCGCAAAGCGGCATTGAGGAACTGGCATCGTATGTCGATTCGCTGATCATCGTGCCGAATGCCAAGCTGATGGAAGTACTGGGCGGCAAGACCACGCTGCCGGAAGCTTTCAAGGCAGCGAACGGCGTGTTGCAGGGCGCGGTCGCGGGTATCGCCGAAGTCATCAACGTACCCGGCATGGTCAACGTGGACTTCGCCGACGTGTGCACGCTGATGTCCGAGAACGGCATGGCGATGATGGGTGCGGCGACCGCTTCCGGCGAAGGCCGTGCACAGCGTGCTGCCGAACAGGCCATCGCCAGCCCCCTGCTGGAAGACGTGGATCTGTCCGGTGCGCGTGGCGTGCTGGTCAACATCACCTCCAGCAGCAACCTGACCCTGGAAGAGCTGCACGAAGTGATGAACTGCTTCCAGTTCGCCGCATCGGAAGCGACCGTGATCGTCGGCTCGGTGTTCGACGAGGCGATGGGCGACGAGATGCGCGTGACCATCGTGGCCACCGGTCTGGGCACGCCGTTGGCGCGCAAGCAGCCGAAGCCGTCGCTGGTGTACGAGAAGCAGCAACGCACCGGCACGCATGATGCACCGATGGTGAATTACAACGAACTGGACATGCCGGCAGTGATCCGCACCGGACGTCATCGCGAAGCAGTTGAAGCGATGAAGCAGTCAGGAGTCGATCCTCTGGATATCCCGTCGTTCCTGCGCAAACAGGCGGACTGACAGCGGGCGAGGGGAGGCATAGAGGCGACGGGCTTGCCGTCTGCCTATGTTAAACTTCGCACCTAATCGGTCAGGTAATCGCTTATGGTCAAGCAGCGCACATTGAAGACGACAGTGCAGGCGACGGGTGTCGGTCTGCACACCGGCGAGAAGGTCTATCTGACCTTGCGCCCGGCCTCCATTGACAGCGGCATTGTCTTCCGTCGCGTCGATCTGCCGCATCCGGCGGATATCCGCGCGGAGGCGCATCTGGTCAACGATACGCGCCTGTCCACTTGCCTGGAGGCGAACGGCGCGCGTGTGGCGACTGTGGAGCACCTGATGTCGGCGCTGGCCGGCCTGGGTATCGACAATGCGATCGTCGAATTGACCAGTCCGGAGTTGCCCATCATGGACGGCAGCGCGGGGACTTTCATCTTCCTGCTGCAATCTGCCGGCATCGCTGAACAGGCGGCGGCGAAGAAATTCATCCGCATCAAAAAGATCGTGGAAGTGAAGGACGGAGACAAATGGGTGCGCTTCGAGCCGTATCACGGCTACAAGCTCAACTTCACCATCAACTTTGCCCACCCGGTGTTCGCGAACACCAAACAGAACGTGACGGTCGATCTCGGCACGCAGTCTTATATTAAGGAAGTCAGCCGCGCGCGCACCTTCGGTTTCATGCAGGAGGTCGAGTATATGCGCTCGCAGGGTCTGGCGCTGGGCGGCAGCCTGGACAACGCCATCGTGATGGACGAATACCGCGTCATCAATCCGGACGGCTTGCGTTTCGAGGACGAGTTCGTCAAGCACAAGGTGCTAGATGCCATCGGCGACCTTTACCTGCTCGGTCATCCGCTGATCGGCGCCTTCTCCGGCTACAAGTCCGGCCATGCACTCAACAACGCCCTGTGCCGGGCCCTGCTCGAGGACGAGACGGCATGGGAGTTCACCACCTTCGACAAGCCGGAAGAGGCGCCGGACTTCCTGCGTCTGCAACTACAGGCCGCCTGAAAGGATAGCAGCGATGCTCATCCGCCTCGCGCTGTTGATCTCCATCCTGCTGATCGTTTCGTCAGCGTTGATGTATGCGCTGACCCGGGATCCGCGTTATCCGCGTTTCATCTGGCAAGTGGTGCGCTTCATGTTCTACACGCTGCTGGTGTTTGCTGCGCTGTACCTGCTTGAACGTTACGGTCTGGTGGCCTGGCAGGTGCTGGTCTAGCGTATCAGTGGGAGGCCGAACGCAGCCAGCGTTCGAATGTCTTGTCACCGATCTCCCGGACGGGGAATTCGACGAAAGTGCCCTTGAATTTTGCCTGCTGTCCCAGTTGGTTGACCAGGCGGGTGCCGAATTCACGCTCGTCGAGTTCCGGCAGTTTCTGCTCATTGAAGCGTAGCGAGACCAGCTCCAGCGACTGCAAGATGCCATCGGTGTTCACCGTGACTTCCAGCAAGGCCGAGACGGCGGCCATCTTTTTGGCCGACAGACCGCCCACGCCGACGAAGTTGCCCAGCGAATAGGCGATGGGTCGATCCTTGTAGCACTCGACAGCGCGCAGTACATGCGGACCGTGGCCGACGACCAGATCGGCACCCGCATCGACCATGGCGCGGGCGAAGGCGACGACGTTGCCGCGGTTCTCGCCGAAGAACATCTCTTCCTTGTCCTCGTGCCAGATCGCCGCTGGGCCTTCGGCTCCGGCGTGGAAGGTCACGATCACATATGCGCCCCCCGATTTGGCCTGACGTACGAGTTCGGTGTTCTGTTCCAGGTCAAACACCGAGGGGAAGCGGGACGAATAGGAAAAGCCAAGCATGGCGACGTTGAGGCCGCGTACGCTGAGGGTGGCAAGATGGTCGCGCGGACCGACATAGGCGATGCCGGAGGCTTTGAGATTCATTAGCGTGTCGCGAAAGCCGGATTCACCGAAATCATAGGCGTGGTTGTTGGCAACGTTCATGATGTCGAAACCCTCATCGCGCAACAGTGCCGAGTAACGGGAGGGCATGCGGAACGCGAATTGACGACCGCCGCCGGGTGTCTTGGTGGTCTCGCCGCGTTCGCTGAGCACGCCTTCGAGGTTGCCGAAAGCGATATCCGCGTCCTTGATGATGCTACGCACCCCGGCAAAATAGCGCTCATCCCAGCTGGCGGGGATGTTGTCGACCACATAATTGTTGCCGAGCACGATGTCGCCACCGAACACCATGCGCACAGTGTCCTGCGGGTCGCCCTTTTGTTCTGGATGTGTGCAGCCGCCTGCAAACGCGTTTTTTGAAAGCAGAACGACGCATAAGAAAGCAAATTGAATGAAGTATGGGAAGCGGGTGAGGGGGCGGCAATCAGCTGACATCGGGCGGTATATATAAGTAGGTTTATCAAACGGCATGAGGCGAGAGAGGAGCAAGGGCTGCATGTTTCACCGCCGGATTATCTGATGGCACTGGCGAGTTCCGCAAGGATTGCCGCAATTCCCCTTCGATTAGCAATGGATGCTGCGGGGTGTGGCGGAAAGATTCGGCAGCAGGCAGCGTCAATGCTTCATCAGGCGTTCCAAAGCTGTTTTGAGCGGCGAATCGGCCAGATCTTCGTCCAGTTTGCCCAAGGCTTCGTGCGCAGCCTTGCTCAAGCTGCGCGGTACCGGGCGGTACTGCGGCGCGGGGGACACGACTTGCACCCTGATTTGAATTCCAGTAACCTCGCATCCCCTTGCTTGAAAAAGGGAAATAAGTTCTTCGGTCATCTGGCGCAGCTTTGAGGCTACCGCCCCGTTGAAGGCCGCAAGGATCAGCATCTGTTGGTTTAATTGCAACACTTTGCTGCTACTGTATAAATTTGCCGGGGCGATGGCCTGATAATGCCTTTGCACAAGGGTCAATTGCCTGGCCCTGCTCGAAAGTAGCCGCAACTCCCGATCGGATGCCAGATAGGTGTTCAGACGGTTAGGCAAGGTAAGTTGGGATTCACGAATTGAAGGGGATGATGTGAATATTATTCTAGTTTCCAATCGGTTTGCAAAAGCACGCAGCATCACGCTGACCCGAGTGCATCTGCTGGCCTTGGCGATAATGGCTTCGGTCCTGTTCGTGGCAGCGGTGCTGGCGGCGCAGTACGCCATCGTACGCTTTCAGCCCGGTTTGATGGGCAACGAGTTGCGCGGCTGGCTGGCCAGCGCACAGCAGGACGAACAGCAGAAAGAGCAGGCTTACCTGCGCAAGAGCATGGATACGCTGGCAATGCGGCTGGGCCAGATGCAGGCGCAATTGCAGCGTCTTGACGGCTTGGGTGCCAAGCTGGCCAAGATGACCGGCATGAAACCGCAGGAATTCTCGTTCGGGCAGCCGCCTGCGCAAGGCGGCCCGTATGTTCCGGCGCCTTTGTCGCAAGAGATCTCGCTGACCGCGATGGAACAGCAAATGGCGCAGCTGAATGTGTTGCTGAGCGACCGTAGCGACAAGCTGGTGGCGCTGGAGACCCTGCTGATGCAGGATAAACTGAGCAAGAAGCTGCTGCCGTCGATCGCTCCGACCACGGTGGGATGGTATTCCTCCAACTTTGGCTGGCGCACCGATCCCTTCACAGGCAATAGCGCGATGCACGAAGGCGTCGACTACATGGTTCCCGGCGGAACCTCCATCCGTGCCTCTGCTGGCGGGATGGTGGTGTACTCAGACATGCACCCGCAGTATGGTAATATGATTGAGATTGATCACGGCAACCAGGTCATCACGCGCTATGCGCATTGCTCCAAGTTGCTGGTCAAGGTCGGGCAGATGGTGCGGCGCGGGAAAGAGATCGCCTTGTCCGGAAGCACGGGGCGTTCCACTGGTCCCCACCTGCACTTCGAAGTAAGATACAAAGGCATCGCCCAGAACCCGGTGCGCTTCCTGGAAGACGCGGCCAGTTGATGCAACAGGCTTAATCGAAGGGTGAGGTGTCCGCCTCACCCTTTTTTATTTGTTAGCAAGCAGAAAAGACAGCATGATCTCCAAATTGTTGAAATCCGTATTCGGCAGCCGCAACGACCGCCTGCTCAAGCAATATCGCCAGAACGTTGTCCGTATCAATGCGCTGGAGGCGGGGATATCCGTACTTTCCGACGACGAGTTGCGCGGCAAGACGGCCGAATTCAAACAGCGCGTACAGAACGGTGAAGCGCTGGACAGCATCCTGCCGGAAGCTTTTGCCGTCGTGCGCGAAGGCGGCAAGCGCGCCCTGCAGATGCGGCATTTCGATGTGCAGTTGATCGGCGGCATGGTGCTGCATTACGGCAAGATCGCCGAGATGCGCACCGGCGAGGGCAAGACGCTGATGGCGACCCTGCCCGCTTACCTGAATGCGCTGTCCGGCAAGGGCGTGCATGTGGTGACGGTGAACGATTATCTGGCCGCGCGCGATGCCGAGTGGATGGGCAAGCTGTACAAGTTCCTCGGCCTGACTGTCGGTGTGATCCTGACCAGCATGGAACATGCGGACAAGCAGGCAGCCTACGGCGCGGATATCACCTACGGCACCAACAACGAATTCGGTTTCGATTACCTGCGCGACAACATGGCCGGTACCGCAGGCGAGCGTTTCCAGCGCGGACTCAATTTCGCTGTCGTGGACGAGGTGGACTCCATCCTGATCGACGAGGCGCGTACCCCGCTGATCATCTCCGGCCAGGCCGAAGACAATCTTGATGTCTATCTGAAGATGGACAAGCTGGCGCCGAGTCTGAAGCGCCAGGCCGACGAGAATTCGCCCGGCGATTACCATGTGGACGAGAAGAACCACCAGATCCTGCTGAGCGAGATCGGTCACGAACACGCGGAACAACTGCTGGCGCAGGCGGGCATGCTGCCGGTCGGCGGTAGTCTGTACGACCCGGCCAACATCACACTGATCCACCATCTGTATGCGGCATTGAAGGCACACAATCTGTTCCTGCGCGACCAGCACTACGTGGTGCAGAACGACGAAGTGGTGATCGTCGACGAATTCACCGGCCGTTTGATGTCCGGACGCCGCTGGTCGGATGGCTTGCATCAGGCGGTCGAAGCCAAGGAAGGCGTGGTGATCCAGAAAGAGAACCAGACGCTGGCCTCGATCACTTTTCAGAACTATTTCCGCATGTATCAGAAGCTGTCCGGCATGACCGGCACGGCGGACACCGAAGCCTACGAATTCCAGACCATCTATAACCTGGAAACAGTCATCATCCCGCCGCACCGTCCGACAGTCCGCAACGACATGATGGACAAGGTCTATCTCAGCGCGCAAGAAAAATACACGGCGGTGATCGTCGATGTGCGCGACTGTTACGAGCGCGGCCAACCGGTACTGGTGGGTACGACCTCTATCGAAACGTCAGAGCTTCTTTCCGGCATGCTGGACAAAGCCAAACTTCCGCATCAGGTGTTGAACGCCAAACAGCATGCGCGCGAGGCCGAGATCGTGGCGCAGGCAGGCAGCCCTAAAATGATCACCATCGCCACCAACATGGCGGGCCGCGGCACGGACATCGTGCTGGGGGGCAACGTGGAGAAGCCGATTGAACTGGTACGCATGGACGACAGTCTCGATGCGGCAAGTAAAGAACAGCGCATCACTCAATTGCGTACCGAGTGGCAACCTGTCCATGAGCAAGTGGTTGCCAGCGGCGGACTGCACATCATCGGCACCGAGCGCCACGAGTCGCGCCGCGTGGACAACCAGCTGCGTGGTCGTTCCGGCCGTCAGGGCGACCCCGGCTCCAGCCGTTTCTATCTGTCGCTGGAAGACCCGCTGCTGCGCATCTTCGCTTCCGACCGCGTCTCTGCGATCATGAACAAGTTCAAGCTGCCCGAAGGCGAGGCCATCGAGCATAGCTGGGTGACGCGCGCNNCCAACGACCAGCGCAAGGTGATCTACCAGCAGCGCGCCGAGTTGTTGGAAAGCAGCGACATCTCGGACACCATCGCCGCGATGCGCGAGGGCGTGCTGTCCGACATGGTCGCCGAATATATACCGCACGGCAGCATGGAAGAACAATGGGATGCGCCGGGTCTGGAAAAGGCGCTGGCCGCCGATTTCCAGTTGCATCTGCCGGTGGCGCAGTGGCTGGAGCAGGACAAGCAACTGGACGAGAACGGTGTGCGTGCCAAGGTGGCGGAGGTCGCGCAACAAAACTATCAGGCCAAGGTCGATCAGGTTGGCGGCGAGGTGATGCACGGCTACGAGCGCATCGTCATGCTGCAGAGTCTGGATCAGCACTGGCGCGAACATTTGGCGGCGCTGGATCATCTGCGCCAGGGCATTCACCTGCGCGGCTATGCGCAGAAGAATCCCAAGCAGGAATACAAGCGCGAGGCGTTCGAACTGTTCTCCACTATGCTGGAGGCGATCAAGCGCGACGTGACGCAGACCCTGCTCAACGTCCAGATACGCAGCGAGGCCGATGTGGCGGCGGCGGAAGCGCACCACGCCCCGGAAAATGTGCAGTATCATCACGCCGACTACGAAGAGGCACTGGCTTCGACCGACAAGCCGGAAGCCGAGGCGAAGCCCTTCGTGCGTGCGGGTGAAAAGGTTGGACGCAACGACCCGTGTCCATGCGGGTCGGGCAAAAAATACAAGCAATGCCACGGCCGCTTGAATTGATGCAGGCAACCACTCTGGGGAGATAAGGAATGACAAAAGACGATCTGATCATACAAACTTTGCACAACTCCACGCTGACCGAGGAGTTGCGCGATGCCGAGATCGAATCGCTGGCGCGCATCATCGAGATCAAGGATTTCAAGGCGGGCGAAGTGCTGGTGCAACCCGGCGACGTGCGTCTGAAGAACGCCCTGATTATCCTGGCCAGCGGCGAGGTGGAAGCGACAGCGACGGTGGGAACCGAGCAGGCGACCCTGCATCTGCTGCAGCCCGGCGATCTGGCCGGCATCATCACTTTCGCGGGCGGCAACGCTTCGCAGATCAGCGCCACTGTGGTGGCGAAGTCCGACAGCAAGGTGCTGACCCTGGACCGTTCCAAGTTCGAGTCCCTGCTGAACACGCAGCCGGCCATCGTCTACTACGTGATGCGCGGCATCGTGCGCCACACCCACGGCATCGTGCGCCGCATGAACATGCAGTCGGTCGAGATGAGTAACTACATCCACCAGACCCACGGACGTTATTAGGAAGATAAAGCAATGCCGGTGAATCTATCAGCGCCCGTCGCGGCACAACTGCTGCCCGTTACGGGCGTTTCTCTGGGTATCGCCGAAGCGGGCATCAAGCGCCCGGGGCGCAAGGACCTGCTGGTCGTCAAGCTCGAAGACGGCGCGACCGTCGCCGGCGTGTTCACCACCAACCGCTTCTGCGCCGCACCCGTCACCGTTGCAAAAACTCACCTCGCCGCAGGCAAGGGCATCCGCGCGCTGGTGGTCAACACCGGCAACGCCAACGCCGGCACAGGCGAACAGGGCATGGCTGCTGCGCGCTCCACCTGCGCCGAACTGGCGAAACTGCTGGGTTGCGCCCCGGAACAGGTGTTGCCGTATTCCACCGGCGTCATCATGGAGCCGTTGCCGGTCGATAAGATCGTCGCCGGCATGCCGCAGGCCATCGCCAATCTGAAAGCCGACAACTGGTTCGATGCGTCGCAAGCCATCATGACCACCGACATCGTCGCCAAGGCGGTGTCGAAGCAAGTGCAGATCGGCGGCAAAACCGTCACCGTCACCGGCATCTCCAAAGGCTCCGGCATGATCCATCCCAACATGGCCACCATGCTGGGCTACATCGCCACCGATGCCGCCATCGCGCAACCGTTGTTGCAGCAGATGGTGTCCGAGGCGGCCAATCGTTCGTTCAACTGCATCACCGTGGATGGTGATACCTCCACCAACGATGCGCTGATGCTCATCGCCACCGGAAAGAGCGGCGTAACGATCGATGCCGCTAACCGCGCAGCCATGCAGGCCGTCATCACCGAAGTCGCAACCGTGCTGGCCCAGGCCATCGTGCGCGACGGCGAAGGCGCTACCAAGTTCATCACCATCAAGGTCGAAGGCGGCAAGGACGAAGCCGAGTGCAAAAAGATCGGCTACGCCATTGCGCACTCCCCTCTGGTTAAAACCGCATTCTTCGCTTCCGACCCCAACCTCGGACGCATCCTCGCTGCGATCGGTTACGCGGGCGTGGGCGATCTTGATGTTGCGACATTGAAACTCTATCTTGATGACGTGCTGGTGGCCGAGAACGGCGGGCGTGCCGCGAGTTACCGGGAAGATGACGGCCAGCGTGTGATGAAGCAGAGTGATATCACCATCCGCGTGGTACTGAACCGCGGGGCGGTCAACGCCACGCTGTGGACGTGCGACTTCTCTTACGATTACGTGAAGATCAACGCGAGCTACAGAAGCTGATTTGCAGCTCCCGCACGGGGGAAATGTTCTATGGATAAGCTGGATAAATTTCTCTCCCGTGCCGAAGGCTTACTCGTTCGTCTGGAAAATATTCTGCCCGGCGCACAACCGCAACCGCCCGATTGGCAATCTGCCGCCGCCTTCCGCTGGGACCATCAGCAACGCTCGTTGCATCCCGTTTTGAATTTCCAGCGTATCGCGCTTTCCGACCTGCTTGGCATTGACGACCAGAAACAACGCATCCAACAGAACACGCAGCAATTCGTGCGCGGCGGTACGGCGAACAATGTGCTGCTTTCCGGCGCGCGCGGCACCGGCAAGTCGTCTCTCGTCAAAGCGCTATTGACCGAATACGCCGGGCAAGGCTTGCGCGTGATCCAGATCGACAAACAGGGGCTGATCGATCTGGCGCACATCATCGGCTTGGTGCAGGGACGCGCCGAGCGTTTCATCCTGTATTGCGACGATCTTTCTTTCAATGATGCCGAACCCGGCTATCAAGCGCTCAAGGCGGCGCTGGACGGCGATCTGGTGGCGTTCTCCGACAACCTGCTCATCTACGCGACTTCCAACCGCCGCCACTTGATGCCGCAATCGATGCAGGACAATCTCGCCACAAAATATGTGGGCGATGAGGTGCATCCGGCGGAGAGCGTGGAAGAGAAAGTGTCGCTGTCCGAACGCTTCGGCTTGTGGATCTCCTTTTATCCGTTTACGCAGGATGAATATCTTGCGGTGGCCGCACACTGGCTGGCGCACCATGGCTGGAAACCGGGAATGACGGATGATGTACGCACATCCGCACTGCAATGGTCGTTGCTGCGCGGTTCGCGCAGTGGCAGGGTGGCGGGGCAGTTCGCGCGGGACTGGTGCGGTCGACATGTCGAAAGATAAAGTCGTCGAAGTCTCCGCGGCGGTCCTGCAACGTCCCGATGGCTGTTTTCTCCTTGCGCAACGTCCTCCCGACAAGATATGGGCCGGCTATTGGGAATTTCCCGGCGGCAAGGTGGAGCCGGGGGAGACTGCGCATCACGCCTTGGTGCGTGAACTGCACGAGGAACTCGGCATCACCGTGCATACCGCCTATCCCTGGCTTACCCGCGTGTTCACTTATCCGCACGCTACCGTGCGGCTGAACTTCTTCCGTGTGACGGAGTGGTCCGGCGAAATGCATCCGCATGAGGGCCAGCAGTTCGCCTGGCAACAGCCGGGACATGCAAACGTCGCTCCTATCCTTCCCGCCAATGCGCCCATCCTGCGCGCGCTGGAATTGCCGACGCTGTATGCCATCAGCAATGCCGCCCAGCTGGGCGTGGAGTCATTTCTGACAATCCTGCAAACCAGGCTGGATGCGGGGTTGAAACTGATCCAGTTGCGCGAGAAAGATCTACCTGGGGAGCAGCTGCGCTCACTGGCGCAGCGTGTGGTTGCCCTGTCCCATGCGCGGGGCGCAAAGGTGTTGCTTAACGGCGACGTGGCGCTGGCGCGGGAGGTGGGGGCAGACGGTGTGCAGCTGACTTCCACCCAGCTCGCGGATATGAAGGAACGTCCCGACGTGGATCGGTGTGCGGCTTCCTGCCATAACTCACAGGAGTTGCGTCGCGCCGAAGCCTTGGGCTGCGATTTTGCGCTGCTGAGTCCGGTGCTGCCGACACAATCGCATCCGGGTGCAGCGCATCTGGGCTGGGAGAATTTTGCCGCGATCGCGGCGGGTTCGTCTATACCGGTGTATGCATTGGGAGGATTGAAACAGGAAGATATGCCGAACGCGTGGAAACACGGCGCTCATGGCATCGCATTGCTGCGTCAGGCCTGGTGATCCGGATCGGGTATTTCCTGCTCGCGTTGTTCGACGCGATATTCTTCGTTGGCCCATTTTCCCAGATCGATGAGCTTGCAGCGTTCGCTGCAAAAGGGGCGGAAGCGGTTATTTGTATCCCACACATGTTCCTTGCCGCAAGTCGGGCAAGTGACGACTGTCGGCTTGCTCATGCGAGAGAACAGAAGGTCAGGTCGAAGGCGACGTCCTGGTCGTAAAGCGCGGTCTTGGCGGTGTACTTGGCCTCGACGAAGCGGATATTGAGGGCGTATTTGTTGGCGCTGATCTCGGGGATGCAGGGGATCTCGGCGTCTAGGCTGATGCGCAGCATCTGTGCGACACGGCCGCCCTGCATCTGCTGGAAGCTGCCGTGGAATGCTGTGAAGTGGTGGGTACGCCCGCTTTCGCGCAGCAGCTTGAGCAGGATGGTGATGCCGTCGCGCAGGGGCAGCAGGGGGGCTAGCCATTCATTCAGGTTGTTTTGCCTGAATTCGGTGTTCTGGTGTTGCCAGTAATGGTAGGAGGGCAGGTCAAATTCGCAGACGCCGCCGGGAATGACGGCGCGCTGCTTGATGCCCATTAGCCATTCGTTGTCGCGCAGATGCTGGCCGATCTTGCCGGTCATCTTCAGCAGCGCCGCGCTGGTGTTCTCGATGTCGGCGATCAGCGCGTCCAGTGCGCTTTCGGATATCTCGGGATTGTTGTGCAAACCGTTGAGGACTTTCTTCTGCCGTTCAAGCTCTTGTAACAGCTCGGATTTAAGGTCGGCACGGCAGGCGACTTCGAGGATCTCGAACAAGATGCCAAGCGCTGCGTGATGGTCTGGGCTCTCGTCGCTTTCGATGAAGCGGGCGATGCGAAAGAAGAGATCCTCCAGGCGCAACATGGTGCGCACTCGTTCGTTCAGCGGGAACTCGTAACTGATCACAATCGCCTAGCAGAGTTGGGGTTTTGTTGGTTGCGAAAGATATAGGCAGCCTTCCGCGCCGTCAATCGCTTTCCGTCGCCAAAGCCGATAAACGGCGGTGCATTCCGACGACCTGCGCCTTCAGGTCCTCTAGGGTTCCGTCGTTACGGATCACTTCGTCGGCCAGCGCTAGCCGTTCCGTCCGGTCGAGTTGATGCGCCAGGATGGCGCGAACCTCGGCTTCGCTCAGTTGGCTGCGCTGCATGGTGCGCGCGAGTTGGGCCTCTTGCGTGCAGTCAACGGCGATGGTGCGGTCCATCCAGCCGGCATATCTCCCGTTTTCGAACAGCAAAGGAACCACGATCAGAGTATATGGCGCTTTGCTTGGCTCGGCCGCCTGCTGCCGTGTCTGCGCGAGGATGAGGGGATGTAGGATGGCTTCCAGCTTGAGTTTGGCGGCAGAATCGGCAAATACCAATTGGCGCATGCGGCCGCGATCCAGCGCCCCTTGGGTATCGATATGACGGTCCCCGAATTCCTTGCGTATCAGCGGGATGGCTGTCCCGCCTGCTTGTGTGAGCCCGTGAGAGATGAGATCGGTGTCGATGACGCGCACACCTTGATCGGCAAACAGTCCAGCAACGGTGCTTTTGCCGCTACCGATACCGCCTGTCAGCCCGACCAGATAATTCACGGTGCCAACAGTTGCAGATAGTTCTGCGTCAGCGTCTGCCCCCAGAACAACGCTATCAGGCCGCCGCCGGCAAGGTAGGGGCCGAACGGGATGGGGATGTTGCGGCCGCGTTTGGCGAAGACGATGAGCGCGATACCTACCACGGCGCCGACCAGAGAAGAAAGCAGGATGACTAGCGGCAGCATCGTCCAGCCAAACCAGGCGCCGATCGCGGCCAATAATTTGAAATCGCCAAAACCCATGCCTTCCTTGCCGGTAGCAAGCTTGAACGCCCAGTACACACTCCACAGCACGAGGTAGCCTGCTACAGCACCGATGACAGCATTCGGCAGCGTGGTAAAGACACCATTGAGGTTGAGCAGCAGCCCCAGCCAGAGCAGGGGGAGAGTGATGTCGTCGGGAAGCAGTTGGGTGTCGAAATCGATGAAGGTGAGCGCGATGAGCGCCCAGACAAACACGATGGCTGCGATCCCGGCAGCGCCGAAACCAAAATGCCAGGCAGCGTAAGCGCTCAGGATGCCGCTGACGGCCTCCACGATCGGATAGCGCATCGAGATGGCCGCGCCGCAACCCTTGCATTTGCCTTTGAGGAAGAGATAGCTCACCACCGGGATGTTCTCCAGTGCGCCGATCGCATGACCGCAATGCGGGCAGGCGGAACGCGGGACCACCAGGTTATATGGTGCAACAGGGGCGGGTGTCTGCCCGTTCAGCTCGGCGCATTGCGCATGCCAGTCGCGTTCCATCATCTTGGGCAGGCGGTGGATGACGACGTTGAGAAAACTGCCGACGAGCAGGCCAAGCAATCCTGCAACTAGGACAAATACAAGCGGCGAGGTTTGGAGCAGTAGCAACATCTATGAGCACCCTGAATATATAAAAAAGGCGCGGCAANNGCGATTCATGAATCGCCCCTACGGTGGCATCCCCCCTCCCCACCCCCCCCTCCCTACTATCTGCTCTCATCAAACTACCTGGCCCATCTTGAAGATCGGCAGGTACATCGCCACCACCATACCGCCGATGAGCGTGCCCAGCACCACCATGATGATTGGCTCCATCAGGCTGGACAATGCTTCCACCGCATCGTCCACTTCCGCCTCGAAGAAATCGGCCACCTTGCCCAACATGCTGTCGAGCGCACCGGACTCCTCGCCGATGGCGACCATCTGCAGCACCATGCTGGGGAAAGCCTCTGTGTTCTGCATGGCGACAGTGAGGTTGGTGCCGCTGGTCACTTCACGCTGGATGGCCTTGGTTGCATCGTAATAAACTGCATTGCCCGAGGCCCCTGCAACCGAATCAAAAGCCTCCACCAGCGGTACGCCAGCGGCGAACATGGTGGCGAGAGTACGCGCCCAGCGCGCGATCGAAGCCTTGCGCACCAGCGGGCCGAATACCGGGATTTTCAACATTATTTGATCCATCCGCCGCTGCATTTTTTTGTTGCGCTTCCAGGCGTAGAAGAAGCCGTACACTGTGCCGCCGACGATTCCCAGGATCGCCCACCACCAGGCAACGAAGAAATCGGAGATCGCCATCACAACCAACGTCGGGCCGGGCAAATCGGCACCGAAATTCTTGAACAAATCTTTAAAGGCGGGAATCACGAAGATCATGATCACTGCGGTGATGACAAAGGCGATGACGATGATCGAAACCGGATAGAAGAGCGCGGATTTGATCTTGCTTTTGATCCCCAGGATCTTTTCCTTGTACGTTGCCAGGCGATCGAGCAGAGTGTCAAGAATACCTGCCGCTTCGCCAGCCCCCAGCAGGTTGCAATACAGGTCATCGAAGTAGAGCGGGAACTTGCGGAATGACTGTTCCAGACTGCTGCCGGTCTCGACATCTGTCTTGATGTCGAACAGCAGGCGAGCGACAGCCGGGTTGTCATGTCCTTTGCCCACAATATCGAATGCTTGCAATAGTGGCACGCCCGATTTCAGCATGGTTGCAAGCTGGCGCGTGAATAGGGTGATGTCCTTCTCCGTGATCTTGCCCCCGCCGGATGCGCTTTTCTTGATTTTGTTTACAGTGATGCCTTGGCGGCGCAGATGTGCGGATACGCTGGCCTCGCCCGCGCCACGCATCTCCCCTTTGACTATTTTTCCGGCCTTGTCCTTGCCTTCCCAGCTGTATTGGTATTCTTTGGTTTTTTCAGATTTTTGGGTTGCCATCTTGTAACCTCAAATTAATTGCCGTGGGGCGGAGTCTAAGAGATGCGGCGCTCAATCACTGACGTGCCGGATTATAAAGGGCTTTTGCATGATGCATGGCTTTACCCCCTTTGTAAAGGTAGCCGCTGCTGTGCCGGGAACAATCTCGCCACTTTCACTGCTCGGTCCTGCGTCTGGATGACCTCGATGGGATAATCACCGATCTTCAGGCTGGTTCCGGCTTCTGGGATGTCCTGTAGATGCTCGAGGATCAAGCCATTGAGGGTCTTTGCATCGCCCAGCGGCAGGTGCAAGCCCAGTTTGCGGTTCAGTTCGCGCAGGCTGCTGCTTCCTTCCAGCAAAAGGCTACCATCGTCGTGGCGCAGAAATTTGCCGGTCTGCGACGGCGACTGGGTGGTGAAATCGCCGACGATCTCTTCCAGGATGTTCTCCAGTGTGACCAGTCCCAGCAACTCGCCGTACTCGTCGACCACCAGGCCGAGACGGGTCTGACGTTCCTGGAACTGCTGCAATTGTTTGAGCAGGGGCGTGTCGGAAGGAATGAAATAGGGATCGTGCAACATCTCGCGCAACTGCGCCGTATCCAGCTCTTCCTCCTGCAACAAGGGCAACACCCGCTTGATGTGCAGGATGCCGATGACGTTGCTGGGCGTATCGGCATAGATTGGGAGCAAGGTGTGGTGGCAGGTGATGATCTGCTGACGCAGCTCGGCCGGATCGGCTCCGATGTCCAGGGCCTCGATCTGGTTGCGCGGGATCATCACATCGTTGACGGTGATGCGCTCCAGATCGACCAGGTTCAACAGCATCTTCTGGTGCTTGCGCGGCAGAAAATGCTCGGCCTCCAGCACCAGTCCGCGCAGTTCCTCGATCGTCATCTTTTGCTTGCTCTGGTCTGTTTCAATCCTGATGCGCAGCAGCCACAGCAATCCTTTCACCATGCCGCCGGCAATCAGCACGACCGGATGGAAGAGTGTGATCATCGGCGTCAGCACATAGCTTGCGGGCAAGGCGATACGCTCGGGAAAACTCGCCGCGATGATCTTTGGCATGATCTCGCTGAAGACCAGGATCACGAACGTGAGTGCCAATGTCCCCAGCAGGATCGCCCAGTCGTTTTGCCCGAACAGGCGCAGGATGATGATATTGGCCAGCGCGGCGGCGGCGACATTGACCAGCGTGTTGCCTAGCAAAATGGAGCCGAGCAGCTTGTCGACCTTGCCGAGCAGGGCGTTGACCAATTTGGCGCTGCGGTTCCCTTTGCGCACCAGCGTGTTCAGGCGATAGCGATTGATCGCCATCATGCTGGTCTCCGAGCCGGAGAAGAACGCGCTGCAGACCAGCAGTACCAGCAAGATGCCGAACAGCGTGCCTAAAGAGATGTCGTCCAAAATGGGGCCTTAAGTATGCGGTGCAAGAGTATCGTGGAGGCGATGCGGGGTGTCAACGCGGCTACCATTCCTTGAACACGATGCCGATGGCGAAAGTCGTCTGATAGTGGTTGTAGTCGATCAGGCTGTCGCCGTAGCCGGAGGTGAGCTGGAAATTGAGTTGCGAGGAGCGCCCGACCTTGAACGGGCTGGCCCAGTCGAGTTGCACGAACCCCTTGTGTCCGTGCGCATTGAGATTGCTGCGCAGCAACATGATGATCTCGTCGTCCCGGTCCGGTAACCAATGCACGACCATCTCGGCGCGGCCCAGATAACGGGTCAGATCGGGATTGTCGTCCTTGCTTGCCTTTTCCGGCAAGCGCCACCAGCCGCGCCCCAGCACATAGACTTCATCCCATTCCCAGCCACCTTGTAGATACAGGCGGTTCCAGCTGCGCGAATCCGGCTCCTTGCGACCGTTCGACTGGTGGGAGAAGCCGAGATTGAGCAACTTCCAGCCTTCGGCATTGCCGGTGCCGAAAGTGCCGATCAGTTCCGGCTCATAGTTCGAATCTCGGAAAGGGGAAGAATTTCCGACATTGAATGCCTGCCAGAACGCCTGCTGTGTGAAAGCGCCCCACAGGCGGAAATTCTTGAAGCCCAGGAATTCGAGGTCGCGGTAATTGCCGATCTCCGATTTGGCGCTGAACTGGAATTTCGTCTCGACCTTCGTGTAGGGATAAGGTGTCGCCACGGAGTGGTTTGGCGAAGGCGAGGTCGGGGATGCGTTGATGTTCGAGGTATAGCGGATCAGCGCATAGTTCTTGCGATAAGGCTCCAGACGGCGGATGCCGCCCGCATCGGGGTTGCCCTGGCCGTCAAGGTCCCAGGCGCGGGTCAGGTAGCTGCGCAAAACGGGTTTCACCGCGGCGGCATCGTCGTAGCAACGCAATCGATCATTCCTGTTCACGATGATGGAGCAGGCTTCCAGTGCCGCGTTCTCGGCATGCGCGAGACTGGCACAGCAGGAGCAGATCAGCGAAAGAGCAAGAGCGCGGAGCATGGTCGGTGCCTAGCGGGCGCGGCGGTACGCCCAGATCATCAAACTGCCGCCGACCAGGACCATGGGCACACTCAGCCATTGTCCCATGCTGATGCCGAAGGTCATCAGACCGAAGATTCCTTCGTCCGGGTTGCGCGTGAATTCGCCGAGGAAGCGGAAGCTGCCATAAGCGGCGATAGACAGTCCAAGTACCGAACCGACCGGGCGCGGCTTGCGTGAGAACAGCCACAACACTATAAATAGTGCGACGCCTTCCATGGCGAACTCATACAGCTGCGAAGGGTGGCGCGGCAGGTTATCCACTTTGGGGAACACCATGCCCCACGGCACATCGGTCGGGCGTCCCCACAATTCTCCGTTGATGAAATTGCCGATGCGTCCGAACGCCAGCCCGGGCGGTGTCAGCGGCGCGATGAAGTCCATCAGCACCAGCCACTGGATACCGCGCTTCTTCGCGAACAGCGCCATCGCCACCAGTACACCGAGGAATCCGCCGTGGAAAGACATGCCGCCTTCCCACACCGCGAGTATCTTCAGCGGGTGCGAGAAGTAAAAGCCGGGGTTGTAGAACAGCACCTCACCCAGACGACCGCCCAGCACCACACCGAGCACGCCGTAGAACAACAGATCGTCGAGGAACTGGTTATCCCAGCCGGGCTGGTTCAGCTTGCGCAGGCGCATCCGGCCCAGCCAGATGAAAACCACAAAGCCGAGCAGGTACATCAACCCGTACCAGTGGATGCCGAACGGGCCGAGATGGATGGCGACAGGGTCGAATTGGGGGTGAACGAGCATGGGGCGAATCGGTTAGAATTGAGCGGCAGATTATACGTGCATCACCATTACATTAGAGAGACATCATGCCTGCCTACCGTTCCCGTACCTCCACCCATGGCCGCAACATGGCCGGCGCACGCTCGCTGTGGCGCGCCACCGGCATGACCGAAGGCGACTTCGGCAAGCCCATCATCGCCATCGCCAACTCCTTTACCCAGTTCGTGCCCGGCCACGTGCACCTCAAGGACATGGGGCAACTGGTGGCGCGCGAGATCGAGAAGGCGGGCGGCATCGCCAAGGAATTCAATACCATCGCCATCGACGACGGCATCGCCATGGGGCACGACGGCATGCTGTATTCGCTGCCTTCGCGCGACCTGATCGCCGATTCGGTGGAATACATGGTCAACGCGCACTGTGCCGACGCGCTGGTATGCATCTCCAATTGCGACAAGATCACCCCCGGCATGCTGATGGCCGCGATGCGCCTCAACATCCCGGTGGTTTTCGTCTCCGGCGGGCCGATGGAAGCCGGCAAGGTCAACTGGCAGGGCAAGGTGAAGGGACTCGATCTGGTCGACGCGATGGTCGCCGCCGCCGACAGCCGCGTGAGCGACGAGGAGGTGGAGGCCATCGAGCGTTCCGCCTGTCCGACCTGCGGTTCCTGTTCCGGCATGTTCACCGCCAACTCGATGAACTGTCTCACAGAAGCCTTGGGTTTAAGTTTGCCAGGCAACGGTTCGCTGGTGGCGACGCACGCCGAGCGCAAACAATTGTTCCTGCGCGCCGGCCGTCTGATCGTCGATCTCGCCAAGCGTTACTACGAACAGGACGACGCCTCTGTGTTGCCGCGCAGCATCGCCAACTTCAATGCCTTCGAGAACGCGATGACGCTGGACATCGCCATGGGCGGTTCCACCAACACCGTGCTGCATCTGCTGGCAATCGCGCGCGAAGCGGAAGTCGATTTCACCATGAAGGATATGGATCGCCTGTCGCGTCATGTGCCGACCCTGTGCAAGGTCGCACCCTCGTCCGAATACCACATGGAAGACGTGCACCGCGCAGGCGGCATTGCCGCCATCCTCGGTGAGTTGGACCGTGCCGGGCTGCTGCACGGCGAAGTCGGTTCCGTGCACAGCAAGACCCTGCGCGACGGACTCAAGCAGTGGGACATCGTGCAGAGCAAGGACGAAGCGGTGCAAAAATTCTTCCGCGCCGCTCCCGGCGGCATCGTCACCACTATCGCGTTTTCGCAGTCCATGCTCTATCCGGAGGTGGATGCGGATAGAGCGAAGGGTTGCATTCGCGACATGGCACACGCTTACTCGAAAGACGGAGGACTGGCGGTGCTGCACGGCAACATCGCGCTCGACGGCTGCATCGTCAAGACAGCCGGTGTGGATGAGAGCATCCTGAAATTCAGCGGGCGCGCGCGCGTGTTTGAAAGTCAGGATGCGGCAACGGCCGGCATCCTCGCCGACCAGATCGTTGCAGGAGATGTGGTGGTGATCCGCTACGAAGGGCCCAAGGGCGGTCCCGGCATGCAGGAGATGTTGTACCCGACCTCGTATCTGAAATCCAAAGGCTTGGGCAAAGCCTGTGCGCTGCTCACCGACGGGCGTTTCTCCGGCGGCACCTCGGGTCTGAGCATCGGACATGCCTCGCCGGAAGCGGCCAGCGGCGGCGCGATCGGTCTGGTGCAGGAAGGTGATCGCATCGAGATCGACATCCCCAACCGCACCATCGATCTGGCGATCACGGATGCCGAGCTGTCCAAACGTCGCGCGGCGATGGAAGCCAAAGGCAAGCTGGCCTGGAGGCCCACTGCCGAGCGTCCGCGCAAGGTGTCGGCGGCATTGCGCGCCTACGCGGCGATGGTGACCAGCGCCGACAAGGGCGCGGTGCGCGATGTTTCGCAAGTGGAGAAATAACCGGCTGTACAGATCGTAAGGGGGCGGTTGCATGAAAGCCATACTGATTGCGAATCCCAAAGGCGGCAGCGGCAAGACCACGCTGTCCACCAACATCGCGGGCTACCTCGCCTCGCGCGGGCAGCGCGTTGCGATGCTCGATCTGGACCGCCAGAAATCGACGACGCAATGGCTGGCGACCCGTTCCCCGCAACTTCCCGCTATTGAACTCATGCAGAGCGAAGGCGAGAAAAACGCCCCGGTCGATAGCCTGGTGATCGATTCTCCCGCCGGCTTGCACGGCAAGAACCTCGACCATGCCCTCAAGCTGGTGCACCGGGTGATCGTTCCAATCGCGCCTTCGGCATTCGATATCCAGGCCAGCCGCGACTTTCTCGAAGTGCTGCATCACGAGAAGAACGTGCGCAAAGGCAAGATCTTCGTTGGCGTCGTCGGTATGCGTATGGACCCGCGCACCCGTGCCGCGCTCACGCTGGAACAGTTCCTGAAAGGTCTTGACCTGCCCGTATTGGCTTATCTGCGCGAGGCGCAGGTCTATGTAAACGCCGCGTTCGAGGGCAAGACCCTGTTCGACCTGCCGCCCTCGCTGGCACAGCGCGAACTGGAACAATGGGCATACCTGCTCAACTGGCTGGAACACGGCGAACGCGATGAAACTTGAGGAGGTATTGATATGAATAAGAAGGTCTTTGGGTTGTTGGCCCTGTCGTCCATGGTTGTGCTGACAGCCTGTCAGCCGGATTCGCCTGCCCCGCAAGCCACTCAGCCCGCTCCGGTAGTGGCCCCACCAACACCGGTCGCCGCCGCACCCGCAAGCGCGGCAGCCGCGCCTGTTTCCAAAGAGTTGCAACTAGCACAGGCGAGCAAATGCTTCGCCTGCCATGCCATAGATCGCAAGCTGGTCGGTCCGGCATGGAAGGACATCGCGGCGAAATACCGCGGCCAGAAGGGCACTGAAGCCAAATTGATCGACAAGGTCGCCAAGGGCGGCAGCGGCGCATGGGGTGCAGTACCCATGCCGCCGAACACCCCCCAGGTCAGCCAAAGCGACATCCAAACCCTGGTGCGCTACATCCTGAGCCTCAAATAAGGCGGTTTGGGAGTCAACGCACTTCCGGGTACGGGCGTTATTGGCTGGCAGACCGCAGGTTTGCAATTCACGCGGGGTTGTTTAGAATGCGGGCGGGGTCAGTGCTCCGCTCGTTTCAAAAGTAGTTAAACCTATAAAATGGAGAGAAAATGAAATCTATCGTTATCAGCATGATCGCAGCTGCCGGCCTGATGGTCGCCGGTTCTGCAATGGCCGCAGAAATGCACCCGCTGGCCAAAAAGCACGGCTGCAGTGCTTGCCACACAATGGACAAGAAGCTGGTTGGCCCGTCCTATGGTGACGTTGCCAAGAAATACAAGGGCGACAAGGGCGCAGCTGCCAAGCTGGAAGCCAAAGTAGCCAAGGGTGGTTCCGGCGTTTGGGGCCCGATGCCGATGCCGCCGAATGCTCCCAAGGTTCCGGAAGCAGACATCAAGGAACTGGTAAAGTGGGTCCTGAGCCTGTAATACCAAGCTTCGTCTGTAATGCAGAAAAGCCGACGCAAGTCGGCTTTTTTGTTGCCCCGGAAGGCTTAATTGACAAGGGATAGGGGCCTACGCATAATCCGGCCATCCTTAATTTACCGACCGAATTTCACTATGTTGATCAACAGAATTGCACTGCTGGCGGCCTTTGCCGTCACCATCGCCGGATGCGGCAAAAGCGAGACCGCAACGACTGCAGCTTCCGATGAATTGGTGATCAAGATCGGCGCCGCCGGCCCGCTCACCGGTCCGCAGGCGCATATCGGTAAGGACAACGAATACGGCACGCGCATGGCCATCGACGACGCCAACGCCAAGGGCGTGACCATAGGCGGCAAGAAGGCGCGTTTCGAGTTGCTGAGCGAAGACGACCAGACCGACCCCAAGACCGCGACCATCGTGGCGCAGAAACTGGTCGATGCCAAAGTGAACGGCGTCATCGGTCACCTCAATTCCGGCACCAGCATCCCCGCTTCCTCCATCTACTTCAAGAACGGCATCCCGCAGATTTCCCCCTCCGCCACCGCAGTCAAGTTCACCGCTCAGGGCTACAACACTGCCTTCCGCGTGATGACCAACGATGCACAGCAGGGCAAGGCGCTGGGCGAATTCGCCGTCAAAGTGCTGGGTCTCAAGAACATCGCGGTGATCGATGATCGCACTGCCTACGGACAGGGGCTGGCGGACGAGTTCGTCAAAGCGGCCGAAGCGAACGGCGCGAAGATCATCGCGCGCGAGTACACCACCGACAGGTCCGTTGATTTTACCGCCGTGCTGACCTCGATCAAGGGCAAACAGCCCGAGCTGCTGTTCTTCGGCGGCATGGACCCGCAGGGTGTGCCGATGGTCAAGCAGTTGCGCTCCCTCGGTATGAAGACGCAATTCATGATGGGTGACGGCGGTTACACGCCCAAGCTGATCGATCTCGCCGGTGCGGCCGTGGAAGGCACTTATGCCTCATTGCCCGGCGTGCCGTTGGACAAGATGCCGAGCGGACGAGATTTCGCCAAACGCTATGAAGCGCAATTCAAACAACCCATCCAACTCTACGCGCCGTATTGCTACGACGCCGTCAACGTGATGATCGCTGCCATGCAGAAGGCCGGTTCCGCCGAACCCGCCAAATACCTGCCGGAGATCGGCAAGGTCGAACTCGACGGCGTCACCGCGAAGATCGCATTCGACGAGAAGGGCGATATCAGGGGCGGTGCAGTCACCCTGTATCAGGCGCGCCAGGGCAAATGGCAAGTCGTGCAGACCATGGGCGGTGCGCCCGCGGCCAAGCCGTGAAACAGTTGGCAGTGAGCGAAAGCGACACCCTGTGTGTCGCTTTTTCTTTGTATAGATCGCGTAAATAACAGTGGATATCTTCTTTCAGCAGATCATCAACGGCCTGGTGCAGGGCAGCGTGTATGCGCTGGTGGCGCTGGGTTACACCATGGTCTACGGCATCCTCGGCCTCATCAACTTCGCGCACGGCGAAGTGGTGATGATAGGTGCGATGGTTGCGCTTGCCGCCTTGCAAGCCTTGCTGGCGGCGGCGATAGCGCCCGTGCTGGCGGTGTTGCTCAGCCTGATGGCGGCTGTCGCCGTGTGCATGGCACTGGGCTACAGCATCGAGCGCATCGCCTATCGTCCGTTGCGCCATGCGCCGCGTCTCGCGCCGCTCATCACCGCCATCGGCGTCTCCATCGTGCTGCAAAATCTGGCGATGATGATCTGGGGGCGCGAATATCATTCCTTCACCCTGCCGTTCACCAACACCTCGCACCACCTCGGCGGCGCGGTGATGAACGACGTGCAGATCGTCATCGTCATCGTCGCGCTCCTCATCATGGTGGGACTGATGTGGCTGGTGCATCACACCCGCACCGGCCGTGCCATGCGTGCCGTGGCTGAGAATCCCGCCGCCGCCACTTTGATGGGTGTCGACATCAACCGTGTCATCTCCGTCACCTTCATGCTCGGCTCGGCGCTCGCCGCCATCGCCGGTTTCATGGTCAGCGCCAACTACGGCATCGTGCATTACTACATGGGCTTCATGTTGGGCCTCAAGGCCTTCACCGCGGCGGTACTCGGCGGCATCGGCAATCTGCGCGGTGCGATGTTGGGCGGCGTGCTGCTGGGCCTGATCGAAAGTCTTGGCGCCGGCTACATCGGCGATATCACCGGCGGATTTCTCGGTAGTCACTATCAGGACGTGTTCGCGTTCTTTGTGCTGATCGCGGTGCTGGTGTTCCGTCCTTCCGGATTGCTCGGCGAGAAACTGGCGGAGCGCGCATGAAACTGCATCGTTCCTCCGGCCACCTCACTCTCGCCATCGCCCTGCTGGCGTTGCCTTTCATCATCGACGCGCTGTTCGGCCACGGCTGGGTGCGCATCGCCGATTTCGCGCTGCTCTACATCATGCTGGCACTCGGCCTCAACATCGTGGTCGGCTATGCGGGTCTGCTCGACCTGGGTTACATCGCGTTCTTCGCCGTGGGCGCCTACACCTACGCCTTGCTTGGTTCGCCGCAATTCGGCCTGCACTGGCCGATGTACGTGGTGCTGCCGTTGGGGGCGCTGATCGCCTGCGGTTTCGGGGTACTGCTCGGTGCTCCCACGCTCAAATTGCGCGGCGACTACCTCGCCATCGTCACGCTCGGTTTCGGCGAGATCATCCGCATTTTCCTCAACAACCTGAACGCCCCGGTCAACATCACCAACGGCCCGCAGGGCATCAGCGCGATTGATCCCCTGCAGATCGGTGGCTTCTCGTTCGGCAGCTCGTATGACTGGTTCGGCATCCGCGTGGACGACGTGCACCTGCATTACTACCTGTTCCTCGGCTTCACCCTGCTGGTGATCTTCGTCTCGCGCCGCCTGGAAGATTCGCGCATCGGCCGCGCCTGGGTGGCGATACGCGAAGATGAAGTTGCGGCCTCGGCGATGGGCATCAACACGCGCAATATCAAACTGCTCGCCTTCGCCATGGGCGCCACTTTCGGCGGCATCTCCGGTGGATTGTTCGCGGGCTTCCAGGGCTTCGTCAGCCCCGAGAGCTTCAGCCTCATGGAATCCATCATGGTGCTGTGCATGGTGGTGCTGGGCGGCATGGGCAACGTCGGCGGCGTGGTGCTGGGCGGCGTGCTGCTGGTGGCACTGCCGGAACTGTTCCGCAATGCGGCCGGGCCGGTACAGCAAATGTTACTGGGCAAAGTCGTGGTCGATCCGGAAAGCCTCCGCATGCTGATGTTTGGTCTTGCGCTGATACTGGTCATGCTATGGCGACCCGCCGGGATATGGCCTTCGACGCAACGCCGCCGCGAATTCGATGCCGACGACAGCGTGCTACATCAGGAACAGGAGACCGTCTATGACGCCTCCAAGTAACCGTCTGCTGGAACTTACCAACGTCGGCAAACACTTCGGCGGCGTAACCGCGCTTGCCGATGTATCGCTGCACATCCATCACGGCGACATATACGGTCTGATCGGTCCCAACGGTGCAGGCAAGACCACACTGTTCAACGTCGTCACCGGCTTGTACCAGCTCGACAGCGGCTCGTTCCAATTCGCCGGACAAAGCTACACGCGCTGCAAGCCGCACCTGTTGGCGCAAGCCGGTATCGCGCGCACCTTCCAGAACATCCGCCTGTTCGCCAACATGAGCGCGCTGGAGAACATCATGGTCGGCCGCCACCTGCGCACGCGCACCGGCATCTGGGGCGCGCTCACAAGAAATGCCGCCGCCCGCGCCGAAGAGCGCGCCACCGTACAGCGTGCGCGCGAATTGCTGGAATACGTCGGCATCACCTGCGCGCACCAGACGCTGGCCAAGCACCTGTCCTACGGCGAACAGCGCCGCCTCGAGATCGCCCGCGCCCTCGCCACCGAACCCAAATTGCTCGCACTCGACGAACCCGCCGCCGGCATGAACGCGACCGAGACCGTTGCCTTGAAAGAACTGTTGCAGAAGATACGCGCCAGCGGCGTCACAGTGCTGCTCATCGAACACGACGTCAAACTCATCATGGGCCTGTGCGACCGCGTGGCCGTGCTGGACTACGGCAAAAAGATCGCCGAAGGCGCGCCCGAAGATGTGCGCCGCGACCCGGCGGTGATTGCTGCGTATCTTGGTGGAGAGGCAGCATGAAAGATCAAAAGCAATTTGCCACAGAGATCACAGAGACCACAGAGATTTATGTAGGGTGCAATAAGCGCAGCGCATTGCACCGGAAGGAAGTATCCGAAACATCCGGCGCAATGCCCGTTGGTNNGGGCCGACGTATGACGCAAACCAATCTTCTCGAAGTAGAAAACTTAAAAGTCAGCTACGGCGGCATCCAGGCGCTCAAAGGCATCAGTCTCAGCATCGCTCAGGGCGAACTCGTCACCCTCATCGGCAGCAACGGCGCAGGCAAGACCACCAC